>DASYFC010000172.1:0-3485 GCA_036498645.1 Acidimicrobiia bacterium | reverse complement strand
ACGATCCGCTGCAGGACGATCGGTAGGCTCAGATCCGTCCCGACGCTCGTGATCGCATCGAGCAGCTGCTGGATGTGTGGGTTGATCTTGCTGAACGGCAAGGGCACATTCTGATCCTGGGGTGAAGCGTGGGCAATGCGGTGAGGGTGTTCCTCCTGGACGACCACGAGATCGTCCGTCGCGGCGTCAGGGAGCTCCTCGAGGCCGAAGGGGACCTCGAAGTCGTGGGCGAGGCCGGAACCGCGGCCGAAGCACTGGCGCGCATCCCACCGACGCGTCCCGATGTCGCGGTGCTCGATGTCCGACTCCCCGACGGTGACGGAGTGGAGGTCTGCCGGGAGATCCGCTCGGCCCATCCCGAGATCCATTGCCTCATGCTCACGTCGTTCGCGGACGACGAAGCGCTCTTCCAGGCGATCGTGGCGGGCGCGTCGGGTTACGTCCTGAAGCAGATCAAGGGTGCGGACGTCGTCGAGGCGGTGCGCGCCGTCGCCGGCGGCAGGTCGCTCCTCGATCCGTCGGTGACGGCCCGCGTCCTCGAACGGCTCCGCAGCGGCTCCGAGGAAGACGAGCTCCTTGCGCGCCTGAGCCCCCAGGAGCGGAACATCCTCCGGCTGATCGCCGACGGCCTCACGAACCGTCAGATCGCAGAGGAGGTCCACCTCGCCGAGAAGACGGTGAAGAACTACGTGTCGAATCTGCTCGCGAAGCTCGGTATGGAGCGCCGCACCCAGGCCGCGGTGTACGCCGCCCGTCTGGGCGCGCAGCAGGGGCGGACGCCCGGGGGGTGACCCGCCTGCGGCGGGTCTCAGCGGACACACAGGGAGTGGCGACCGCGTTCAGATGGCGTGTTGACGGTCATAACCTGGCGTGGTGGTGGTCCGGTCGAGAACGCGGAAATGGCGTTACGTCGTGCCGGTCGCGCTGGTGGGCCTGCTCTGGGCGGGATACTCGGTTCGTGACCGGCTCGAAGCTCGCGCCGCGCCCACGCTGCCGGCACGGACGCCTGCTGAAGTCGCGGACTGGGCGGCGAGCCCGCATCCGGAACCGAGGTCCGGGTTCCTCGAGATGAGCACCAACCTCGGGTTGGGCGACTTCGGGACCACGTCGGGAGACGGCGGCGGATCCCTCGTCGGCCTGGCGGCGGGGAACAACGACGCTCGCTTGTGGCAGGACGGGAGCCAGCGCCGCATCGCGCTCCTGCAACAGCTCGAGGAGACCGACTGGTACCGCAACGGCGACGTCACTTACGTCTGGCACAGTCGCAATTCCCGTGTCACGAAGGTGCAGAACCCGGCCCCCGCGCCGGACGCGACCGGGCTGATCTCCGCGCTCGCGGGCGGCGGGACCATCGAGTCGCCCGACGGGATGGCGGCGCGATTCCTCCCGCTGCGGACGCAGGCGACCCGACTGGCGCTCCGCGAGCCGACATACGTCGCCGATCGCCCCGTCTACCAGCTGGCCTTGATCCCTGACACGCCGACATCGCTCGTCACCGAGATCGTGATCGGTGTCGACGCCGCCAACGGCGTGCCGTTGAAGGTGGCGGTGCACACTCGCAGCGGGACCGTCGCGATCGAGAGCAAGTTCACCTCGATCGACTTCAAACGTCCGGCGGCATCGAACCTGGCGTTCCGGCCGCCGCCGGAGGCGAAGGTCGCGGACGGCGCGAACGTGACCGCAACACCGAACTTCTCGAACAACGAGCAGCAGCAGCGCGACCGAGCGCGAACGGTCGACGACGTGCAATCCGTCAAGGGCGTCGACCAGACGCTGCTCCGGCTCGCGACCGTGGGGGACGGCTGGAACGAGGTCGTGGCGCTGCCCGGTCTCAACGGATGGCGATTGGAGAACCTCGGGCGCACCGCGAAGCCGGTCAGTGGCCCGTACGGCACGGGGCGGCTCCTGGAGACACCCGTGTTCAGCTTGCTCATCCTGGACAACGGCCCCATGGTGGCGGGCGCGGTGACACCGAATGGGCTCGAGTCCGCCGCCACGCAGATCGCATCGACGACATGAGCGACGATCTCGCGATCGAGACCACCGGGCTCACGAAGCGGCTCGGCCACACCGCGGTCGTGGACCAGGTCGATCTCGCCGTGCCGCGCGGCAGTGTGTACGGGTTCCTCGGGCCGAACGGGTCGGGGAAGACCACCACGATCCGGATGCTGCTCGGGCTGATCTGGCCCACCGCAGGCTCGTTCCGTCTCCTGGGGCAGACGATGCCCGCCGCCAGCTCCTCGGTGCTCCCGCAGGTCGGGGCGCTCGTCGAGGGACCGGCGTTCTATCCCTGGCTCACGGGCCGACAGAACCTGCGTCGTCTCGACGCCGCCGGGCCCGACGGCCAGCGCAAGACCCGCGCCGCGCGCATCGATGCCGCCCTGACGAAGGTCGGGCTCGGCGCCGCCGCGACCAAGCGGTACCGCGCCTACTCACTCGGCATGAAGCAGCGACTGGGTCTGGCGGCCGCGCTCCTCCGGCCCCGGAGCCTGCTCGTCCTGGACGAGCCCACGAACGGCATGGACCCGCAAGGGACGCGCGAGATCCGCAACCTCGTTCGCGAGCTCGCGTCCGAGGGTTCGACCGTGTTCCTCTCAACTCACCTCCTCAGCGAGGTGGAGCAGCTCTGCACCCACCTCGGCATCATCTCGGTGGGCAAGGTCGTCGCGCAGGGCTCGATCGAGGACCTCCGCGGTCGGGGCGACGCGATGCTGCGCATCGAGACCGAGGACGCCGGGAACGCCGCCCAGGTGCTGGACCGTCTCGGGCTGGAGTCGGTCGTCGTCACCGGCGAGGTCGTCTCTGCCCAGCTCGACGGGCAACGACCCGAAGAGTGCAACCGGGCGTTGGTCATGGCGGGTGTGGGCGTCCGCAGCCTGACGACCGACCGCCGCAGCCTCGAAGACGCATTCGTCGCGCTGACCGGAGAGGGATTCGATGTGGCTGGCTGACATCGGGCTGCTGTTCCGACGCGTCCGCACCCGAGTGTTGCTGCTCGTGCTCGCGGCCGTGCCGATCGCGGTCGCGGTCGCGGTGCGACTCTCGGGGGAGGGGCCGAGCCCGGGATCGGGACCGCGCTTCTTCGACCAGATCACAAACAACGGTGTTTTCGCCGCCCTCGTCGGCCTCACGGTGACGCTGCCGTTCTTCCTTCCCCTCGCCGTCGCGATCGTCGCCGGCGACGCGGTGGCAGGGGAGGCGAACCTCGGCACGCTGCGATACCTGCTGTCTCGTCCCGTCGGTCGGACACGGCTGCTCGTCATCAAGGCGACGACCGTGACGATCTTCTGCTTCGTCGCCACGTTCGCGGTCGCGATCGCCGGATTGATCGCCGGTTCCATCCTCTTCCCGATCGGGGACGTCACGACGCTGTCCGGCGACACGTTGTCGCTGGCGGCGGGAACGTTGCGGATCGGCCTGGCGGCGGTGTTGGTCGCCTTGTCGCTGCTCGGCCTGGCCGCCATCGGCATGTTCATCTCGACGCT
>DASYFC010000171.1:0-3187 GCA_036498645.1 Acidimicrobiia bacterium | reverse complement strand
GGTCCCGGCCTCGAGGCCGAGCTCGTCGGCCGCCTCGCGTGTCATGAGCGACACCACCCGGTGCGGGCCCGCCCGCATCTCGACCTGCGCCGCCACCTTGTCCTTGACGACGCGCGTCACGATCCCGGTGAAGCGGTTGCGGGCGGATTCGCCGACGATCGAGCTCGGCTCGGGCGCCGGCTCCTGCTCGGCGGCGAACTTCGCCAGCGCCGCGCCGTCCACCAACCGCTGCCCGCCTTCGGTGCGCGCCGTCGGGAGCCGGCCGTCGTCGGCCCAGCGCCGCACCGTGTCGGCGCTGACCCCGAGCAACTCGGCCGCCTGCCCGATCCGAAGCTCGCTCACGCGGGAGATCCTAGGCGGAAACCTCAGATCTGCGATATTCGGCCGGGTCCAGGTGCCCCGGGCGGCTCCGGGCGCCGCGGAGCGCAAGGATCGAATCCGTCGGTGGGGCCTCGGCGACCTCGAGACGCCGGCGCTTGCGTTCGAAGTGCGCGTCGCGGCCGAACAGCACCCGGTCCAGCAGGATGAACTGCGCCACCCAGAGGATGCCGAACCCACTGAGGTGCGCGACGAGGAGCGTCATCGTGTGCACCGGCGGGGCCAGGTGCGCGCCCGCCGTCCACGCGTCGGTGACTCCGACCGCGATCGTCGACAGCGCCAGGCCCGCGAACGACAGGATCCAGAAGGGGAGCACCTCCCGCCAGGGATGGCTGGCATCCGTCTTGCCCCAGGTCCAGCGCCGGTTCAGGTAGTACGAGGGACCGGTCGCGAGGGTTGTGGCCATCACGTTGGCGACCCAGGCGGTGATGCCGAAGCCGGCGGTGGCGGTAGCGAGCGTGAGCACGCTGATCACGGTGGTGACCACCGAAACGCTCATGCACCGGGTGATTCGTTGGGAGAGGCTCCGCGACGGGGAGCCGGCATGCGGGTGGTCGATCACCGCAGGCAAACCAGACGGGTCGGGCCGCGCGACCACGGGGGCGCGCACGCAAGTCCGTGTGCGAGCGGGAGCGGGCGCCGCGTCCAGTCGAGCAGCCAGGTCCGTCCCGTCGCCGCGGGGCGCCCGAGCACGAGCCCGCCCGCGTTCCCGAGCCCATGCACCGGTGTCTCGCGGTACGGCAGGCGCCCGCGTACACCAACCGACCACGCCAGCTCGGGGAGCTTGCCTGCCGGGCGCGTTGCGACCACGTCTCCGGGCCGGGCCACGGAGGCCAAGTGGCGGAGCGCGAGGTCGGGGGTGGTCGGCGCGACGACCTCGTGCACGGCGGCCGGGATCGCCAGTGACGCCAGGGCCACGATCGTCACCGCGGCGAGGAACCGGGACCGGCGCGCCAGGCCCGCCACGAGGAAGCCGAGCGCCATGAGCGGGCCCCACGCCGCGACCGTGAGCGTTCGGTCGATCAGCACCGGTGCGACGGTGCCTGCGGCCGCGGCCAATCCGGCCGGCACCACCGAGCAGCACACGAAGACGCGCGCGAGCTGGCGATCCCGTCGCCAGAGCACCACACCGCCGGCGGCGACAGCGGCGAGTGCGAAGAGGTGCAGACCAGGCTGATTGGTGACGAGGTCGCCGAAGGTGTGGACCATCCCGTCGACAGTCGTGCGCGGGATCCAGTCGGAGTTGTCGACGCGCGCCTGTGCCAGGAACGACGAGCCCCACAGAAGCGCCCATCCCGCCGCGCCCGCGAGCACCCAGACGCGCCACCGCCACGACTCGCGGTCGCGCCGCAGCCCGGCGAGGGCAAGAAGGCCGCCGACGAGGAGGAAGCCCTGCACGTGGGTGAGAAGCGCCACGAGCACCAGCGCGCCGAGCGCGGGCGCGTGCCAGCGGCGCGGGCGGCGGAGCCACGAGTCGGCCAGGACCGCGGCGAGCACTCCGATGAGCTCGAGCTCCGCGTACATGCGCGCCGTGCGACCGTGCATCAGCTCGAAGTCGCTCACGGCGAGAAGCGCGGTGGCGACGATCCCGGCAAGCGCGTAACGCCGCATCCACCAGGCGAACAACGCCAGCGCGGCCACCGAGAACACGGCCGACGGCAGCCGGAACAGGAACTCGTTCACCCCCGCACGCGCGAGCGGCGCGCGCAGCAGATAGTCGAGCGGCGGATGCGAGTCATTGGTGCGCAGGTACGCGAAGAGGTCGCCGACCGGCATGCGGCCCGCCATCGCCGTGAACGCCTCGTCGTAGCCGAGACGATGGGCACCGAGTCCCCAGAGACGCAGCACCGCACCCACGACGACTGCCGCCACCAGTGCTGCCGCCACCCAGCGGCCCGTCGCTCGACCGTCGCCAGTGGTGGATGTCTGGACTGGGCGGGACGGCGCGGCCGGGAGAGGCCGATCGATCGTGGGCGCGGTCGCTGTCATCGAGCGCAACGCGCGCGAGCACTAGCGCGGTACATGACCCGAGCATGTAGGTAGCCGCGTGAGAGGTTGCTGAGAAAACGACCGCGTTTTCACAGCGCCAGTGACGCTCTCATCGTCGCCTCACCAAACATCTGCGATCTTGCTGACGCGCGCCGCCGCGCGCTCGCAGTCGTTCGTACGTATCAGGTGTCCGTCAACGTCGAGGCGCTGCCGCGCGCCTTTGACGCGCCGCGTCGGGTTCTGCGCCTGAACTCGATCGTGCGAGGAGGCGAGTCCTCGACTACAGCACGAGGACGAGCGCCGGAATGCTGAAAGAGCTCCCGAAGCGGGCGACGATGATCGTCAGCCCCGGCGCGCCCGACGTCACCACGCCCTGCGGCGAGACGCCGGCAACACCCGGATTGGTCGAGGACCACGTGACCTGGTCGTTGATGGTCGCGGTGACCCCGTTCGCGAACCGCCCGGTCGCGGTGAGGGCTCTCGTTCCTCCGGTTCGCACGATGCTCAGCAGGGGACGAAGGGTGATGAGCCGCAGCGGGCTCACGTGCAACCCTGTTGCCCCGGTAGTGCCGCCGGCCGACGCGCTGACGTTCGTCGTCCCCGGCGCGGTGGCCGTCACGAGCCCACCGGAGCTGACGGATGCGACGCCCACCGACGACGAGGTCCATGCCGACGAAGCCGTCAGGTCCTGTGTGCTGTTGTCGGAGTAGGTGCCCGTCGCGGTGTATTGCTGCGTCATCCCGGGCGCCAGGGTCTTGTTCGCGGGCGCCACCGAGATCGACTGCAGCGCGGCAACGGCGGTGGTGGTCGCCGACGCCGA
>DASYFC010000170.1:0-18427 GCA_036498645.1 Acidimicrobiia bacterium | reverse complement strand
GCCGGGTTGGTTTGCCCGATGCCGTTGTTGCTGTCGCACTCGTAGCCCGCGTTGGGATCAGTGCCGTTGGGGAACTGTCCCGGCGGGTTCTTGTTGTCGGCCTTGCCGACACAACCCGCGCACGGCTGCCCGACGGCTGCTCCGTTGCCGTTCCCGTTGAGCGACGGTGCCCCGTTCCGGGTGCTCGAGTACGGACCGGGATTGGCATTCGCGCCGTTCTGGTTTCCGGGGTGCAGCACCGGCTGTGGGGACGTCGGCGAACCGAACGTCCCGGAGTTTCCGTTCGTTGTGTGCGCAGCCGCCGCCCCGTTGCCGTTCCCGGGCGGATCGCCCTGGCCCGGCGGGTTGGGATTCCCGTTGCCGTTCCCGGGGTCCGCCAGCGCCGGCGCAAGCCCCAGCGCGAGGGTCGCCCCGACGACGACGAGTGGGATCGTGACTCGCGCGCAGATGCGCCTCGCGGCGCTCGTTCGGCCGGCCATGTCGGACCTCCGCCTTCTTCGGTGCCCAGGATCTGAGGCCGGTTTCGCTCTGGCTCCCCGCCGTCGAAGCGACCAATTGCAGACGGCGGTTCACAGCCTTCCTCAGGTTTCTCCTAGCTTCTCCCCACCGGAGAAATCGGTCAAACCCCCCGAAAACCCGCAGGGTGAATGGGTTTCGCGCGTAGCGTCGATCTCGGCCGCTCCGGTTGGCAGCTGACAACGATTGTTGATAGTTTGCAGTCGTCATGAAGACGGTCGATCAGCTCACCGAACTGTTCCGCCAGCAGGGCCTGCGGGTCACGCCCCAGCGCCAGGCGATCTTCGGCCTGCTGCACGGGGACGACCGGCATCCCACGGTCGAGTCGATCTACGACGCCGCCCGGGCGCAGATGCCGACGATCTCGCTCAAGACCGTCTACCAAACCGTCAACGACCTCGCCGCCATGGGCGAGGTGGTCCTGCTCGACCTCGGGACCGGCAGCTACCGCGTCGATCCCAACGTCGAGGACGAGCACCACCACCTCATCTGCACCCGATGCGGCAAGGTCCGTGACGTCCCCCTCGACCTTCCCGACGTCCGGCTCCCGCCGCGCTACGGGCGCGGGTTCTCCGTCTCGGCGGTCGAGGTCAACTTCCGCGGACTGTGCGACGAGTGCGCCGCGCAGTCCTCGTAGCCCCTGACCGATCGACGAGCACACAAGGAGCACAATGGCCAAGCTGCAAGGATCCAAGACCCACGACAACCTGAAGGAGGCGTTCGCGGGGGAGAGCCAGGCCAACCGGCGATACCTCTACTTCGCGCAGAAGGCCGACGTCGAGGGCTACCCCGACGTCGCCGCGCTCTTCCGTTCCGTCGCCGAGGGTGAGACCGGCCACGCGTTCGGTCACTTCGATTTCCTGGCGGAGGTCGGCGACCCGGTGACGGGAGTGGAGGTCGGCCCCACCGACGCCAACCTCAAGTCGGCGATCGAGGGCGAGACCTACGAGTACACGGAGATGTACCCGGGGTTCGCCCGCACCGCCCGCGACGAGGGCTTCGAGGAGGTCGGCGAGTGGCTGGAGACGCTGGCTCGCGCGGAGAAGAGCCACGCCGGTCGCTTCACGCAGGGCCTCGAGCAGGTCAGCAGCAACAGCGTCTGACGCCGCGCTGACCCGTGTCTGCGCCGGCGGCCCCGGAGTTTCGTCCGGGGCCGCTTGCGTAGCACGGCCTCCCGAGGAGTGACCATGCGCAAGCTCACGCTCGACGACATCAAAGACCTGCGCGAATACGAACGCGAGCGCGACGAGTTCCGGCTGCACATCGTCGAGATGAAGAAGCGCCGTCGCGTGCAGCTCGGCGACCTGCTGACGATCACGTTCGAGAACACCGACACGATGCGGTTCCAGGTGCAGGAGATGGCGCGCATCGAGCGCATGCTGACCGACGAGCAGATCCGCGACGAGCTCGACACGTACAACACGCTCATCCCGGGCCAGAACGAGCTGTCGGGCACGCTCTTCGTCGAGATCGACAACAAGGAGCGCCTCTACGAGTGGCTCCCCAAGCTGGTTGGTATCCAGCGGGCGACGTCGATCTGGCTGCACGACGGGTCGTCGGTGCCGAGCACGCCCGAGGACGAAGAGCGGCTGACCCGCGAGGAGACCACCACCACCGTGCACTATCTCAAGTTCCGCTTCACGCCGGAGCAGGTCGAAGCCTTCACCGCGGGCCCGGTGCGGATCGTCGTCGACCATCCGAACTACAACGCCGTCGTGGAGCTCACCGAGGAGCAGCGATCGGAGCTGGTTGGCGACCTGCGCGACTGACGCGCGTACCCTTCGGGCCGTGCATGTGCGCATCCGGCGGCTCGACGCCGACCTGCCCCTGCCTGCCGCGCAACATCCTGACGACGCCGGGTACGACCTCCACGCCGCCGTCGACGCGCACATCGACGCCGCGGGTGGCCGCGCACTCGTCCCGACCGGCATCGCGATTGCGGTCCCGTCTGGATCCGCAGGCTTCGTGCTGCCCCGTTCCGGCCTGGCCCTGAACCACGGTGTCACCTGTCTGAACACACCTGGGCTCATCGACCCGCTCTACCGCGGCGAGGTGAAGGTGCTGCTCGTGAACACCGACTCCAGTCGTCCGTACGACGTCACCCGCGGCGATCGGATCGCGCAGCTGGTCCTGCTCGACGTCGAGATGATCGAGTGGCTCGTGGTCGACGAGCTCGGCTCGACGGAACGCAACACGTTCGGATTCGGCTCGACCGGGAGCTGACGCGGGCGTCGGATAGCCTGCCGACCCGTGGCACATGACCGAAAGTTCCGCTTCGGCGTCATGTGCTCGCACGCGGCGTCGGCTTCCGACTTTCGTGAGAAGGCCCGCACCGCGGAGGCGCTCGGATACTCGACGCTCTTCGTGCCCGACCACTTCGTCGACCATCCGCTGGCGCCGATGCCGGCGATGGCGACGGCCGCTGCCGTCACCGACACGTTGCGGGTGGGGTCACTCGTTCTTGCCAACGACTACAAGCACCCGGTCGTGCTCGCTCGCGAGGCGGCGACACTCGACCTGCTCTCGAACGGGAGGGTCGAGCTCGGCCTCGGTGCCGGCTGGATGACCGCCGACTACGAGAAGTCCGGGATCGAGCTCGACCAAGCCGGCGTGCGGATCGACCGCCTCGAGGAGTCGATCACGATCCTCAAGGGCCTGATGGCGGACGGGCCGGTCACGTTCCAAGGCAAGCACTACGCCGTGACCGATCTCGACGGGCAACCGAAGCCCGTCCAGCAGCCGCATCCGCCGTTCATCATCGGCGGTGGCGGCCCCAAGATCCTCGCCGTCGCCGCGCGTGAAGCGGCGATCGTCGGCCTGAACGCCAACCTGCGCGCCGGCGTGGCGATCAGCGACGACGCCGCTCGCTCGATGACGGGTGCCGCCACCGACGAGAAGGTCGCCCGTCTGCGCACGGCCGCCGGCGACCGGTTCGACGACCTCGAGCTCCAGTCGTTCGTCGGGTTCACGAACTTCACCGACGACCGCCGCTCGCTGGCCGAGATGATGGCGGGCCCGTTCGGCGTCGCGCCCGAAGAGGCATTGGAGACTCCGGTGGTGCTGGCGGGAACGCTCGAGGAGATGATCGACGACGTGCAGGCGCGCCGTGAGCGGTGGGGGATGAGCTACGTCGTCGTGGGAGTCGACGTCATGGAGCAATTCTCTCCGGCAGTCGCAAGATTGGCAGGGACGTGATGGCGCACGATCGCAGGTTCCGTTTCGGAGTCCAGACCGGGGGAGCGACGTCAGCGCAGGAATGGAAGGAGAAGGCGCGCAAGATCGAGGCACTCGGGTACTCGACGCTCTACATGCCGGATCACTTCGTCGACACTCCGTACGCGCCGATGGTCGGCATCGCGATGGCGGCCGAGGCTACGGACTCGCTGCGTGTCGGCACGCTCGTGCTGGGCAACGACTACAAGCACCCTGCGGTCGTCGCCAAGGAGTTCGCGTCGATCGACGTCCTGTCGGACGGCCGCGTGGAAGCCGGCATCGGCGCCGGGTGGATGACGGCCGACTACGAGGCTCTCGGTTTCCGGTACGACTCGCACGGTACGCGTATCGAACGTCTCGGTGAGGCGCTCGCGATCTTGAAGGGCTCGTGGGGAGACGGACCGTTCTCGCTCGACGGACGTCATTACACGATCAAGGACTACGACGGGATCCCGAAGCCCGCGCAGAAGCCCCATCCGCCGATCCTCGTCGGTGGGGGCGGACCGAAGCTGCTCCGCCTCGCCGGTCGCGAGGCCGACATCGTCGGGATCAATCCGAACCTGCGCGCCGGCGAGATCAGCTCCGACGCGGTGCAGGACACGATCGCGGCGATGACCAAGCAGAAGATCGAATGGGTCCGAGAGGGCGCCGGCGACCGATTCGACGATCTCGAGCTGCAGATCCGTTACTTCATGACGTCCATCACCGACGACCGCCGTGGGCTCGCCGAGGCGATCGCGCCCGGGTTCGGCCTCGAACCGGACGTCGCATTGGAGTCGGGCGTCGCGCTCGTCGGCACGGTCGACGAGTGCTGCGATCTCCTGGCGCAGCGCCGCGAGGAGTGGGGTGTCTCGTACGTCGTGCTCGGCGACGACCAGTACGAATCCTTCGCGCCGGTCGTGGCTCGGCTCGCCGGGACGTAGACGTGCGCGTCCGCTTCCTTGCGATCGCGGCCGCCCTCGCCACCGGTCTGGGCCTGTCGGCATGCGATGGCGGCGGGGAGTCGGACAGCGCGGACAGCGACATCAAGAACGCGTGCGACCTGCTGACGACGAACGAGGTCACGGCCGTCATGGGCACCCCCATGTACCCCGGTTCCCAGGACACCGACCGCACGGTCCCCGGGACGTTCTGCGATTGGACGTCGAAGGACTACGTGGGCGAGGAGCAGGAGAACCCCGAGTACTCGATCTTCGTCGACGAGGCGAGCACCGACGAGCGCCGCGACAGCTTCGACAGTCGCAAGAACGCGAAAAGGCCCGAGACGGCGCGCGGGCTCGGCGACGGCGCGTACTTCTACATCAAGGGAACGGCCCTCGTACCGTTCCTCGAGCTCCGCGTCGGCGACCGCATCATGACCGTGGGCGTGTCGGGAAACGACCTGCACCCGGTAACCGACGACGAGGCCAAGCGACTCGAGCGCGCCGCCGCCGAACTGATCGTGCAGCGGCTGAAGCCCCGGTGAGAGCTAGCGCTGAGCGGGCTGGAACAGCTCGATGGGGTTCCCCGAGGGATCGTCGAACAGGATCTGGGATCCGCCGGGCCCGGTGACGATGTCGTTGCGGGACCGCAACCCCGCACCGCGAAGCCGGTCGACCTCGGCGACGATGTCGTCTACGACGAACTCGATGCGGTTCCAGCCGCCCGGGACGGGCTTCGCGCCGTCGGGCATCGGTCGCCCGGCCGAGCTCGCCGGGCCACTCAGGAGGAGCCGAAGGTCACCCCGAGCGACGTCGGCGAACGCGGGGGCGGCGCTCGACAGGAGCGTGAAGCCCAGGTGCTTCGTGTAAAAGGCAACGGCCTCGTCGACGTCGTCCACCATGTATCGGACGTTCACGCTGCTCATGAGCGGCTCCCTCCATCTGAGGACCCAAACGAAAGCCGATATCGGATTACGATACTAACCCATGGATGGTGGCCCGAGGTTCAACCGAGGATTTCGGCGGCGAGCTCCCGCAACGTCCGGCGTGCCTGCTCGAGAGCTCGTCGCCCCCGGGGCGTCGCGGTGTAGAGGCGCCGTTTTCGACCTTCCACAACTTTCGTGCGCGACCGCAGGAGGCCCTCGTCCTCCATTCGGTGCAGCGTCGGGTACAAGGTGCCGGGGCTGATGCGGTGACCGTGCCGGGCCAGCTCTTCCGTGATCCATGCTCCGTGGATCTCGTGTTCGGCCGCGTGGTGCAGCACATGGAGCTGGACGGCACCGCGGTCGAACGAGCGCATGGCGTCAGGCTACGAGCCTCAGGACGCAATGCGCGGCGGCGACGTGATGACTGACGCGGACGAGCCGACATCCGTCGACCTCCGTGAGGTGGTTGCGCACTGGGGCCGTATCGGCTGCACAGGCTTCGGTGGACCGCCGGCGCACATCGCCTTGTTGCGCGACCTCTGTGTCGATCGAAGGGGTTGGCTGACCGCCATCGAGTTCGAGGACGCGGTCGCGACGTGCAACCTCTTGCCCGGTCCCGCATCGACGCAGCTGGCGATCTTCTGCGCCTGGCGCGTCGCGGGCCCGATCGGCGCCCTCGTGGGAGGCGCGGCGTTCATCCTTCCGGGACTGGCGGCGATCCTCGCGCTCGCGGTCGTGTTCCTCAGCTCACCTCCGGATTGGGTCCGGGGCGCGGGAGCGGGGGCAGGGGCGGCGGTGGCCGCCGTGGCGGTGCATGCCGGTCTCGGCCTCGTGCCGGACAGCTGGCGGCGGTCGCCGGCGCGGTGGCGCTGGGTTGCCTACGCCGCGCTGGGAGGCGCGGGCGCCGCCACGCTCGGTCCGTGGCTCGTCCTCGTCCTCATCGGTTGCGGCGCGATCGAGGTCACCCGGCTGGTCGCGGCACGGGGCGAGCGCGCCGGTCTTCACGCGTGGCCGATCGCCGCGGCCGCCGCAACCGGAACGAGCGGTGTGTTGGCCTTGGTCTGGGTGGCGTTCAAGGTCGGCGCGCTCGCGTACGGCGGCGGCTTCGTGATCATCCCGCTCATGCAGGCCGACGCAGTCCACGCCTACCACTGGATGACGAACACGGAGTTCCTCAATGCGGTCGCGCTCGGTCAGGTCACCCCCGGTCCCGTGACGCAGACGGTCGCCGCCGTCGGGTACGCCGCCTTCGGCATCGCAGGTGGTCTCCTGGCCGCACTCGTCGCGTTCGCACCGTCGTTCGGGTTCGTGCTCCTCGGCGCCAAGCGCTTCGACACCATCCGTCACAACCGAGCGATGCGCGCCTTCCTCGCCGGCGCCGGGCCCGCTGCCATCGGCGCCATCATCGGTGTGGCGATTCCTCTCGCGCTTGCTCTCGACGAGTGGTGGCAGTTCGGCGTGCTCGTCGCTGCCGCCGTCTCGCTGTTCGTGTTCCGCCGCGGCGTCGTGATGACCCTGCTCCTCGCCGCCGCCGTCGGTGTCGTCGCCGAGATGGTCGGCGCACCGCTGCCCTAGGCGAACCGGGCCGGGATCCAGCCGCCGAGCCGCTCGCGGAGCTCGTCGCCGAACTCGGTGAAGAGATGACCCGTTCCCGGCAACACGACGAGCTCGCCGCCGGTCAGCATCTGCACGAGCTCGCTCGCCTGCGGCGGGAGGATCTCGTCGTTCTCGCCGTGGAAGAGGAGCACGGGCGTGCCCGCCAGGCGTTCCGCCTCCTCGCATCCGGCGGACTGGGTTGCGAGCGTCACGACGCCGGTGGCGTCGTCACCGAGCGTGATCGCGGCGCGAACGGCGACCGCCCCACCGAAGGAGTGGCCCATCGTGACGAAGCGACGGGCGCCGCGCCGCGCCGCCAGCTCGGCCACCGCCACTAGGTCGTGAACGCACGCGCCGAGGTCGTTGGGCTTCCGGTACCCGATCCGGACGAGCCCGATGCCCTGCTCGCCGAACCGGACGCCGAGATCGTGGTAGAGGCCATCGGCCGGTCCGAGAAGGCCGCCCATCGCGCCGCCGCACGCGAGGACGACGTGCTCGAACTCCGGGTCGCCGTGCCAGAGCATCGTGAGGAGGCCCCCGACCGTGTACACCTCGACGTGACGGAGGCTGTCGGTCACCTCGACTTCCTGCGCCGCCAGCGCGCCCAACGCCTCGAGCGGCGAGCGCGGGCCTTCGCTCATGGGGTTCAGAGCAGCGAACGCAACAGCTGGCGCGTGCGCTCGCGGTCGCCCTTCGAGACCGAGCCGTACTCCACCGCGGCGAAGTCGGTGGTGCCGACGTCGGCGAGACGCCGCACCGCGGCCGCAACCGTGGTTTCGTCGCCGACGATGGCGACGTCGGCGGGGCCAGTCGCGCCTTCGCGGTCGAGCATCGCCTTGTACGACGGGAGCGAGTCGTAGACCGCGAACACACGCGCGGCGCGCTCGCGTGCTGCGTCGGCGTCGTCGGTCACGCACACCGGGAGGCCGGCGCACACCCGCGGCGACGGTCGTCCCGCCTGCTCGGCCGCCTTCGTGATTGCGGGGACCGTGTGACTCTCGAGGGTGGTCGGGCCGGTCATCCAGGTGATGGTGCCGTCGGCTGCCGTCCCGGCGAGCGCGAGCATCTTCGGGCCGAGCGCGGCGATGAGCACCGGGAACGGAGTGGCGCCCGTGATGTTGAGCGAGCCGTTCGCGCTCAGCGTCTCGCCCCGGCAGGACACCGTCCCCTCGTGGACGAGCGGCATCAGGATCGAGAGGTACTCCCGCATGTGGCGGACCGGCTTCTCGAACGAGTGACCGAACATCCCCTCGATCACCAGCTGGTGCGAGAGCCCGATGCCGAGGACCAGCCGACCACCGCTGATGGCCTGGGTGGTCAGCGCCTGGGCTGCCAGCACCATCGGGTGGCGCGGGTAGGTGGGGACCACCGCAGTGCCGAGCTCGATGCGCGGGACTTCGCGCCCGACGACAGCCAGCGAGGTCAGCGCGTCGGGGCCGAAGATCTGAGGCATCCAGTACGACGCGAAGCCCTCGTCGGCTGCTCGCTCTGCCGCCGCCACCACCTCGTCGATGCCGCCGTGCCCCGCAACTTCGCCGCCGAAGATCCCGATGCGCATGCGGCGCAGGCTATCCAGCCCTCGGGCGCGCCAGGGCGGGGCGCCGTTCTCAACGGTCGAGCAGAAGGCGCACTCGCACCAGAACGGGCAATATCCGTGCCGAGCGACGCGTCCGACTGCTTACACCTCTGGGGGCACATGCCGATGGGAGAAGTCAGATATGGATGCTGAGAGCGTTCTACAACGCCTCGTCGACAAGGACGAGATCATCGACCTCGTCCACCGCTACTCCTACTGCGTCGACCACCGCTTGTACGACGAGGTCGCATCGTTGTTCACGGAAGAGTGCGTGCTGGACTACGGCGGCCCGGGCATCGCGCCACCCGTGCGCGGTCGACGCGCGCTGCGCCAGATGTTCGGGCATCCTTCCGTTGGCTTCGCGGCGACGAGCCACCACAACGCAAACGTCCTGGTGACGTTCGAGGAGGACGATCGCGCATCCGTTCGCACTTCGGTATATGCCTGGCACCAGCGCAAGAACGGCACGACGCCAAGGCTGTGGGGCTATTACCACGACACCGTCGAGCGATGCCCAGACGGCTGGCGCATCGCGACTCGTCAGCTCAGAGTCCTGGGTGTCGAGGACTGGGACTCGGACTGGCACCCCGCAGTCGAGGAAGACGACACGTAGCGGGGCCTGAGCGGTGTAGTCGCCACCACAGTCGCCACGGCGCCGCGACCGGGCTCGACGCAGCGACAACGGGCGTGAGAACGAGGGGGCGCCTCCCCTTCTACTACCTACCGGTCCATCGATAGACTGCACAGCCTCGCGGACGTGGCTCAGTTGGTAGAGCATCACCTTGCCAAGGTGAGGGTCGCGGGTTCGAATCCCGTCGTCCGCTCAGGGTAAGTGCGTAGGTCAGCGGCGCCTTACTGGGTCGCTTTCCTCGTCTCGAGCGCGACGACGGATCCCCCAGACCGCACGGAGACCGCGGAAGCGTCGCGATAGGTAGCGTCGAGGCTCTCCGCGTTCATACGCCTGACTCGGCGGCGAGTCTTCCGCTTGTCACGGCCTCTCCCAGCGCCCAGTGGTCGTGTTCGTTCTGGTCCGCGTAGGCGATGCAGAAGTCTCCGATGGCTCGGTCGAAGATGTCCGACGTTCCCAGGTATGACGCGATCGCGATGCGGTCGCCCGATCGTGCGTGGGCGCGGGCGAGGGTCCAGGCGCACATCCTTCCCCAGAGGTCCATGCCTTCCCGGGTCATCCCGGCGACATCTGCGGAGCCCTTCCAGTCGCGGAGCTGGCGGAGGTAGTAGTCGCGTGCGTCGCCCGCCGAATCGACCCCCTGCTCCCAGCCGAGGAAGATGTCGCTCGCTGCTTGCATGAGCCGCTGACCGGCGACGACTCGGTGTCCGTGGTTGGAGAACGCGCTTTTGGTCGTGAACCGTTCGAGGACGGAGGCCTCGGCCTCCTTGACCTGTAGGAAGAGAGGGGAGCCGCGGTCGCGGTCGAGGAACAGGGCGATCCACGCTTCGGTCCCGACGCTGCCCACTCCGACCACTTTGCGAGCGAGGTGGACGAAGCGATGCTGGTCGAGCAGGTGCCGGCGGTCCCTGTCGACCGTTCGTGCATAGGCGTCAATGATCGTCTGGATCGCTTCCACGGCCACGCCGAGGTCGCCGTCGGCGACCAACTCCTCGAGCGGGACGATGAGCGGAGGATTGTTGACGATCCTGGGTTCGCCATCGATGACGTGACAGAGCTTGTCGTAGGCCTGGTGGCTGTCGTGCGCGTGCGCCTTCGCAATAGCTCGCCACACGCTCGGGGTCTTCTTGGGGTCCAAGAGAGACTGGAACCGCGGCATCAGCTCGCCCATGTCGAGGTGCGCGTACCACACCTCGAGCATGGACTTGTCCGAGAACTCTCTCATCGTCTCGCGGTAAGAGCGGACCGCCCGACGCACGATCCGTGACCGTTCCTTCTTTGCTAAGCCGTTCTCGCGCCCAGCGATCTCGAGACTGACCGCCAACCGCTTCACGTCCCACTCCCACGGGCCCGGTGCCGTCTCGTCGAAGTCGTTCACGTCGAAGAAAAGATGGCGCTCCGGCGACCCGAAGATCCCGAAGTTAGAGAGATGTGCGTCACCGCACAGTTGGACCCAGAACCCGGAATCGGGCGTGGCCGCAAGATCCGACGCCATCGCGAGCGCCGCGCCGCGGTAGTACGTAAAGGGCGACGCCAGCATGCGCCCGTGACGGATGGGGACCAAGTCAGGAACCCGGGTCCGTGCCTGCTCCTCCAGTAACTCGACCGGTTCGCTTCTGTTGGTCGAGGACTCCCAAACGGCGTGATCCGCCCGAGGGGTCTCAGCGCGGGCGGCCTTCCCGTAGGCCGCACGCGCCTCCGCCGGATCGCGCTCCGAGCTCGAGGGGCGTCGCCGTTGGCGTCCTCGTCTGCCGCCCGGCGTTTCGGAGCGGGCCGCCGCCGCTCTCTTGTTCGCGGTTGTGGCGCCTTTCTCCCTCGAGACCACGGATCACCCTCTCCGCTTGCCCATGCACAACGTACCTAGGGAAGCGTTCAAACGACCGCACTCGGCGTCCTGGCTTGACCACGAGGCGTACCCTCTTCACCACAGACGGCAGGCGGCAGGGTGGCGGGACCCCGGGGCGTTCCAGCTCCGGGGTTTTCTCGCGCTCGCCGGGGCCGGGCGCGATGGTCGTGTGGAGCGCTGGCCGGCGGGCCGCGTCGCTGGTGCGCTGACGGCGACGAGACCTTGATCCCGACGCATCTAGTGACCAGTCGTCTCGTCGCTGACGTTCGATGCGTGCCGACGTTGGTGCTCAACGGAGGTGCCGACGGTCACCAGCGCTGCAGCCGTGCGGGCTGGGTCGGTGATCGGCACCGGCGGACTGTTCAGTTCGGGCGGGCGGTCTGGTGGCGCGTCGGTGCTAGCTGGGGGCTTCGGCCGCGAGGGGAGGAGGAAGGCGGCCATGAGCGCGCCGGCCAGGGCGATGGCGCCAAGGATGGGGTAGGTGCCGTTGAGGCTGTGGATGAAGGCGTCGCTCGCCGCGGTGCTCAGCTGGTGGGCGGGGGCTGCGAGGCCGGCGTGTTGGAGGGTTTGGGCGGCGACGAGCGCGCCGCCGACCGAGCCTCGAGCAGCGTTGGCGGCTTGCGCGGGGAGGTGGTGGGGGATCCGCTCGTCGAGGCGGTTCGTGTAGAGCGACGCGGCGACACTGCCGGTCACGGCGACGCCCAGCGCGGTGCCGAAGAGCCGGGTGGCGTCGTTGACGGCCGATCCGACGCCTGCCTTGGCGGTCGGAACGGCGCCCATGATGGCTTCGGTGGCGGGGGCGGTGATGAGGCCGAGTCCGCCGCCTCCCACGAGCATCTGGCCGGCGAGGGCGAGGTAGGGAGTCGACGCGTCGTTGGTGGCGATCCAGAGCATGGTGACGCCCCAGAGGGTCAGCCCCGTGGCGACGACGGCTTTGTTGCCGATCCTGACCGCGAGCCGTGTCCCCACGAGTGCGGCGACGGCGATGGCGGTGGCGACGGGCAGGAGACGAACGCCGGTGCCGAGCGGTGTGTAGCCCTTGATGAATTGGAAGTACTGGGTGATCAGGAAGGTGAACCCGCCGAGGATCAGGAACGCGATGGTGATGGAGCCGCTTGCGGCGGTGAAGCGGGGGTTCCGAAACAGCCGCACGTCGAGCATCGGGCGCGCCATGTGTCGTTCCACGTTGATGAACACTGCGAGGATCACCAGGCCGGCGGCGACGGCGGCGAGGGTACGAGCGGAGCCCCATCCCCAATGCGGCGCCTGGATGATGCTGAAGATCAAGGTGCCCATGCCGACGCTGGAGAGCACCAGTCCCCGCCAGTCGATCGGCGGGGCAGCCGGATCCCGCGACGTCGGCACGGTCCACGCGACGAGCGCGGCCACGACTGCCGCCACCGGCACCATGAAGAGAAAGACGCTGCCCCACCAGAAGTCTTCGAGGAGCCAGCCGCCGACGATCGGGCCCGTGGCGACGCCGACGCCGGTGGTAGCGCCCCAGAGGCCGATGGCCTTCGCACGCTCCTTGCGCTCGGTGAAGACGTTGGAGATCAGCGACAAGGTCGAGGGGAAGATCGCCGCCGCGCCGAGCCCCATGACCACGCGCGCCGCGATCAGCTGCTCGGAGGAGGTGGCGAGCGAACCGGCGAGACTGCCGGCGCCGAAGACCGCGAGGCCGAGGAGCAGGACGCCCTTGCGGCCCACCCGGTCGCTGAGGCTGCCGGCGGCGAGGATGAGGGCGGCGAACACGAGTGTGTAGGCGTCGACCACCCACTGCAGGCTCGTAGTGGTGGCGCCGAGCTCGCGGACCAGGCTCGGCAGCGCGACGTTCACGATCGTGACGTCGATGTTGATGATCAGCGCGGCCAGGCAGAGTGCGAGGAGGACAGGGCCCTTGCGACGCGGCGCGGCCGCCTTCGGCGCTCGGTGCGATCTGACGGTCCGATCTGTGGTCTCGACGGCCAAGTCCATCTCAGCCTCCTCGGGTCGCGTGCGATTAGGGACCAGAGACTAAAGTGGTTAGTTGAGATAGTCAAGCGAAAGCTTGAGATTCTAAGAATCTCGGGTATCATGCTGTTATGCGCACCTACGACCAGTACTGCCCGGCGGCGCGAGCGCTCGACGTCGTCGGCGATCGCTGGACGCTCCTCATCGTTCGGGAGCTGCTGAACCGGGGCGCCGCCCGCTACACCGACCTGAAGGACGGGTTGCCCGGCATCGCCACCAACCTGCTCGCCGACCGTCTGCGCGAGCTCGAGGAGCACGGGATCATCACCCGAGAGACCGCCCCGCCGCCCATTGCGACGACCCTGTTTCGTCTCACGCCGCGTGGCGAGGCGCTCAAGCCGGTGCTCACGGCGCTCGGTCTGTGGGGCATGCCGCTTCTCGAGGAGGCGTCAGAGGAGGCGGCGTTTCGCAGCCACTGGCTCGTCGTCCCGCTCGAGTACCGCCTCAGTGATCACACACCTACGCGTCCGCCCGTCACGGTCGAGGTCCGCACCGGCGACCAGCCGATGGTGATCGAGACCGTCGAGGGAGCGGTGCGGGTGCGCCCGGGGACGGCCGAGAACCCGGACGCCATCTTGAGCGGCCCACCGCCGGTCATCATGGACGTACTCATGCGCAACCTCGACCTCGCAACTGCGCGTAGGCGCGGTGTGGACTTCGAAGGAGACCCAGAAGCGCTCCGTCGGCTCACTGGATCCGGCGAAGACGCCGACGCCGAAGCCCCTGCCTGACTTTGTGGGTGAGGCTGCGTAGTTCCACGAGCGGCTCTGGGCGGAAGGCGACTACACGGCGCTCGCACCCCTATTGCAGGACGTGAGCGACGCTCCGGTGGTCGGTCCGCTTCTCAGTCCTGGGCCGAACTACGCGGTCGATGGCCACCATTCGGGCCAGGCGTGACATGGATGAGGAAGCTGCGCTCGACCGGTTCGAGCCGGTGCCATACACCGCGCGGCACGACGTACGCGTCGCCCGACCGCAGCACAAACTTCGTTTCGACACCGACGGCTCGTTCGTCGCCATCGTCGAGAATCAATTCCATCGCTCCGCTCACGACGTACAGGAACTCGTCACCGTCCGGGTGGACCTCACCACCATGCGGTCCAGGCCCGTCGATGTTGGGGATTGCTCCGATTGTGTATCCGTCGATTCGCCGTGGCGGTCCCGGCGGGGCAGATCTGATGGTCATCGACCAGTCGCGAGCGATGTCCGCAACGCTCCCTTCGAAGTGAACCGGCGAGGCGTTCAAGGGTGTCGTCATGCCGCACAGACTGCCCGTTCTGGTGAGTCGCGTCGACGGATTCGCTGACAACGCCGAGTCGCATCGGGGGCAGCGGTCCGGTTCTCGCGGCGGGTTACTCTCGGCGCAGTGACCGAGGGCACCGTCCGCAGACCGCCGACGACGCGACGCCCGACCACGGCCAGCCGGGTCGTCGCCGTCGACGGCCGCCGAGCTCGTGATCGCCCTGATCGGCTCGTGACCGAGGAGCCGATGGAGATCCGGGTCCGCAGCGCGGGTCACGATGCGCAGCCGTTGGCGGTCACAATGCGCACGCCGGGTCACGACTTCGAGCTTGCGGTGGGATTCTGCGTGAGCGAAGGAGTCGTCAGCGATCCCGCCCACATCCAGGACGTCGAGTACTGCCTCGAGCCGACAGAGGAGCAGCACTACAACATCGTGACTGTCGGATTGCGGTCGATGCCCGATCTCGGCGCTCCACGATCCTTCGTCGCAAACGCAAGCTGCGGCCTCTGCGGCAAAGCGACACTCGAGCAACTCGCGGTCGCGTGCCACCCGATCGGGCCCGGTCCGCGAGTGCCCCGGTCCGTGCTCGTCACGCTGCCACGCCGGCTCCGAGACGCGCAGGCCGTCTTCGACGCAACGGGGGGTCTGCACGCCGCCGCCAGCTTCGACGCCGAGGGCTCGCTCAGGGTTCTGCGCGAAGACGTCGGCCGGCACAACGCCGTCGACAAGGTGATCGGGCAAGCCGCGCTCGATCGACGTCTGCCGTTGTCCGACCACGTGCTGTTGGTTTCGGGCCGGCTGAGCTTCGAGATCGTGCAGAAGGCCGCGGTTGCCGGGATTCCGATGGTGTGCGCGGTCTCGGCACCGTCGAGCCTCGCCGTCGACGCGGCGCGCCAACTCGGTCAGACGGTCGTCGGCTTCCTACGGGACGAGCACTTCAACGTCTACACGCACGGCGAGCGCATCGACCTCGACGCTTGAGCGGGCATCCGGTTTGCCCGACCTATCCGCTCGCGCCACTTCGCTATTCGGCCGCCTCGAAGACGGACATGTACGCGACCAGGAGCAGATCTTCGAGGCTGAGCAACTCGTCGGGTCTCGTCGGTGCGCCCATCGCGACGAAGCGGCGACCGTCGGAGAGGTCCGGGCCGAGGCTTCCCCCGGCACCGGCGAACGCGTGCGCGAGCGACCGCGGCAGCACTGCGTAGACGTTGAGATCGTCGGGAACCTCGGCCTCGTACCCACCGGTGAGCAACCAGACCGCGGAGCAACTGAGAGGCGGACAGTCGACGGCGAAGCGGCGGACGTGCGGCACCGAGACCACACGGTCGAGCTCGTTCACGAACGGCAGTCCCAATGCCCAGCGATGTAACTCGTCGACGAGTTGCGGCGCATCAGCCGTGGGCTCGTCGAGACCGAGAAAGCGGTGCACGAGCCGTGCGTCTCGTCGGCGGCGTCGTCCCAAGGGTCCGCGGCCTGGTCGATCGGGCTGATCTCCCACAGGGTCAGCATCTGCCATCGGAGGGACCCGGCACATCCCGTGATCGCGTACTCATCCTGATCGCGTAGGGGAAAGGGTCAGCTGGAGATCAGGAATCGGATCCGCCCGCCACCCCCAGCACCTGCAACGCATCGAGGTGAGCGAGCCGGCGGCGCTTTGTTCGCCCTCGGTGCCCGGGTGCACACTCGGTGCGTGCCCCGTTCCGATCTCGGCCTCCGGGATGCATTACGAGGGTTTCTCACCGGCGCGGGCGTCGTGCACCCGGTCCGCCCTGAGATCGTGGAGTCCTGGCGCCGCGCCGCCCTGGTCGGCCTCCAACCCGAGTCCTTCGACCCGCCGTACGACCCCGACGTCGACGAAGGCAGCCGTCTCGAGCGCGCCGCGGCGCCGGTCCTCGATCAGCTCGGCGACGACCTCGCCGGTACGGAAACAAGCGTGTTGCTCACGGACGAGCGCGGTCACGTCGTCGATCGTCGGGTCTCGGACCCAGAACTTCGAGCGCGGCTCGATGCCATCCTGCTGGCTCCCGGTTTCTATTACAGCGAGGAGAGCGCCGGCACGAACGGAATCGGCTCCGCGTTGGCGCAGCGTGCGCCGGTGTTCGTCACTGGCGGGGAGCACTTCGCAGACGCTCTCACCGACATGGCGTGCGCGGGCGTCCCGATTACCGACCACCGCACCGGCCAAATGGCGGGGATCATCGACATCACAACCTCGGTAGCCCGCGCCAACTCGCTGATGCTGCCGTTCGCCAAACAAACGGCTTGGGAGATCGAGCAGCGATTGTTCGACGGGACGTCAGCCGTCGAACGGGTGATGCACGAGACCTTTCAGTCCGCCCGCCGGCGGGCTAAGGGCCCACTCGTGCTGGTCAGCGAGTTCACGATGATGACGAACCCCGCCGCGGCGCGCCTCCTCGAGCCCACAGACCAGCGTCTCCTTTGGGATTGGTCGTCGCGGGCGACGACCAATGGTGGGAATCGAGCCACGGACCTTTCGCTCACGAACGGCAACGCCGTGCTGGCACAGTGCGAACCGATCGACGACGGCGACGCCGTGATCGGAGCCCTCGTTTGGCTGCGCGATTCCGCTACCTCCGTGTCGGGCCTCGACGATCAAGTCTCGGGTGCCGATCGGCCGACCTCCGGGTGGAGCAGCCTGACCGAGAGTGAACGCAGCGTGGCCGACCTCGTCGCCGAGGGCCTGACGAATCGCGAAGTCGGGACCCGGCTCTTCCTTTCCCATCACACCGTCGACGCCCACCTCCGCCACATCTACCGCAAACTCGGCGTCCGCTCGCGCGTCGAGCTCGCGCGCGTCGTCGCCGAGCAAGGCCCCTGAACGACGCGGTCCCGCCGTTCGTCGCGTGACCCCAGCATCATGATCCGGCGGTCCAGCCGGGCTGCGAGATCGTCGATTACGTCGCGCACCGTGGTCGCCTCGGCCCCGGCGCACATTACGACGTCGTCGGAAAGGACCAGAACCGCGTCGGCGATCGCCATCGAACTGCCATCGTCATCGACGAGCACGCACAGGTGCGCACGACAATCCACGGCGCCGGGCACATGCCGGCAGAGTTGCTCGATCCTCTCGGTTGCGTATGCCACGATCCCGGATGCGACGGTGCCTCCGACCACCTCGATGGTCACACTCCTTTGGTCGGCGCTCGAGCCCTCCAGCAGCCGAGGCTCCTGATCCGGGCTGTAACCGGTCATGGCTACGCCTCCTCGTCCTTCCTCAGGATGAGGCAACGGCCGGCTGCTGACATCCCGCGTGCGCGTGATCCTCGTTCGCCCGGCCCTCCCGAATTTCCGCCCTCCGCCCCAGCTCGAGGAAATAGGGGCCGGCCCTCGTTCGTTTGTCGCTGAGGCGACACTGGGCAGATTGACCGTGTAACTCGATGGCGCGGAGGTGACATGCCGGCGGTCGAGGACCTGGCTGATGCGGCAACCCAGCTTGCGCGCGACGACGACTGCGACCGCGCCGTCGGGCGACTACGACAGCTAGCCGGCGACCGGCGCGGTCTCGAAGCCCTTCGTGACCACTTCGTGGACCGGCTCCACCGGCGCTCCGACGACTTCGACGCCACGCGCGCTCTTCGCCTCGTGATCGCAGCGCTGCAACGCGTCCCGACGAGCAACGGGCATCGCCGATGAATGTGGTCCAGTGCGAGAACTGTGGTCGCAAGAACCGGGTGCCGGCCGCTGCTCGTGGAACACCTCGGTGCGCGCAGTGCCATAAGCCGCTGCCGTGGATCACGGAGGCGGATGACCACTCCTTCGCGGAGGTTGCCGACGCCGGATCGCTTCCAGTCCTGGTCGACGTCTGGGCGCCCTGGTGCGGTCCGTGTCGCATGGTCAGCCCGGTGCTGGATCGGCTCGCTCACGAGCTCGCGGGCCGCGTGAAGCTCGTCAAGGTGAACGCCGATGCCGCGCCCGGCGTCGCGGGACGC
>DASYFC010000169.1:0-2110 GCA_036498645.1 Acidimicrobiia bacterium | reverse complement strand
GAAGCCCGGCCTGCGGGTCTACACGCCGGCCGACAAGCTCCCGCGGGTGCTCGGCGGCATGGGCATCGCCATCCTGTCCACCAACCAGGGCCTCATGACCGACCGCGAGGCGCGCCAGCGCCACGTCGGCGGCGAGGTCCTGTGCCAGGTCTGGTAGCGGAGAGGTCATGTCACGAGTCGGGAAAGAGCCCATCGCCATTCCCTCGGGGGTCGACGTCACCGTCGAGGGCCGCCGGGTCATCGTGAAGGGCCCGAACGGGACGCTCGCGCACCAGGCGCCCGAGGCGATCACCGTCACCCGCGACGGCGACACGCTGGTCGTCACGCGGCCCGACGACGAACGCGAGAACCGTGCCCTGCACGGCCTGACCCGCTCCCTGGTGCACAACATGGTCGTGGGGGTGTCGCAGGGGTTCAGCCGCGAGCTCGAGATCGTCGGCGTGGGGTACCGGGCGCAGGCGCAGGGGCCGTCGAAGCTCGAGCTCCAGGTCGGGTTCTCGCACCCGGTGCGATTCGAGGCGCCCGAAGGCGTGACGTTCGAGGTGCCCCAGCCCACCCGTATCGTGGTGCGGGGAGCCGACAAGCAACTCGTCGGCCAGGTGGCGGCAGACGTCCGCAAGAGCCGCCCGCCCGAGCCGTACAAGGGCAAGGGCATCCGGTACGCCGACGAGCGCGTGCAGCGCAAGGCCGGCAAGTCGGCCAAGTAGGACCAGTAGGCGAACGAGATGACGAACAACAAGCGTGAAGCACGAATCCGGCGGCATCGCCGGGTCCGCAAGAAGATCCGGGGCTCGCCGGAGCGGCCGCGCCTGTCGGTGTTCCGTTCGGCGCGCCACGTCTACGCCCAGGTGATCGACGACGTGCACGGACAGACCCTCGCCACGGCGTCGACGACCGAGTCCGCATTGCGGTCGGGCGGCGGCGGGACGGTCGACGCCGCCAAGGCCGTCGGCAAGCTCGTCGGCGAGCGGGCCAAGTCGGCCGGCATCTCGCGCGTCGTGTTCGACCGAGGTGGTTTCAAGTTCCACGGCCGGGTCGCAGGTCTGGCCGCAGGTGCACGTGAAGCAGGACTGGAGCTCTGATGGCGGAAGGGCAACTCGAGGAGCGGGTGATCGCGATCAACCGCGTCGCCAAGGTCGTGAAGGGCGGCCGGCGGTTCTCGTTCACCGCGCTCGTCGTCGTCGGAGACGGCAACGGCAATGTGGGCCTGGGCTACGGGAAGGCCAAGGAGGTGCCGGCCGCCATCCAGAAGGGCATGGAGGAGGCGCGCAAGAGCCTCTTCCCGGTGGCACTGGCCGGTACCACGATCACGCACCAGACCGTCGGCGTGCACGACGCCGCCCGCGTCCTGCTGAAGCCGGCCGCGCCCGGTACCGGCGTGATCGCCGGAGGCGCGGCGCGGGCGATTCTGGAGGCGGCGGGCGTCGGAGACGT
This sequence comes from Acidimicrobiia bacterium, assembly GCA_036498645.1. GTDB lineage: Bacteria > Actinomycetota > Acidimicrobiia > IMCC26256 > JACDBD01 > JALZAA01. The sequence goes on along the minus strand of DASYFC010000169.1, from coordinate 676 downwards.
CCTGGCGAAGTCGCTCGGCTCCGCCAACGCGATCAACGTGTCGCGAGCGACGATCGCGGGCCTGCAGGGGCTCTACCGACCGGACGAGGTCGCGAAGCTGCGGGGCAAGTCGCCCGAGGAGGTGTCGTCGGCCGGGATGCTGCGTGCGTACCGCGAACGGTCGGCGCCGAAGCCAGAGGTGACCGAGGTCGCGTGATGGCACAGACACTGCGGATCACCCAGGTGCGATCGGCGATCGGGACCAAGCCGCGCCAGCGCGGCACGCTCCGCGCGCTGGGCCTCCGCCGCATCAACGACACGGTCGAGCATCCCGACCGGCCCGAGATCCGGGGCATGGTCGACACCGTGCCGCACCTCGTGAAGGTGGAAGAGACATGACGATCAAGCCCCATGACCTCCATCCGGCTCCCGGCGCCCGCAGCCGGGCGCGCCGGCCCGGCCGGGGCATCGGCGGACGCGGCGGCAAGACGGCGGGCCGGGGCATGAAGGGCCAGCACGCCCGTGACACCGTCAAGCCCGGGTTCGAGGGCGGCCAGACGCCGCTGACGCGGCGCACGCCGAAGGCCAAGGGGTTCAAGAACCCGTTCCGGGTCGAGTACGCCGTCATCAACCTCGACGCGCTCGACGCGTTCGACGCCGGCAGCGAGGTCGACCCGGGCACGCTGCGGTCACGCGG
>DASYFC010000168.1:0-40411 GCA_036498645.1 Acidimicrobiia bacterium | reverse complement strand
CGTGGCTTTTGGGCGGTTCCTGTGCCTCAGCCGCGGCGGCCGGTCTGGCCGATGAAGCTCATGGCCTCGGCCCGGGTGGCGGGATTGTCCTTGAACATGCCGCGCACCGCCGACGTGACGGTCAGCGACCCCGGCTTCTTCACCCCGCGCATGGTCATGCACAGGTGCTCGGCCTCGATGACGACGAACACGTGCGGGGTGAGGATGTCGACGAGCGCGTCTGCGATCTGGGTGGTGAGCCGTTCCTGGACCTGGGGCCGCTTGGCGAACCCGTCGACCATGCGCGCCAGCTTCGACAGACCCGTGATCCGCCCGTCCGTGTCGGGGATGTACGCGACGTGGGCGCGCCCGTTGAACGGGACGAGGTGGTGCTCGCAGTAGCTGGTGATCGTGATGTCGCGAACCATCACCATCTCGTCGTGGTCGGCCTCGAACGTGGTGATGACATGTTGACGCGGGTCCTCGCGCAGCCCGCTGAAGATCTCCTCGTACATGTCGGCGATGCGGCGCGGCGTGAACTGGAGGCCGTCCCGGTCGGGGTCCTCGCCGATCGCCTCGAGGATCTCGCGCACGGCGCGCTCGATGCGCGGCTTGTCGAACTCCCTCGGCTCCTCGTCGGAGGGAAGGGCGCGGATGCCGTCGCTCACTCTTGCGCCTTCGGTGTGCGCGCCGGCGGGTTGTGGTCGGTGGCCGCGGCCGAGGCGGCGCGACCGGCGCCGTCGGACCGGGAGCCGTCCCACGGACGCACGTCGGCGAAGACCTGCTGCACGCGATCGGTCTCGAGGGTCTCGTGCTCGATCAGGTCCGACGCCAGACGGTCGAGCACCGCCCGGTTGGTCTCGAGGATGTGGCGCGCCGCGTTGTGGGCGGACTCGATCAGCCGCCGCACCTCGGCGTCGATGCTCGCCGCCACCTCGTCCGAGTAGTCGGGCGAGTGCGCGAGGTCGCGTCCGAGGAACACCTCGCCCTGCGGCTGACCGAATCGCATCGGGCCGAGCGATTCGCTCATGCCGTACTCGGTGACCATCTGGCGGGCGACGGTCGTCGCGCGCTCGATGTCGTTCGCGGCGCCGGTGGTCGGGTCGGCGAAGATCATCTCCTCGGCGGCGCGCCCGCCGAGGAGCATCGTCAGTTGGTCGGTCAGCTCGCTGCGGGCGACGAGGAACTTGTCCTCCATCGGAAGTGTGAGCGTGTACCCGAGGGCGCGGCCCCGGGGGATGATCGACACCTTGTGCACGGGATCCGTCTTCGGGAGCGCGTGCGCGACCAACGCGTGCCCGCCCTCGTGGTAGGCGATGACGCGCTTCTCACCGTCGGAGATGAGCCGGCTGCGCCGCTCGGGCCCCGCCATCACCCGGTCGATCGCCTCCTCCAGCTGCGGCATACCGACGAGACGCAGATCCCGCCGCGCCGCGAGCAACGCGGCCTCGTTCACGAGGTTGGCGAGGTCGGCGCCGGTGAAGCCGGGAGTGCGGCGCGCGATCACGTCGAGGTCGACGCCGTCGGCGAGCGGCTTCCCACGCGCGTGCACCCGCAGGATGGCCTTCCGACCCTCGAGGTCCGGGCGGTCGACGACGATCTGACGGTCGAAGCGGCCCGGGCGCAGCAGCGCCGGGTCGAGGATGTCGGGCCTGTTCGTCGCCGCGATGAGGATCACACCGACCTTCTGGTCGAAGCCGTCCATCTCCACCAGCAGCTGGTTCAGCGTCTGCTCGCGCTCGTCGTGCCCGCCGCCGAGCCCGGCGCCGCGATGACGGCCGACGGCGTCGATCTCGTCCACGAACACGATCGCGGGCGCGGCCGACTTCGCCTGCTCGAACAGGTCACGCACCCGGGACGCGCCGACGCCGACGAACATCTCGACGAAGTCGGACCCGCTGATCGAGAAGAACGGCACGCCCGCCTCGCCCGCCACCGCCTTGGCCAGCAGCGTCTTGCCCGTCCCGGGCGGGCCGAAGAGCAGCGCGCCCTTCGGGATCTTCGCCCCGATGTCCTGGAACTTCGCCGGCGCCTCGAGGAACTCCTTGATCTCCTGGAGCTCCTCGACCGCCTCGTCGAGCCCCGCGACGTCGGCGAACGTGGTCTGGGGCTCGTCCTTGTTCAACGCCTTGGCCCGCGACTTCCCGAACCCCATGAGGCGTCCGCCGCCCTGCACGCGACTCAGCACGAACAGCACGATGCCGATCAACAGGATGAACGGCAGCCACCCCAGCAGGAGGGTGAGCCACGGGCTGTCCTTCTGACCGTCGACGTCGAACTTCGCCTTGGACGCGACGATGTTCTTGGTCAGCTGCTCCGTGTAGCCGTCCGGGAACTTGACCGTGTAGTTCGTCCCGTCGGTGAGCGTCCCGTGCACCTCGTGGTCCTTGTCGAGGAGGGTCGCCGACGCGACCTTGCCCTGGCTGAGTCGCGCCTCGTACCGGTCGAGGGGGAGCTGGGTCCGCGCCGGGCTCGTGTCGATCAACTGCCACGCCACGAAGGCGAGCACGACACCGACGACGAGATAGATGAGGAAGCTGCGGCGGAGCTTGGTCACGGGCACTCCCGACGGGAACGCGGGCCAGGGTACTGCCCTGGTGACATCACCCGGTGAGCGCGCCCCTGTACTCGTACACCGCGGGCAGGTTGCGGTAACGCTCTCCGACGTCGAGCCCGTACCCGACGACGAAGTCGGGCGGGATCCGGAACCCGACGTAGCGCAAGTCGAGGTCGTTGCGCTGGAGCCCCTCCTTCAGGAGCAGCGCGCACACCTCGAGCGATGCCGGCCCGCGCGCCGCCAGGTTCTTCCGGAGGTACGCCAGCGTGAGGCCGGAGTCGACGATGTCCTCGACGATCAGGACGTGGCGGCCCGTGAGGTCGATCTCGAGGTCCTTCTCGATGCGGACGACGCCGCTGGTGCGGGTGGCGGACCCGTAGGACGACACCGCCATGAAGTCGAACTCGACGGGCAGGTCGATGGAGCGGGAGAGATCGCTCATGAACACGAACGCGCCCTTGAGCACCCCGACGAGCAGAGGAGGATGGTCGGCGTAGTCGGAGGTGATCTCCTTGCCGAGCTCGGCGACACGCTGCTGGAGGTCCTCGGCGCCGACTACCACCCGCCCGAGATGCGCGTCCTCCACCGGCTCCCCTGTCCTGCCTCGGCCCGTGAGCTCGCCGGTCACGCTAGCCGTGCTGCGCGGCATGCAACACGCCGGCGCTGCGCCTGACCCGCCGCCCGCCGGCGAGATCGACCGCCCGTCGCTCGCCGCGCGCAACGGCGAGTACGGCCTCGACCTCGTCGAGCGCGGGTGGGGGCGGGCCCAGCCAGCATCGGACCGCGCGCCGGGCGAGGGGGTCGGGGAGCGCGATGAGGTCGCGCCCGCGCGCCTCGCCCTCGCCGGGCCAGGCGGCACGCGCCAACGCGTCGAGGAAGTCGGACTCGGCCCGCAGCACGTCGGCCTGGCGGGTGAGCAGCGGCGTCAGGTCGCGGCGCGTGCCCTGTTCCAGCAGCGGAAGCACCTCGTGACGGATCCAGTTGCGCCGGAAGGACAAGTCGTCGTTCGACGGGTCTTCCCACGGCACGAGCCGGCGCCGGGCGCATTCGGCGCGCACGTCTGCCCGCCGCGCGCCCAGAAGCGGTCGCACCACACGGCCCCGTCGGGCCGGCATGCCCGCCAGCCCGGCCGACCCGCTCCCGCGCAGGAAGTTGAGCAAGACGGTCTCGGCCTGGTCGTCGGCGGTGTGCGCCACGAGCACCGCCGTCGCGCCGTGCGCCACGCGCGCGGCCTCGAGAGCCTCATATCTCGCCGTGCGGGCTCGCGCTTCGAGGTTGGCTCCCCCGGCGACCGTCACCCGGCGCGCATCGAACCTCGCGCCCAAACGCGCCGCGAGATCCTCTACGACGCCCGCCTCGCGCGCGCTGCCGGGGCGCAGGCCGTGGTCGACGTGCACCGCGATCGGCGCGAGTGCGTCGTCGACCGCGAGGGCCAGGAGCGCTACGGAGTCGGCGCCACCCGAGCATCCGACGACGACCGGCGGGGTCACGTCGTGCGGCACCTCGAGTTGCACCGGCGTCGCCACCGAGTGCTCCTCAGGGTGCGGCGGTCGGGCCGCCCGGCCCGGCGCGGGCGTCGAGGAGCACACCCTGGCGGAGCAGCGCGAGGAGCTCGTTGGTGCCCTTGAGACCGAGCTTGCGTCCGATGCGACGAAGGCTCGCGTACACGTTGCTTCGGCTGATGCCGAGCTGCTGTGCGACCGCGGTGACCGGAGTGCGAGTGGCGAGCGCCTCGAGGAGCTTTCGCTGCTTCGGGGTGAGCTCCCCGACCCGTTCTCGCGCCGCACGGATACGGGGCGCGGGACTGGGTGACGTCGGCGAATGCTCGAGGCGGGTGATGCGGACCCGCGGCTCGGCCGGCGGACCGTCGGGGAGTGCGCCCGTCTTCTCGAAACGGGCGAGCGCCTCGAGCGACTCGGCTTGCACCTTGCGACGCTGATCGCGTTCCGCCGGCGCCGACGGCGACAGCGTCTGCTCGAGGAGCTCGACGAGCGCCCGTGGATCGAACGGCTTCGTGATGTATTGGAGCGCGCCCTGGATCCCGCCGCGGAGCCGCGCCTCGGGCTCGTCGGCCGCGGTCACCATGAACACAGGGATCTCCGACAGGTCGCGCCGGCTCCCCGCCTTGAGCTCCTCGAGGACGGCCCAACCGTCGGTCCCGGGCATGCGCACATCGAGGAACAACGCGTCGGGAGGCTCGTGCCGAACGCTCGCAAGCGCTTCGTCGCCATCCGCGGCCGTGACGACGCGATGCCCTGCCTGTTCGAGATTGATACGGACGAGCTCGCGAATGTCAGGTTCGTCGTCGACGACGAGAACGAGGGCCATTGACGGCCACGTTATCCGTAGAACTTCACGCCACGCGGGCGAGCCACTCCGTCGGGCGTGCGAGCTCGTCCATCGTCGGGAGCGACTCCGGACCGCGCCACGCGGCGTCGATTGCGCGCGGGCCGCCGACACGCACGACCTCGGCGACGAACGCTTCCCCGACCTCGTACTGGCGGAGCTTCGACTCGAATCCGAGGAGCTTGTACAAGATGCCCGCGACGCCTCGACTGCGACGGCGCGCCTGGAGCACGCGCGCCATGCGTTCCTGGCCCGCGATGTGCGCCCGGCCGAGCTCGTTCATCACGCTGTTGCCGTGACCTTCGAGCAGTGACATGAGTGCTTGCACCCGGGCGAGCACACCGCGCTGCTCGCTCGACGCGAAGAGCGCCACGAGCCCGCCGTCATCGAGCGGGTTGTGACCCTTCCGGAGCTCGTCGGCAGCGCGCATCATCACCTGCACGAGCCGACCGGGATCCGGGTCGACGATCGCCAGCGCCTGTTCGACCAGTGACAGGAAATAACCCTTCAGCCACGGCACGGCCGTGAACTGCGCGCGGTGCGTCACCTCGTGGATGGCGATCCAGAGACGAAAGTCGCGCGGCCGGAACGCGTACCGCTTCTCGAGGGCAAGGATGTTGGCGCCGACGTAGTACACGGCGCCGTTGGCCTCCGTCGCCGCGGACTGGTCGGGGTCGTCCGGCACGAGTAGGTCGTACTGGCCGAGCACGCGCTGGGCCATGAATCCGAGCAGCACGCCCATCTCGGTGCCCGCCACGCGCCGCCCGATGGGAGCGACCGGGCTGCGCGCGACCCGTTCGGCGACGCGCGCGGTGAGCGGGTGGAGCATACGGCGCATCGACCCGACATTGGCGTGCACCCATTGCGCGCGGTCGAGCACGCACGCCGATGCCGTTCCGGGGGCGTGCAGGCCGGTGAAGTCTCCGACCAGCTGCTCGGCTTGCGTCGTGACCGCCGAGAAGTCCGAGTCGAGCGACCCGCCGAGGTAGGACGCCGCGATCGGCTCGCGGCCCGCGAAGCGGCGGGCGACGCGCTCGGCAAGGTCCCAGTCGACGGGCTCGGGGGGCGCGGCCGTGTGGGTCTGCGTCACTTGTTGACCGGGCGTCCGCGGTACTTGGGTCGCAGCACCCTGACGTAATACCCGACACCGAGCGCGAGCAGAAACAAGATCGCGCCGATCATGAGCAGCGGACCGACCCAGTAGAACCACTTGTAACGGGCGTCGGCGAGCACCGGCCCCGCTCCCGCCGGCGCGGCGGTGAGGGCGATCGCGACGACCATCGTCAACGGAATCGCGGCGAGGCGGATGATCTTCACAGGCGGTTGCTCCTGGCGTACTCGGACGTCACCGTCATCGTAGAGCGAGCAGCACGTCACGCTCGGGTCGGTCGCCGGCGGCGGCGCTGTGCTGACCGCCGCCGCAAAGCCGGAGCTTGCGACGGCGTGAGAGAAGGATCAGACGACCTCGGGGCCGCGGCGCTCTTCCTCGACCGTGATGCCGATCGCCTGTGCGATCCGGCGCTTCAGCTCGGGAGGAACCTCGTCGCGGCATTTCGATGCGACGACCTGGCGCAGCTCGATCTCGAAATCGAAGCCGTGCGCACACGGGGGGCACTCGTCGAGATGCCGGGCGATAGCGCGCCGTCGCCACACCGTCAGCTCGCCGTCGAGGTACTGGTAGATGCGAACGATCGCTTCGTCGCAGTCCATCTCTTCCCGCTATCCCCCCGCTGGGTCCGCTGCCGGGTGGAGGCCTCGCTCCCCCGCAAATTCCCACAACGCCTTCTGGAGCTGCCTTCTTCCGCGATGCAGCCGGCTCATGACCGTCCCGATCGGGACGTCCATGATCTCGGCGATCTCCTTGTACGAGAAGCCCTCGACGTCGGCGAGGAGCACCGCCATGCGGAACTGCTCCGGGAGCGCTTCCAGCGCGTCCTTCACCATCTCGTCCGGGATCGCGTCCAGCACCTCGGCCTCGGGTGTGCGGTCCGCGTTCGCCGCCTCGAGCCCGCCGAGCCGCCGGTAGAGATAGAAGTCCTCGGTGTCGTCGAGATCGACCTCGTCCGGGCGGCGCTTCTTGGCCCGGTACGTGTTGATGAACGTGTTCGTGAGGATCTTGTAGAGCCACGCCTTGAGGTTCGTGCCCTCGCGGAACCCGCCGAAGCCCCGGTACGCGCGGAGATACGTCTCCTGGACGAGGTCTTCGGCGTCGGCGGGATTGCGGGTCATGCGCAGCGCGGCCGAGTACAGGGCCGACATGTACGGCATGGCGAGCTCGGCGAACTCCGCCTGGTCGGCCATGCGGCCAGGGTACCGCCGGGCGTCAAATCGACCCGGAGCGGCGCGCGGATGTCCGGACCCGCGGCCCGGGGAGGACGAATCCTCCCCGGGCTGCGGCCGATCGCCGCCTACCGGAGACCGAGCTTGCGCGAGCACTCCGGCCACGCGCCCCAACCCTGACGGGCGCGGACACGTTCGGCCACGATGATCTGCTGCTCCCGCGACGCGAGGTCGGCGCGGGGCGCGAACGCGCCGCCGCCGAACCCCTCCCACGTCGCCTGCAGGAACTGAAGCCCTCCGAAGAATCCATTGCCGGTGTTGATCGCCCAGTTCCCGCTGCTTTCGCACTGCGCGAGTCGGTCCCACACGCCGGGCCCGAAACGGGCGTACCGGCAGCCGCCGAGCACCCCGACGAGCACGGCCACGGCCGCGCCGCGCCGGACCCAGGACTTGATCTGCATGACGCTCTCCCTCGTCGTGGGCTCGCGAAGAGCCCTCCGTCGGGGAAGGCGACGCGCTCGGAGCGCGAAAGACGCCGGCCACAGGCCGGCGGGGAAGTCACACGGAGACTAGGCGTCGACCGTGCGTGGGGAAAGGGCTTCCGTGCGGCGTCGCGGGAGCCCTGGAGCCGGGAAGGGGACTCGAACCCCTGGCCTGCTCATTACGAGTGAGCTGCTCTGCCAGCTGAGCTATCCCGGCGCGGCTCGGCAGTGTACGGCGGGGTGGTAATGCCCAGGACGGCCCGGGTAGCCTCATCGCCGCAAATCGGACAAACGGCGCGGGGTCCTGCCGCGCCCGTCCGCCGAGGAGGGAAGCCGTGACTCGACGCCAGCGACGCCAGCAGCGCCGTCGACGCCAGTCCGCCCGCGCTGTCGCGGCATTCGCCGTGAGCGCCGTGCTCGGCACCGTCGGCGCTCTCGGGGGCATGGCCGCCGCGTCAGACACGCCCCACCAACCGCGCGCCCTCCGCCGGGCGCCCGTCGCCATCGAGCCTTCGCTGCTGTCGGCCAGCGCAGCGGTGCAGGCGCGAGCGCAACTGCGGTACTCGGTCGCGGTCCTCGAGCAGGCCGCTGCGCAGCAGGCGGTTCAACAGGTATCCAGCGATTCGATCTGGGACCGGATCGCCGCCTGTGAGACGCAAAGCAATTGGTCGATGCGGGGACCGTCGTTCTCGGGCGGCGTCGGCTTCGCGAACAGCACATGGTCGAGCTTCGGCGGCACCGAGTTCGCCCCCAACGCCGGCGACGCGACACGTGAGCAGCAGATCGTCGTGGCCGAGCGCGTCCGCGCCCGCGTGGGGATGGGCGCGTGGGGGTGCGCCAAGCGGCTCGGCCTCGGCTAGCTCTTCGTCGCCGGCAGCTTCATCAACAGGCGCTCGAGGAGGAGCGACTCGTTCGGGTTGAACTCGAACGCGTCGCGCGCTTCTCGGCAGGCGTCGATGGCCTCCATGCACGCTCGCGGTGTGAGCTCGAGCACGGGCTGGTCCGTATTGATGCGCGGCGCGTCCTTGCCGGCGAGCGCGTCACGGTAGACGGACTCGAGCGCGGTGATGCCCTCGAGCAGGAGGTCCGTCCGGGCGCGTCGGTGCTGGCGCTTGTGACGCTCGGCCTGCCGCTTGAGCAGGGCAGTCCGCGACCGCTCGGGATACCCGGCGCGCTCGAGCTCGGCGCTCAGCTCGTCGACCTCGACCGCGTGTTGCCCGTCGAGGCTGGCCACCGCGACCTGCAGCGCTTCGGTGACCTGGTCGACGCCGCGCATCGCCGACCCGCCGGTCCCGTCGAGCTGCGCGGCGACGGTCACGAACGCGCGTCGCACGTCGCCGAGGACGCCGAGCATGGCCCGCCCCCGATCGAGCCGGCCGCCGGCCAGTCGGGCCGCGAGATCGGCCGCCTCGGGATCGGCGTCCTCGTGGACCAGCGCGTCGCGCAGCGCCGCCTCGGGGAGCGGGGCAAGGTCGATGCGTTGGCACCTCGAGCGCACGGTCTCGAGCAGCTCGTCGGGCGACGACGTGACGAGCATGATGGTGCTCCGAGCCGGGGGCTCTTCAATGGTCTTGAGGAGCTTGTTGGACGCCTGCTCGTTGAGCCGGTCGGCTTCGAAGACGGCGACGACCTTGTGCTCCGCCTCGATCGGGGCCCGGTGCGCTTCGCGGATGACGGCCTCGGCCTGGGCGACCAGGATCTGATTGCCCTCGGGCTCGAACTCCACCACGTCGGGATGCATGCCTCGCAGCACCAGGTCCTGCACGCGCTGGTCGTGGTCGGGTGCGACGACTTCGGCCGCGAAGCAGCGGGCGGCGTCCTCCAGTCCGGACCCTCGCGGCCCCACCAGGAGATAGGCGTGCACGGGGCGTTCGGCGGCGCGCTGGAGCAGCCCGACGGCGCGCTCCTGACCGACGACCCGATCCCACATGGTCGTCAATCTACGGCTCGGCTCCAGCCTTGCTCTCGTGGTGCCGATACACCTTGGTCAGGCGGGATCACACGAGGCAGGGAGGGCGGCGTTTTGCCGCCTCGAGAGAACGAATCGAGAGCGTTCCGGGACATTCCCGGGCTGGCTCCGATGCTGGCGGCGGGACTCCTCGCCCGAACCGGGGCGACGATGGTCGGCCTCAGCATGGGCTTCGTCGCCTACGAGCAGACCGCCTCCGCCTTCACGCTCGCGGTCGTCGCGGCGTCGTTCGGCGCCGCGTTCGCCGCGTCCAGCCTGATCGCCGGCCATGTGCTGATACGCATCGGGCTGCGAGCGATGCTCCTTGGCGCGCTCGCCTCGCAATTCGCGGGTGCGCTGGCCCTCGCCAGCGTGACGAGCACAGCCGGCGCCGACGTGACGTGGCTGATCATCTTCAGCGTCGTCGCCGGCTTCGCATCCGCGTTCATCTTCGTGGGGTCGCAGATGCTGCTCCACGGGGTTGCGCCGGGCGAGCATCTCCAGCGCGTCGTGTCGCTCGATGCCGCGACGATGAGCGTGTCGCGCATCGCCGGCCCCGCGCTGGGCGGGATCCTGCTCGCGGTGATCGGCATCCCGCCCGTGTTCCTGATTGCCGCGTTCTGCTACCTGCCGATGCTGGGTGTCGTCGCGGTGCTCGCGGCCAAGGTGAACGATCCGCCACCGGCCCATCGACCTCGCCTCCGCGAAGCCGCTCGGTTCTTCGGGCAGCTCCGGATCCTGCGCTGGGCGCTCCTGACGGCTGCGCTCGCCGAGCTCATCGCGCTCCCGCTCGTGCAGATGATGCCGGCCGTCACCGAGTCCCTGAACCGGGACGCCGCCGACCGCCTCGGGATCCTGGTGGCGTGCGTCGCGGTGGGCTCGGTCGGGCAGGTCCTGGTCATCGAGCGACTGAGAGCGCGGCACGACACCCGCGTCATCGTCGGCATGGCGTACGCGGCCGCAGGGGCGCTCCTCCTCGGGCTCGCCCTGGACGAGGAGCTGTTCGTCGCGGGCGCTCTGCTCGTGGCGTTCGGCCTGACCGTCTCGATCGGCCGGACGCTGCTGCTGACGTCAGTGCACGTCGCCTCCCCTGACTCCCACCGAGCCCATGTCCTCTCGCTCTACATCTTCGTCACCGCGGCTGCGACGCCGATCGGCGCGCTGCTCTGGGGCGTGGTGGCCGACTGGCTGAACATCGACGCAACGCTCGGTGGCGCGGGCGTGCTGCTGATGTTCGGCATCGGCGCCGGTCTGATCTCGATCCTTCGCCACGAGGCCGCCTCGTCTCCGGCTGCGGACTCCGAGATGGCGAAGACGCCGGGGAGCTAGACGCCGAGGCGCTCCCGCACGACCTCCCAGACGCGTCGTGAGACGGTCTCCGCGTCGTCGTTCCCGTCGAGAACGACCCAGCCCCGATCCGCTCCGAGTGTGCGGTACGCCTCGCGAACTGCGGCATGGAACTCGGCCCCCGCCCGCTCGAGCCGGTCCCCCGGCGTCGCGCGGCGTGAGGTAGCGACCGCCTCGTCGACGTCGAGTACCACGACGAGGTCGGGCTCCAGGCCGCCGGTCGCCCAGCGACTCAGCTTCTCCACCTTCTCGACGCCCAGGCCGCGGCCGACTCCCTGGTAGGCGAGTGAGGACGGGACGTACCGGTCGCTGACGACGTCGGCCCCGCGCGTGAGCGCGGGGCGGATGACATCGGCGACCTCCTGCGCCCGGTCGGCGGCGAGGAGCATCGCCTCTGTCGTCGGGTCGATGGGCCCGTCGCCGTCCAGCAGGAGCGCACGGATTCCCACGCCGGTCTGCGTCGCGCCCGGCTCGAAGGTCTCGACCACGTCGCGATCCCGGGAGCGCAACCGGTCGGCGAGCAGCCGAGCCTGCGTGCTCTTGCCGCTGGCGTCGCCTCCTTCGAGGACGATGAAGAGTCCCATCTACGCGCCCGGCTCGGGCGCGACGCCCGAGGCGACGCGCCCGCGTTCGCGCTTGCGCGCGCGCTGGACGGCGCGCCATGACACGAAGCCGGCGAAGAAGGCGATGAGCCCGCCACCCCACAACGCGATCCGAACCCCGGGAAGCGCGTAGGACGCCCCGCCGATCTCGATGGCTTGGTCGGTGAAGAGCGCACTCGACACCGCGTCCCACATGTCCGCCCACAGCGGTGAGATCGTCAGCGAGATCAGAAGGCACAACCGGATCACCGTGTAGAGCGCGGCGAACGTGCGGCCGCGCAGCTCGTCGCGGACGTTCTCCTGGAGGACGGTGAAGCCGGTCACGTACGAGGTCCCGGCGCAGGCGCCGACGACGGCCGTCAGCAGCACGGCCAACAGGGTGCTCGACGTCGCCGCCGTCGCGATCAGGGCGAGACCGGTGGCCATGACCGCGAACTGGAACACCGTTTCGCGCGACAGCCGTCGTTGCACGACGAGCAGTGATACGACGCCTATGGCCGCGCCGAACCCGAGCGCGGTCATCAGCAAACCGAACGCCGCGCTCCCGCCTCCCAACACCTGATCGGCGAACACGGGCCCAAGTGGGATCATCGCGCCACCTCCGATGATCCCGACGCCGATGCCGATGATCACAGCGCGGACGAGGCGGTCGTGACGGATGAAGGCGATTCCCTCGGCGATGTCGCGGAGGGTTGCGGTCCAGTCGACCCGCTCCCCCTGGCGGCGAGTCGTTCGCGGGATCGGCAGCCGGAAGATGATCAACGCCGACACGAGGAATGTCAGCCCGTCGACCCAGAGTGCGAGGAACTCCCGATCGACGTTCAGGGAGGCGAATGCGCTGAAGCCGCTGAGCCACACCGCGGTGTACGAGAGCAGTGCGAACGCGAGTGATGCCAACGGAAACGTCCCGAACGCGGCGAAGAGACCGAGCGAGTTCGCCGACGTGAGCTGCTTCGTGTCGACAAGGTTGGGAATCGACGCGTCCTTCGCCGGACCCCACAACAACGAGAGGATCTCGAGCAAGAACGAAACGATGACGAGCCCCATGAGGCTGTCGACGAACGGGAGAACGGCGAGGAGCCCGGCTCGGCCGAAGTCGCACGCGACCATGACGCGCCGGCGGTCGAAGCGGTCGACGATGACACCGCCGACCGTTGCGAGGAAGAAACCGGGCACGACCCGAGCCACCATCACGAGGCTGACGGCGGCCCCCGACCCGCCCGACACTCGGGCCGCGATGGCGAGGATCGCGATGATCCCGATCCAGTCGCCCAGGCTGGAGACCACCTGAGCGACCCACAACTTGAAGAACGAGCGGGTGCCGAAGACGCGCCAGAAGGCCGGCGGCAGGCCGGTCTCCTCGGGTGAGGCGGGGATGAACGGTGCCGGCTTCTCCGCCATCGCGAGGGTCAGGTTATGTGGAGCGCCGCCGACCCCGACAGGCCGTGCGACTACGCCCGGTCAGGTGCGACGGGCGCGTCCTTGCGGCCGTTTCCGTCGTCGGGCGCGACGGCGGGGGCCTCCATCGAAGCCACCACCTCGGCCGCGGTGGCGGGCGGCTTCTTGGCCCGCTTCGCGTCGCTGCCGGCGCGCTTCCGGCCGCCCGCCGCCTTCTTCCTGGTGCCGGCGGCCTTCTTCTTGGTCCCGGTCGACTTCTTCTTCGTCGTCTTCCGAGCCCGCTTGGCGGGGCCGCGGGACTCACGCTCGCGCAGCAACTCGACGGCCTCTTCGAGGTTCACGGACTTCGGGTCGGTGCCGCGCGGGATCGTCGCGTTCAGCGACCCGTCGGTCACGTAGGGTCCGTACCGGCCGTCGAGCACGCGCACGGGAGCGCCGGTGTCGGGATGCTCGCCCAACTCGGCGATGGGCGGCTTGGTCCGCCGGCGGTGCTGCTTGGGCTGGGAGAACAGGGCCTCCGCCCGCTCGACGGTGACCGTGAAGATCTCGTCCTCGGTCTCGAGGCTGCGGCTCTCCTTGCCCTTCTTCAGGTAGGGACCGTAGCGACCGTTGTGGGCGGTGATCTTGTGGCCCTCGGCGTCGGCGCCCACCTCCCGCGGCAAGCGCAGCAGCTTGAGCGCGTCCTCGAACGTGATGGTGTCGAGGCTCATGGACGAGAGCAGCGACGCGGTCTTCGGCTTCTCCTCGCCGTCGACGAGCTCGCCCAGCTGCACGTACGGCCCGTAGCGACCGTCGCGGGCAATCACCTCGAGTCCCGTCTCCGGGTCCTCGCCGAGCACCTGCGGGCCCTCGGCGGCGCGGGCGAGCAGCTCGACGGCGAGGTCGACGGTCAGCTCGTCGGGCGGGATGTCGTCGGCGAGAGACGCGCGCTCGTCGTCGCGTTCGAGGTACGGGCCGAACTTGCCGACCCGCACGTTGATCGTCCGGCCCTCGTCGTCCTTCCCGATCTCGATCGTGTTGACCTCGCGCGGGTCGATCTCGGCCAGGTGGTCGTCGCCGACGAGCTCCTTGAGGCCGCGCTGGCCGTTCCCGAAGTAGAAGTCGTGCAGCCAGTTCTCGGACTCGCCTTCGCCGTTGGCGATGAGGTCGAGCGCCTCTTCCATCGTGGCGGTGAAGTCGTAGTCCACGAGGTGCGGGAAGTACCGCTCCATGAGCTGGAGCTTGGCGAACGCCGTCCATGACGGCACCAGCGCGCTGCCCTTCTTCCAGACGTAGCCGCGTTCGTGCGTGATCGTCTGGATGACCGACGCGTAGGTGGACGGACGGCCGATGCCGCGCTCCTCGAGCTCTTTCACGAGACTCGCCTCGGTGTACCGAGCCGGAGGCTGGGTGTTGTGACCGGCGGCGGCGAGCGTCTCGCAACCGACTGCGTCCCCCTCGGCGAGGGGAGGCATCGGCGACTCCGCGTCCTCGCGCTCGGCCGCGGGATCGTCCGCGCCCTCGACGTACGCGCGCCGAAACCCGAGAAACTCGTACGTCTTGCCGGACGCGGCGAACACCGCCGCCTCGCCTCCGGTGGACGTCGCCGACAAGCGAATCGACACGCGCCGGGCCCGCGCGTCGGTCATCTGGGATGCCAGCGTGCGCATCCACACCAGTTGATAGAGACGACGTTCGTCCGCGCCGAGCTCGCCGCGCACCTCGTCGGGACTGCGCATCTGCTCGCCGGCGGGACGGATCGCCTCGTGCGCCTCCTGCGCGTTCTTCACCTTGCCCTGGTACGTGCGCGGGGCGTCGGGCAGGTACGCGTCGCCGTACAGGTCGCGGATCTGCGCGCGCGCACCGTTGATCGCCTGGTCCGACAGGTTCGTCGAGTCGGTGCGGACGTACGTGACGTACCCGCGTTCGTACAGGCCCTGGGCGACCCGCATGGTGCGCCCGGCCGAGAAACGCAGCTTCCGGCCCGCCTCTTGCTGGAGTGTCGAGGTCGTGAAGGGTGCCTTCGGTCGCTCGGTGAACGCCTTCGATTCGACCGAGGCCACCCGGTACGGCACGTCGCGCAGTCGCTCGACGAGCGCCTCGGCCTCGGCCTGCTGCAGGTGGACGACGGGATCGCCCCCGCGGGCGTCGGCGGCGACCTGCCCGGTGGCGGGGTCGAAGTCGCGGCCGCTGGCCACCTTGCTCCCGTCGAGCTCGACGAGCGTGGCCGGGAAGCCGTCGGCGGAGCCGCGGTCACCCGTGTCGGCTCCGCCGACAGCAGGGTGGAAGGTGCCCTCGAGGTCCCAGTACTCGGCGGCCCGGAAGGCCATGCGCGCGCGCTCGCGCTCGACGACGAGACGCGTGGCGACGCTCTGGACCCGGCCCGCCGACAGCCGGGGCATCATCTTCTTCCAGAGGACCGGCGACATCTCGTAGCCGACGAGCCGGTCGAGCACCCGGCGACCCTCCTGCGCGTCGACCAGCTTCATGTCGAGCTCACGCCAGTTCTGGATCGCCTCCTCGATGGCCGTCCGCGTGATCTCGTGGAAGACCATCCGCCGCACCGGCACGTCCGGCCCGAGCACCTCGAGGACGTGCCACGAGATCGCCTCGCCCTCGCGGTCCTCGTCGGTGGCGAGATAGAGCTCGCTGGCGCCCTTGAGCGCGTCCTTGAGCTCCTTGACGACGTCCTTCTTCTTCTTGGGGATCACGTAGATCGGTTGGAAGTGGTTCTCGACGTCGATCCCGAGGCGACCGGCGTCCGTGCCCTTGTACTTCTTCGGGACTTCACTCGCGTTGCTGGGCAGGTCGCGGATGTGCCCGACGCTCGACTCCACCACGTAGTCCGCGCCGAGGTAGCCCGCGATGGTGCGGGCCTTCGCCGGAGACTCGACGATCACGAGTGGCTTGGGCACGTGCGAAATCCTCGTGTGAATGGGTACGAGCGGGCCAACCGGGGGAAGTCGGCGTCACCGTGGTGCCACGAACGGGGTGCCCGTGTCAAACATTCCCTGCGGTGAACGCCCCGCATCCTGCTCCCGGTGGGTCTTGTCTATCGTGTCAACCCATGCACTTGGCGGCACTGAGCCTGAACCCCAGAGACATCCTGGATTCGTTCGGCCCGTGGGCGACGGTCGGTCTCATCCTCATCATCTTTGCCGAGACCGGGTTGCTCATCGGGTTCTTCCTCCCGGGTGACTCGCTGCTGTTCACCGGCGGCATCTTGGCTTCGCAGGGCAACCTCAACATCGCGGTGATCGCGATCGGCTGCTTCCTCGCCGCGGTCATCGGTGACCAGGTCGGGTACACGATCGGTCACCGCGCGGGACCGCCGCTCTTCCGTCGCCCCGATTCGCGGATCTTCAAGCAGAGGTACGTCGATCGCACCAAGGAGTTCTTCGACAAACACGGTCCCAAGACCATTCTCCTCGCGCGGTTCGTGCCGGTCGTGCGCACGTTCGCGCCCGTGCTCGCGGGCGTGGGCGAGATGGACCGCCGCACGTTCACGACCTACAACGTCGTCGGCGGATTCGTGTGGGCAGTCGGCGTGACGTTGGCGGGATACATCCTCGGCTCCGCCATCGGCAGCGACATCGACAAGTATCTCCTGCCGATCATCGCCGTCATCGTCGTGCTCTCGATCCTTCCTCCCCTGATCGAGATGCGACGGGAGCGCCGCCGCACCCGCGCTGCTTCGGCGGTCTCCGCCGCCGACGCCGAAGCGCAGGCCGCCCAGCTCCGCGAGGCCGTCACCGAGGACTAGCCCCCGGGCCTCGGCGCCGTCCTGTCAAGCAGGCGTCAGGGTCGAGAAGGGCGAGGTTAGGAAGACGTCAGGGCCGTTTGCCGAGCGGGCCCCGCGGGCGTATCACGGACGTATGCGAAGGGATCGACCCCCCGAGGGACCCGACGATCGGCTGGTCGTCGCCGGTCTCGGCCTTGCGGCGCTCGGTCCTCTCGTCGTGGCGAGCCTGCTCGTGACCGTCCGCGACCACATCGCGGGGTCCAACGCCGCCCTCGTGTTCGTCATCGTCGTGGTGATCGCCGCCGCGCTCGGCGGGCGATGGGCCGGGTTCACGGCGGCCGTCATCTCGGCCATGTCGTACGACTTCTTCCTGACGCGTCCGTACGGATCCCTCAAGATCGACGAGGTCGAGGACATCGTCGCCACCGTGCTGCTCCTCGCGGTTGGGCTGATCGTCGGCGAGGTCGTGGTGTGGGCACATCGCGGCCACCGGCAAAAGAAGCGCGGACAGGACGAGATCACCCGCTTGCACCGCGTCGCCGAGCAGGTCGCGGCGGGCGCCCCGGCCCACGACGTGTTGGAGTCCGTGCGCGCCGAGCTGACCGACCTCCTGTCACTTCGTGCTTGCACGTTCGAGCAGCCGCCGTTCGGCACGCCGCTGCCGCGGCTCGGACGCAACGGCTCGATCGACATCCCGCGCCGGCGCATCGTTCGCGGCGAGTTCACGCTCCCGGCCGAGGGCGTCGAGATCCCGGTGCTCGGCCGGGGCCGGCAGGTGGGACGGCTCGTGCTCGAGCCGGAGCCCGATGTCGGAGTGTCGCTCGAGGAACGAATCGTCGCCATCGCGATCTCCGACCAGCTCGGCGCGGCGGTGGCGGCCGAGTTGGACGCGCCCAAGACGAACGGCGATCGCGAGAACGACCCCTTCTTGAGCTGACCCGGCCCCTGCTGGGCGACTCGCCTACGCGCTGATCTCGTACACGGGGTTCATGATCGCGAGGCGGCCGTGATGGTCCACGACCATGCCCTCGACGGTCAGGCTCGTCCCGATCTGGATACCGGCGATGGTCCGCCGGCCGAGGAACAGCACGGAGATGCCGCCGGTGTCGTCGACGAGTGTGCACTCGAGCGCGCACGTTCCCGACATGGACTGGACCCGAAGCGCGCTGATCGTGCCGGTCACGCGCACGCGCTGGCGCCACTCCACGTCGGCGATGACGACGCTCGCCGTCCCCAGCTTTGCGGCGACAGCGCTCCGACCGCCGTTCCCCTTGGCGCGCGGGCCGGGTGACTCCGGCCTGCGAGCCCGACCGTCGCCGCGTCCATCCGGAGCGTGGAACTCGTTGAGCGTCGGCCCGATTCCGCCTTCGCCCTCTCCGAGTTGGAACGGCACCGTCGTCACGGTCACGTGCTGCATCCTCGAGATGTCCCGCGCCAGCGTTTCGGCGGTCTGGTCGTGCAGGATGCGGCGCCAGAACCCGCCGTACCGGCGGTCCGGGAGGACGACGCATACCTCGGTCTGGCCGTCGGCCAGGGCATGGGCGACGGTCGTCATCGCGCTGCGCGACAGGCGGCGATCAGGGCTGTCCACCAGCTCGAGCGCGATGCTCGCGAGCCCGTGCTCTCGCCACGACTCGGCCAACTCGTCGCCGCGCTGGTGGTCGACCACGAAGTGCACGGCTCGCAGCTCGTCCGGGTGCAGCGAGCGCCCGAATTGGAGTGCCCGAGCGGCCGCGAGGTCGAGGCGGTCGATGAACACGAGAACCGCGAGCCGCCGCATGATCGGGGCCCGCACCGCGGCCGGGACGTTGACGTCCAATTTGTTTCCCTCCCGTTCGTACTGCCGAGCGAGGCGCACGAGGAACACCACCATGACCGGGACGAGCACGACGACGAGCCACGCGCCGTGGGAGAACTTGGTGACGGCGATGACCACGTCGACGATCAGCGACATCACCGCACCGGTGCCGTTCACGAACAGCCCGAACCGCCAGCCCTCCTCCTTCTGGGTGATGTGGTGCTTGGCCATGCCGGCCTGGGACAGCGTGAACGACGTAAAAACGCCGATCGCGTAGAGCGGGATCAGGCGATCGACCTTCGCCCCGGTCAGCAGGAGCAGGACGATCGACGCCACGGTCAAGAAGATGATCCCGTTCGAGAACACGAGGCGGTGTCCCCGCTTGGTGAGCTGGCGGGGCATGAAGTTGTCGCCGGCGTGGAACGAAGCCAGGCGGGGAAAGTCGGCGAAGCTCGTGTTGGCGGCGAGCACGAGGATCAGCATCGTGCCCGCCTGCAGAGCGAAGTACAGAAGCCGGCCCAACGGGCTGCCGCCGTACACGAGGTCCCCGATCTGCGAGATCACCGTCGGAGTGCCCTGCGTGTACGGCGCGACGTGCATGTGCGAGGCGAGCACCGACAGCCCGAGGAACATCCCGCCGAGCAGCGTGCCCATGATGACGAGCGTCGTGCGGGCGTTCTTCCACGCCGGCTTCTTGAAGGCGGGAACACCGTTCGAGATCGCCTCGACCCCGGTGACCGCTGCGCCCCCGGACGCGAAGGCGTGCAGCACCACGAACAGCGTCGCCCCGAGCAGGATGCCGTTGCCCTGCTGGCCGAAGTGGACCACACCCGCGGCGCTGTGCGACGCCTCGGGAAGGCCTCCGTTCATGAGCTGGTACAGGCCCCAGCCCAGGAGCACGAGCATGTTGACGATGAAGAAGTACGTCGGGACCGCGAAGACGCGGCCGGACTCGCGGACGCCCCGCAGGTTGCCGAACGCGATGAGGATGACGAACGAGACCGAGATCGGCACGACGTAAGGCGTCAGCATCGGGAACGCCGAGGCCACGGCCGCCGTCCCGGCGGCGACCGATACCGACACCGTGAGCACGTAGTCGGTGAGGAGCGCGACCCCCGCGACCTGGGCGGGCAACAACCCGAAGTTGTCTCTCGTCACCATGTAGGCGCCGCCGGCGGTCGGATACGCCTTGATCGTCTGTCGGTACGAGAGGATCAGGAAGCCCAGCACCACCAGCATCGCGACGGTGATCGGAACGACGAGCGCGAAGGCGGCGATCCCGACGGCGGGAACGAGGACGCGGAGGATCTCCTCGGTCGCGTATGCCGACGACGACAGGTTGTCCGACGCGAAGACGGCGAGCGCGGTCGGCTTTCCGAGCCGCTCGTCATCGAGCTGCTCGGTGTGCAGCGGTGGCCCGAGGAGCTTCCTCTTGACGCGGTAGCCGACGCTGTCGCGAGGGAGCTCCGTCGGCGGCTCGAGCGGCAGTGGTCGCGGCTCGGCCTTCTCCTCGGTCAACACGCCAGGCGCCTCCGGGTCACGTGCCCGCTCCTGGAAGCGGCGCGGGCCTCACCATGGTCACGTAGAAGGCCCTCGAAAACGCGTTAAGGACGCGTCAAGACACCGGTGTCGCCCGTCAGGATCCCGCTAGGCCCGCTTCCAACCCTCAGGATTCGAAGCGGTACCCCATGCCGGGCTCGGTGATGAAGTAGCGCGGGTGGGCGGGCTCGGGCTCGAGCTTGCGACGCACCTGGGCCATGAACACCCGCAGGTAGTTCGTCTCGTCGTGGTACTGGGGGCCCCAGACCTCTTGCAGGAGCTGGGTCTGCGCAACGAGGCGGCCGCGGTTGCGCACCAGCACCTCGACGAGGTGCCACTCGGTAGGTGTGAGCCGCACCTCTTCCCCATCGCGCCGGACCTTCTTGGCCGCGAGGTCGATCGTGAAGTCGGCGGTGTCGATCACAGCCTCCTCTTCAGCCGGCGCCGTGCGACGCAACGCAGCGCGCAGTCGGGCGAGGAGCTCGTCCATCCCGAACGGCTTCGTGACAAAGTCGTCGGCGCCGGCGTCGAGCGCGGCGACCTTGTCGTCCTCGGCGTCGCGGACCGACAGCACGACGATTGGCACCTGCGTCCAGCCCCGCAGGCCTCGAATGACGTCCACCCCGTCGATCCCCGGTAAGCCGAGGTCGAGGACGACAACGTCGGGATGTTTGCGCGCCGCGAGCTCGAGGGCGCGCTCGCCGTCTTGCGCGACCTCCACGTCGTAACCACGGGCGCGCAAGTTGATAGAGAGTGCTCGCCGTATCTGCGGCTCGTCGTCGACGACGAGCACCCTGTTCATGCCGAGGCTTCGAGGCTGACGACGACGGTGAGTCCGCCGCCCGGCGTGTCCTCGACGGTGATCTCACCGCCCATGGCGTCGACGAAGCCGCGCGCGACCGCCAGGCCGAGACCGGTGCCGCCGTCGTTCGACTGATCGCCGAGCCGTTGAAATGGCTGGAACATGCGATCGCGTTGATCGGGCGGAATGCCCGGGCCGCGGTCGACGACGCGAAGGTCGACCCGGTCGCCGACTGCGAACGCATCGATCCGAACGGGGCGGTCGGGCGGTGACCACGAGAGCGCGTTGCCGACGATGTTGGCGACCGCTCGCTCGAGGAGCGCGGCGTCGGCATGGACGCGCGGCATCGTCTCCTCGACACTCACGTCAACTGTCTGCGCACGCTCGCCGAGCCCCTTGATCGCCGCCGGCACGACCTCCTCGAGGCCGACGTCACGCATGACGAGCTGGAGGGCCCCACTCTGGAGGCGGCTCATGTCGAGCAGGTTGCCGACCAGCGTGTTGAGCCGATCGGACTCCTCGTCGATCGTAGCGAGCAGCTCGTGCGTCGCCTGGGGTGTCCAGTCGACATCTTGCTGGAGAAGACTGGTGGCTGCGGCCTTGATGGACGACAGCGGTGTCCGCAGATCGTGGGAAACCGCGGCGAGGAGAGCGGCCCGCAGGTCGTTCGCCTCCGCCAGGCCCGCGGCCACCGCCGCCTCGGCGCGCAGCTGCCGGCGTTCGAGCGCGAGCGCGAGCTGGCCGGTGAACGCCTGCAGCAGCGCGAGGTCCTCGGCCGCGAGCCCGGGCCCGACCACGACCAGCTCCATTTCTGCGTCGATGGGGATGCTGAGGTCGCCTTCTTCCGGGCTCCGCGGAACCGGTGCCCCGGTCGACGTCTCGACGACCCAGCCGTCTCCGCTGCGTTGCAAGACGGCGATCCCACCGAGGCCGAAGGCGGTGCGCAGCGTGCTGATGAGGAGCGGCAGCGGATCCTCTTCGACCATGAGCTGGCCGCCGAGGCGCGCCAGAGTCTCGGCTTCTGCACGCGCTCGGGACGCTTCGGCCGAACGCCGCGCCGCGAAGTGCACGAATCCACTCACGACCCCCGCCACGAGCAGGAACACGACGAGCGCGATGACGTCCTTCCCCGCGTGGATGGCGAACTCGTGGAGAGGCGCGATGAAGTAGAAGTTGGCCAGCAGGAACGCAGCCACGCTCGCGCCGAGTGCCGGCCATACGCCGCCGACGGCGGCGATCGTCACGACCGCGAGGAGGTAGAGAAGCAGCGTGGCCGGCAGGTCCAGGCTGTCCCTGGTGCCGGCCATGACGACGGTGAGCAACGGGAGGAGCAGCACGCCCAGCACCGCCCCCGCGACCTGACGGCGCACCGGGAGTGTTCGCCGGCCGCGAGGCCGGCGAAACGGGGCTTCTCGCTCGGGCTCCTCACTCGAGATCACGTGTACGTCGATGGAGCCGGACGCGCGGATCACACGGTTGATCACGGAACCGCGGGTGAGCTCGACCCAGCGCGACCGGCGGCTGGCACCCAGGACGAGCTGCGTGGCGTTCTCGGCACGCGCGAACTCGATCAATGCCTTGCCGATGTCGTCACCGACGATCTCGTGGTACGTGCCTCCGAGCTCCGTCAGCAGTGCTCGATGCTCGTCGAGCAGCTGCTTCGGGGGGCCCGTGAGCCCGTCGTTCGAGCGCACGTGCACGCCAAAGAGCTCGGCGTGAGCGCGCATCGCCATCCGTGCCGCACGCCGGATGAGCACTTCCCCGCCCGGTGCGCCGGTGATCGCCACGACGGTGCGCTCGCGCGTCTCCCACGGTCCTCGGATCCCGTGGTCGTCCATGTAGTCCTGTAATGACTCATCGACCTTGTCCGCCACCCAGAGCAGGGCAAGTTCGCGGAGCGCGGCGAGGTTGCCGGGTCGGAAGTAGTTGGCGAGCGACGCGTCGATCCGCTCCGGCGGGTAGATGTTGCCGTGCGCCATGCGACGGCGGAGCGCCTCGGGGGTCATGTCGACGAGCTCGACCTGCTCGGCGGCTCGGACGATCGCGTCCGGAATGGTCTCGTGCTGTTTCACTCCCGTGATCCGCTCGACGACATCGTTGACCGACTCGAGGTGCTGCATGTTCAGCGTCGTCACGACGTCGATGCCCGCGTCGAGCAGCTCGTTGACGTCCTGCCAGCGCTTCTCGTTCCGCGAGCCCGGGACGTTCGTGTGGGCGATCTCGTCGACCAGCACGAGCTGCGGCTTCCGGGCCAGGATGGCATCGACGTCCATCTCCTCGAACTGCTTCCCGCGGTACTCGACCTTCTTCCGGGGCACGACCTCGAGGTCCCTGATCTGCGCCTCGGTGTTGGCGCGACCGTGGGTTTCGACGTAGCCGGCGACGACGTCCTTCCCGCGGTGCGTGCCGCGCCAACCTTCGTTGAGCATGGCGAAGGTCTTGCCGACACCGGGGGCAGCGCCCAGATACACACGCAGCCTTCCGCGAGCCATGGTGAAAGCCTACGACGCCCGTTACTCGGCAGCGTCGAAGCGATAGCCGAGACCGGCCTCGGTCGTGAAGTATCGAGGCCGGGACTGTTCCGGCTCGAGCTTCCGTCGGAGCCGGGCGATGTACTCGCGCAGGTTTCCCGTTTCGTCGTGGTACTCGGGACCCCAGACCTCCTGAAGGAGTTGGTGCTGGGGAACGAGCTTGCCGCGATTGCGCACCAAGACCTCGACAAGTTGCCATTCCGTCGGGGTCAACCGCACCTCCTCGCCGTTGCGGGTGACGCGCTTGGCGGCGAGGTCGATCGTGAAGTCTCCGGTTTCGATCGCGGGCTCCTCGCCGGCGGGGATGACACGCCGGAGCGCCGCCCTGAGGCGCGCCAGGAGCTCGTCCATTCCGAACGGCTTGGTGACGTAGTCGTCGGCGCCGGCATCGAGGGCGGCGACCTTGTCGGCTTCGGTGTCGCGGACGGACAGGACGATGATCGGGACGCGACTCCAGCCGCGGATGCCTTCGATGACCTCGACCCCTCCGATGCCGGGGAGGCCGAGATCGATGACGACGACATCGGGACGGTGGCGGGCCGCCAGGTCGAGGGCTTCTTCGCCCGTCTCGGCGAGGTCGACGTCGAAGCCGCGGGCCCGGAGGTTGATCCCAACTGTGCGCCGGATCTGCGTCTCGTCGTCGACGACGAGGACACGGCCGGTCATGATCCCGCCATAGCGCTTCCTAGGTGCTCACGATTTCTGCTGGTCCAGGGCGAGATTCAGGTCCAGGACGTTGACGGTCTTCTCGCCGAGGATCCCGAGGTCCCGTCCCGATGTGTGGTCGTCGATCAGCGCGCGCACACGCGCCACCGGAAGGTTGCGCTCGGTCGCAACCCGCTTCGCCTGGAGCCGTGCGTTGGCAACGGAGATGTCCGGGTCGAGGCCGGACGCCGACGCGGTCACGGCGTCGACCGGCACCTTCGTCGCGCGCCCGAGCCCGTTCAGCTCGCGGTACGCCAAGGTGCGCTGGGGCACCGTGTTCGTGTCACAGACGTACGACCCGTCGTCGTTCTTCTTGTACTTGGTGTCTGCGGTCGGGCTCACGACGACCTTGCCGTCCTTGTCGTCCGGAACGCAGTACGGATCGTCAGGGCTCGCGAACGGGTTGGTCTTGGAAGAGCTTCCGTTGAGATCGACCGTGTTGAAGCCCGGGATGAACCCGACGAGGGCAGGGTTGGAGGGGCCGAGGTTCGAGCCGGCGCTGAGCGTGGGGTCGTACCCGGCCGACGTCTTGCCATCGACGCCGGACGCCGCAGAGGGCCGGGACTGGAAGTACTTCTTGATCGCGTTGCCGTCCTTGTCGACGAAGGCCTGCCCGATCAGGCTCGAGCCGACGTCCTTGCCACCGCGTTGGACAAGTGAGCCGTTGGCTTTGTCGTTCAAGCCCGGGATCTGTGCCACGCCGGTGACGACGAGGCCGTATCCGATACCGAGCACCAGCGTGAACACGATCATCGACAGGACGGCGGGAATGAATTGGCGTCGCATCTACGAGACTCCTAGCGCAGAGATGAGGATGTCGATGAGCTTGATGCCGATGAAGGGCGCGATCACGCCTCCGGCGCCATAGATCAGCAAGTTGCGCCGCAAGAGATGCGATGCGGACGTCGGGATGAACTTCACACCCCGCAACGCGAGGGGAATCAGCATCACGATGATGAGGGCGTTGAAGATGACGGCAGACAGGATGGCGGAACGAGGTGTCTGGAGCTGCATGACGTTCAGACGATCGAGGACGCTCAAGCTCGCGAAGCCGGCGAACATCGCCGGGATGATGGCGAAGTACTTGGCGACGTCGTTGGCAATCGAGAACGTGGTCAGTGACCCGCGCGTGATCAGTAGTTGCTTGCCGATCTCGACGATGTCGATGAGCTTCGTCGGGTCCGACTCCAGGTCGACCATGTTCCCGGCTTCCTTGGCGGCCTGGGTACCGGTGTTCATTGCGACGGCGACGTCGGCCTGCGCGAGGGCCGGAGCGTCGTTCGTTCCGTCACCGGTCATCGCAACGAGCCGCCCGCCGCGTTGCTCGCTCTTGATGAGCTCCATCTTGTCTTCGGGCGTCGCTTCGGCGAGGTAGTCGTCGACGCCCGCCTCTTTGGCGATGAACGCGGCGGTCCGGGGGTTGTCGCCGGTGATCATGACCGTGCGGATGCCCATGCGCCTGAGGTCGGCGAAACGATCGGCGATCCCGGGCTTGACGATGTCCTTGAGGTAGACGACACCCAGCGCGCGCGGAGGGTGGGGGGAACCCTCCGCCGCGCCGGCCTCGGCAACCACGAGCGGCGTTCCGCCCTGCGCCGCAATCGAGTCGACCGTGTCGCCGAGTTCTGGTGGGACGGCCCCGCCCTGTTCCTCCACCCAGCGGCGGACGGCGTCGGCCGCGCCCTTGCGGACCGATCGTCCGTCCATGTCGACACCGCTCATGCGGGTCTGCGCCGTGAAGGGAACGAGCTCGGCGCCGACGAGCTCGCGCTCGCGCAGCCCGTAACGCTCCTTCGCGAACACGACGATCGAACGTCCTTCGGGCGTCTCGTCGGCCAGGCTCGAGAGCTGCGCGGCGTCGGCGAACTCCTGCTCGCTCACGCCCTTGGCCGGGATGAAGGCGTCTGCCTCGCGGTTCCCGAACGTGATCGTGCCCGTCTTGTCGAGGAGCAGCGTCGCGCAGTCTCCGGCGGCCTCGACGGCGCGGCCGCTCATCGCGAGCACGTTGCGACGGACGAGCCGGTCCATGCCTGCGATGCCGATCGCCGATAGCAGCGCTCCGATCGTGGTCGGGATGAGGCACACGAGGAGCGCCACGAGGATCACGACCGTTTGCTCGGCGTTGGAGAACATCGCGAACGGCTGGAGGGTGACCGTCGCGAGGAGAAAGATGATCGTGAGCCCCGCAAGGAGGATGTTGAGCGCGATCTCGTTCGGGGTCTTCTTGCGCTCTGAGCCCTCGACGAGGGCGATCATCCGATCCAGGAAGGTCTCGCCGGCGCGCGCCGTGATGCGCACGACGATCTCGTCGGACAGCACTCGGGTGCCGCCCGTGACGGCGGAACGGTCACCGCCCGACTCGCGGATCACCGGCGCCGACTCCCCTGTGATCGCCGATTCGTCCACGCTTGCGATCCCCTCGACCACCTCGCCGTCGCTGGGGATGACCTCTCCTGCGGTCACGACACACTCGTCGCCGACGTCGAGCGCGGTGCTGGGCACCTCCTCGACAGAGCCGTCAGGCCGCCGGCGGCGCGCAACGGTCTCGGACCGCGTCTTGCGCAGCGTGTCGGCCTGCGCCTTCCCTCTTCCCTCGGCGACAGCCTCGGCGAAGTTCGCGAACAGCACCGTGAACCACAGGAACAGCGCAACCAGGCCCACGAAGACGTTCTCGTTGGTGGAAGACGAGCCGAAGTCCTTGAAGAACAGGATCGTCGTGAGCACGGAGCCCACACCGACGACGAACATCACGGGGTTCCGCATCAGCGTCCGCGGGTTGAGCTTGATGAAGCTGTCGCCGATCGCGCGTCGAAGAATCTGGGGTTCCACGAGCCTTGATTCGCGGGCCATTGAGAGACGCTCCTCGATCAGATCCCGAGCTGCTCGACGATGGGGCCGAGCGCAAGGACGGGTAGGAAGGTCAGGGCGGCGACGATCAGCACGACGCCGATCACGAGCACGACGAAGAGCGGCGTGTGCGTCGGGAACGTGCCCGCCGATGGCGGGACGCGGCGCTTGCGCACCAGCACGCCGGCGAGCGCAAGGGTCGGGATGATGAGGAAGAACCGGCCTACCAGCATGGTCACGGCCAGCGCGGTGTTCATCCAGGCCGTGTTCGCAGTGATGCCCGCGAACGCCGAGCCGTTGTTGTTCCCCGCCGATGTGAACGCGTAGATGAGCTCCGTGAACCCGTGCGATCCCGGATTCAGGAGCGACACGTCGCTCACGGATCTCACGAACGTCGAGATGGCGATGAAGATCAGCACGATCGCCGGCATCACGAGGATGTAAATCGCGACGAGCTTCACCTCGGCGGCCTGGATCTTCTTGCCCAGGTACTCGGGCGTTCGCCCGACCATGAGCCCGGCGATGAAGACAGAGAGGATTGCGAGTATCAGCAGGCCGTTCAGACCGACGCCGACGCCGCCCGGGCTGACCTCCCCGAGCTTCATGTGCACCAGCGGGACCATGCCTCCCGCCGGCGTGAAGCTGTCGTGCATCGAGTTGACCGAACCGTTGGAGGTGCCGGTGGTGGACGCGGCCCAGAGTCCGGACGCGGTCGGGCCGTACCGGACCTCCTTCCCTTCGGAGTTGCCGCCCGGTGAGCTCGCGCTGACCGTCTGCGACACACCCACACCGCGTGCGTCGAGCTTCGGGTTGCCACCGACCTCGAGAAAGATCGTGAGGAGGCTGGCAGTGAGCCAGATCACGAACATGACCGAGAACACGGCGTAGCCCTGCCGCTTGTCCTTGACCATCCGTCCGAACGTGAATGCCAGCGCGAACGGGATGATGAGGATGGCGTAGATCTCGAGGAAGTCGCTGAACTTGGTCGGGTTCGAGAACGGGTGCGCCGAGTTGACGTTGAAGAAGTCGCCGCCGTTGGTGCCGATCATCTTGATCGACTCCATGCTGGCGTTGGGGCCGCCGGGGATCTTCTGGGTGGCGCCGGCGACGGTGTTCACCTGGGTGAAGCCGTGGGTGTTCTGGATCACGCCGGTGGCAACGAGCACGATCGCGAACACGAACGCGATCGGCACCAGGATGCGCACCGTGGTGCGCACGAGGTCGACCCAGAAGTTGCCGATCGTGCGCTGACCGGCACGTGACAGCCCCCGGATCAGCGCCGCCATCACCGCCATGCCCGCCGCCGCCGACACGAACTGCTGGACGGTGAGCCCCGTCATCTGGGTGAGATGGCTGAGGGTGCTCTCACCCGCGTAGCTCTGCCAATTCGTGTTGGTCACGAAGCTGACCGCGGTGTTCAGGGACAACGCCGGCGCCACGTTCGCCATGTCGGTGGGGTTGAACGGCAGGCCGCTCTGGATGCGCTGGATCAGGTACAGCAGCAGGATGCCGACGACGCTGAACGCCAGCACCGACAACGTGTAGATGTTCCACCGCTGCTCGCGTTCCGGATCGATCCGGCACGCGCGGTAGACGAGCCGCTCGATCGGCCCGAAGACGCGGTCGAGTCGCGACGGTCCCCCCTCGTACACGTTCGCCATGTAGCGCCCGAGCAGCGGCGCGGTCACGCCGATGAGGACGATCAGGGCGATCAGCTGGGCCCACCCGGCGGCGGTCATCAGAACCTCTCGGGGAACAGCAGGGCCGCCACGAGGTACAGGCCGAGAAGAATCGCCAGGACGAGGCCGGCGATGTTCTCACCGCTCACCGGGCAACCCCTACGGGCTCACGTTCGGCATCGGCTTCGGGCGGAGCGAGCTCTTCCGCGTCGTCCGGTCCGATGATGCTCTCGCAGCCGCGCACGAACGCGACGCACAGCGCGAAGAACGCAAGGATCAGGAGCAGTACCCACACGTCAGCCATGACTCTCCTCGGGTTCGCTCATGCAGCCTCGATGTATACGCGGCGACCGACGCCCTGAGAAGGGGCCTGATGCCTTGTTGACGCCTCGACGGGGAGGCTTGACGGACCACAAATGACGAGGCTCGCCCCGGTAGCCCGTCTCAATAGGGCATCAAGATCTGCGAACGACCTGTCAACGGGTTGTCAACTGCACTTCCGTACCGGACAACGCGCGCTACTGATGTAGGGACCTGCCACGTCGACGCTCGAGGAGGGCGACACGAGGAGCGCGGAATGACGAAGTCGAAGATCGTGCAAGTCCGTTGGGGGCTGCTCCGCCCCGGGGCGACAGTCATCGACGAAAACGAAGACGACCACGAGCACAAGGTCGTGACCGTCGAGCACCAGGGATCGACGGTCAGCGTGCTCTTCTGGGACGGAGTCCGTGAGCACCACAGCGAAGACGCCTACGCGCGGGTGCGGCTCTCCGAGGCGACACGACCGCGGGAGCGCGAACGACATGGAAACTGACGACTCGGTCGAGCGCGCCATCGTCCAACTGCTGCTGGCCAAGAACCCCGACGAGATCGAGACGCTGGCCGATGACCTCGGCGCGATGGGCGACCACCGGGCGGTCGGACCGCTGGCGTCCCGACTCGCCGACAGTCGAGTCCACGATGATCCCGATCTCGAAGAGGCCGTCTGTTCGTCGCTTGTTCGCCTCGGAGCGATGGATCGTCGCGGCAACCTCAACTACGCGTTCGTGGATCCCTCGAGACTCGACCCTCAGAGCCGCGATGCAGTTCGGCGTCTGAGCTCGGCCATTCCGAGGCGGTTCTTCCCCGCGAGCTAGCCGCTCAGCCCGGGCTCGCCGTCCCGGCATGCTCGGGCTGGGGCGCGGCGCCCTCGACGACGTCGGCCTCCTCTGCGAAGCCGCCGACCTTGCGCTTGGAGAACCCGATCGCGACGAGCACCACCACGAGCGCGAGGCCGGCGATGGTCCAACGGGCGGGGTTGTTGTCACGGAGACTGATCACTGCCGGCAGGATCAGGAGTGACACGAGGTTCATCACCTTGATCAACGGGTTCAGCGCGGGACCGGCGGTGTCCTTGAACGGGTCACCGACGGTGTCGCCGATCACGGCGGCCTTGTGCGTCTCGGAGCCCTTCCCGCCGTAGTGGCCGTCCTCGATGTACTTCTTGGCGTTGTCCCACGCCCCGCCGGACACGGTGAGGAACACGGCCATGAGTTGTCCGGTGAGGATCACGGCGGCGAGGAACGCGCCGAGCGCGAGGTAGTTCATCCCGAAGCCGATGATCACGGGCGTGAGCACGGCGAGCAGAGCCGGGGTGGCGAGCTCGCGCAGCGAAGCGGCGGTGCAGATGTCGACGATCCGGCTGCTGTCGGGCTGCTTGGTCCCGGCCATGATCTGGCCGTCGGAGAACTGCTCGCGGACGTCCTGCACCACGGTGCCGGCGGTGCGGCCGACGGCTCGAATCGCGAGCGCGCTGAACAAGAACGCAATCGACCCGCCGACGAGCAGGCCGATGAAGGTCTCCGGATCGGCCACGTTGATCTGCGTCTGGGCCGCGCCGAACAGCGCCGAGCCCGTCTCCCGCAGGTTCAGCTCGCTGCCGATGGTCTCGACGAACGACGCGAACAACGCGACGGCTGCGATCACGGCTGACCCGATGGCGAAACCCTTGGTGACGGCCTTCGTCGTGTTCCCCACTGCGTCGAGGCTCACCATGATCCGCTCGGGCTCGCCGCCGAACTCCCCCGACATCTCTGCGATCCCGGCCGCGTTGTCGGCGACCGGGCCGTACGTGTCCTCGGAGACGACGACGCCGGTGGTCGCCAGCATCCCCATGCCCGTCAGCGCCACCAAATAGAAGGAGAACTCGATGTTGCCGTTCCCGAGGATGATCGCGACGCCGATGGCGACCGAGATCGCGACGATCGCCCAGACTGTCGACTCGAGCCCGGTGCTCGTCCCCGACAGGATCGTCGTGGCCGGTCCGGTGCGAGCCGAGTCGGCGATCTCCTGAACCGGCTCCTTGTCGGTCGAGGTGAAGTGCTCGGTCAGGCGGCTGATCACCTGGGCGAGGACCAGCCCGGCGACGACGGCGCCGAAAACCTTCCAGCCCTCGTTGTCGTGGTCGTTGCCGATGTAGAGCAGGGCGACCAAGAGCGTGCCGACCACGGTCAGGATGCTGGCAGTGAAGAAGCCACGGTTGATCGGCGCCATCGCGCTGCGGTCGCGGTCGGTCGCCCGGACCGAGAACACGCCGACGATCGAGGCGAGCACGCCGATGGCGCGCGCGGCGACAGGGAAGATGAGGCCGAGCGCGGGGTTGGCGCCGATCGAGCGGAAAGCGGCGACGCCGAGGATGATCGAGGCGACCAGGGTCACCTCGTAGCTCTCGAACAGGTCGGCGGCCATCCCGGCGCAGTCGCCGACGTTGTCACCGACGTTGTCGGCGATCGTCGCCGGGTTGCGCGGATCGTCCTCGGGGATGCCCTGCTCCACCTTGCCGACCAGGTCGGCACCCACATCGGCGGCCTTCGTGAAGATCCCGCCGCCGACGCGCATGAAGAGCGCGAGCAGCGACCCGCCGAACCCGAAGCCGATGAGGATGGCGGTGGCGGAGTTCTGGAAGATCATGATGATCACGGTGGCCCCGAGCAGGCCCAGGCCGACCGTGTACATCCCGGCTACGCCACCGCTGCGGAACGCGACTTTGAGCGCGGCCGGGAGTGAGCCGGCCTTGGCGGCGGCGGCGGTGCGGACGTTGCCGCGCACGGCGAGGCTCATCCCGATGAAACCCGTGAGGCCGGACAAGAAGCAGCCGCCGATGAACGCCAGTGTGCGGAACAGCCCCGACTGCGCGAACGACAGCGCCTCGGTGCCGTTCGGCTCGATCACCTTGGTCGACGTGACGAAGACGATGGCGGCGACCGGGATCACGATGATCGCGATCGTCTTGAACTGCCGCCGCAGGTAGGCCATCGCCCCCACCTGGATCGACCGGGCGATCTCGATCATCGTCGGGGTGCCCTCGTCGGCCGCGAGCACTCCCTGGCGGAGCACGAAGCCGATCACGATGGCGAGGATCGCGGTGGCGGCGGAGAGGATCAGCCAGAACCACTCGCCACCCGCCAGGTTGAAGACCTGGTAGCCGCCCTCGGCTGCGAGCGTGACGATCTGAGACATGTGGTGAACGGGCTCCTTCCCCCTGGGCCGCTGCCGTCCGGCCGGCGCTCGCCGGCGGGCAGGTTACTGCGAGTCCCCGTCCCGGCTCGCCTCGTGCAGGTGGTACGGGATGG
The DNA here is from genome assembly GCA_036498645.1 of Acidimicrobiia bacterium. Taxonomy (GTDB): domain Bacteria; phylum Actinomycetota; class Acidimicrobiia; order IMCC26256; family JACDBD01; genus JALZAA01. Next base: position 8,239 of record DASYFC010000168.1, on the reverse strand, counting down.
AGGTGACCACCGTGCCCTTCCGGAACAGCAGCCGGCCCTTGAGCAGCAGAGCCGTCTGGTTGTGAAGCAGGTGACCCCACCAATGGTCGACGACGAACTCGGGGATCAGGACGGTGACGATGTCGTTGTTCCAGCGCGCGTCGATCTCGTCGATGTAGCGGAGGATCGGCCTCGTGACCTCCCGGTAGGGGTCGTAGACGATCTCCAGTGGGACGTCGATGCTGCGGTCGGACCAGGCCCGCTCGATGTTCTCCTGCTGCTCCTCGTCCGACACGACGGTGACGGCGATGACGCGGGTCGGGTTCAGGGACTTGGCGTACGCGAGGGCGTCGAGCACGCCCCGGTGCATGCCTCCGACCAGGACGACGACGGTGTGGTTCATCGCCGGAGGCCGGTAGTCGGGCGGGACGACCAGCTGTCTCCGCACGCGCTCGTAGTGCCGGTGGATGCCCCTGAAGAGCACGACGATGGCCGGGATCACGATGATCGGTACCCACGCGCCGCCTGTGAACTTCGTGATCGCGACGATGAGCGTGACGATGCCCGTTGCGACGGCGCCGACGCCGTTGATCACCGTGTTGCGCTTCCAGGCGGGCTCTCGCAGCCGGAGATGGTGGATCACCATTCCCGTCTGCGACAGCGTGAACGAAGTGAACACGCCGACCGCATAGAGGGGGATGAGTGCGTTGGTGATGCCGCCGAAGGCGATAATCAGAAGCGCGGCCATCCCCGAGAGCACGAGGATGCCGTTCGAGAACACCAGCCGGTCGCCGCGGTTTGCGAGCTGCCGGGGCAGATACCCGTCCCGGGCGATGATCGACGAGAGCCTCGGGAAGTCCGCGTAGGCGGTGTTGGCGGCGAGCGTGAGGATGGCCGCGGTCGCGAACTGCAGGAGCACGAAGACGGGGCCGTTGCCGAACACGGCGAGGCCCAGCTGCGCGATGACCGTCTGGTCGTGGCTCGGGTAGGGGTGGAGCTGGTGGGCGAGCAGCGCGGTCCCGAAGAAGAGCGTGCCGAGGATCGTCCCCATTGCGACGAGCGTGGTGGCGGCGTTCTTCGACTCGGGCCGCTTGAACGCAGGAACGCCGTTGCTGATCGCCTCGACGCCGGTCAGCGCCACTGCGCCCGACGAGAAACCCTTCAGGATCAGGAACAACCCCAGGGTCCCGCCCGCCTCCCGGGTGCCGGCGAACGCCTGGCGGTCGAACGGCACCGGATCGATGTGACCGAAGTAGCTGCGGAAGAGGCCGATGCCGACCAGCACGGCCAGCGTCACGATGTAGATGTACGTCGGCGCCGCGAACAACCGGCCCGACTCCTTGATACCCCGCAGGTTCGCGATCGCGATGAAGGCAATGAGCCCGAGACCAAGCTCGACGCGATGCGTCGCGAGTCCCTGGAACGCGGGGATGGAGATGATGGCGGCGACGCCGGCCGAGATCGACACGGCGACGGTGAGGATGTAGTCGACGAGCAGTGACCCGCCCGCGACGAGCGACGGCGTCTCACCGAGGTTCTCGCGGCTGACGATGTAGCTCCCGCCCCCGCTCGGGTAGGCGAAGATCGTCTGCCGGTACGACGTGCACACGATCGCCAGGAGGATCGCGACCGCGATCCCGATCGGGACGAGCGTGTCGAGTCCGAGCGCCAGGCTCGACGCGCCCACGGCGGTGACGAAGAGGATCTCCTCGGTCGCGTACGCAGTCGACGAGATCGCGTCGGACGAGAACACCGCGAGCCCGATGGTCTTGGGTATGCGCTGGTGCTCTTGCTCGACGGTCGCCAGCGGCCGTCCGACCAGCAGTCGCTTGAGGATCGCCACCCCGCCCCCGGGGATTCGATTGACGCGGAATCTGACGAGGGCCGACCCTCCGGCCAGCCCGCTCGGGCCAGCATGCCATGCCGCTGCTTCGCTGATCGTGCTGCAGCGTCATAACATCCAGCCGTCCGATTTGCCTGGAGGGCGCGGTGCACGTGGTGGTCGTCGGCTGCGGCCGGGTCGGGAGCGAGCTCGCCGGCACGCTCGAGAAGTCCGGTCACACGGTCGCCGTGATCGACAAGAACGCGAACGCGTTTCGGCGGCTCCCCGCCGGGTACGCCGGGCAGCGGGTCGTCGGCTTCGGGTTCGACCGCGACAACCTCGAGGAGGCCGGCATCGACCGCGCGGGCGCGCTCGCCGCCGTGACCAACGGCGACAACTCCAACATCCTCGTCGCCCGCATCGCCCGGGAGTCCTTCGGGATCGAGAGGGTCGTCGCCCGCATCTACGACCCCCGGCGGGCGGTCATCTACCAGCGGTTGGGCATCCCGACCGTCGCCACCGTGTCGTGGACGACCGACCAGGTGTTACGGCGGCTCCTTCCCGGCGAGCAGCCCCACGACTGGATCGACCCCAGTGCCCGGGTCAGCCTCGTCGAACGGGTGCTGCCGGCCAACTGGGGTGGCAAGAAGCTCGCGTCGCTGAACGAGCCCGGCCGCTTCCTGCTCACGGCGGTGACGAGGTTGGGCGAGGCGCAGATCGCGGGCCCCAAGCTCGTCGGTCAGGAAGGCGACGTCCTGCACTTCGTCGTCGACGTCAACGCGATCGACGCCCTGCGAGAGCGCCTCGAACACGGGCCGGAGGCGTAGCGATGCGGGTCGCGATCGCCGGCGCAGGGAACGTCGGTCTCTTCATCGCCAACGACCTGCACGACACCGGGCACGAGGTGCTGCTCATCGAACAGAACCCGGCCGTGGTCGAGCGCGCGGTTGCCGACGAGGGCGTCGAATGGTTCATCGCCGACGCGTGCGAGGTGTCGTCCCTGAAGGAGGCCGGGCTCGAGCGCTGCGACGTCGTGGTCGCCGCCACGGGCGACGACGAGGACAACCTCGTGATCTCGCTCCTCGCCAAGCAGGAGTTCGCGGTCCCACGTGTGATCGCCCGGGTCAACCACCCCAAGAACGAGTGGATGTTCAACGAGAACTGGGGCGTCGACCTCTCGGTGTCGACCCCGCACCTCATCACGGCACTTGTGGAAGAGGCCGTGAGCGTTGGCCGTCTCGTGCGCATCCTCCAGTTCGAGCGGGGCCTCGCCCGTCTCGTCGAAGTGACGCTGGCCGAGAACGCACCCGTGGTCGATCGGGCGCTCAAGGACGTCGACATGCCGCGCGACGCCACCGTCGTCGCCGTCGTCCGCGGCGAGCACGTCGTGATGCCCCGCGGCGACACGGTCTTCGAGATCGGCGACGAGGTGCTGGCGATGGTGACGCCGGACTCCGAGGAGAACGTCCGCGGCATCCTCACCGGCGAGGAGTGACGAGCACCCCGCCGGAGGTTCAGCCGAGGAGCTGGTACTCGGGGTTGTACACGAGGTAGCGGTTGCCGTCCTTGCCGGCGACGCCTGCGAGCATCACGCGCCGGCCCGGCGACATGCCCGGGATCTTGCGCCGGCCGAGGAACACCCCGACCACGCTGCCCCGTCCGTCGCTCACGGTGACCTCGATCGCGGAAGCGCCGGCGCGCGGGACGATGCGCACGGCCCGGATCTCCCCCGCGACTCGCGTGGGCGTGCGGGGCGTGATGTGGTCCATCGGCGTTACGCCGAGCCCGTCGCAGTAGGCGCCGAGCGCCTCACGGTCGAGCTCGTCGACGGGCTTGGTCAGCCGCTTCATCGCCTTGCCGAGGGCCACGCAGGCCTCCTTCTGGCTTCCTGGCTTGCATCGTAGAGCTTCGGGCGTGGCATCCTGTCGCCCCATGTCCACCCCGACCCGGACGCCGCGCGCGCCGGCTGACGCCGCGTCAGGGTCGAAGCCACCCGGCTCGCAGCGCTCGCGCACGATGCAGCTCATCGTGGTCGCGGTGGCGGTCGGGCTGCTCGTGGTGGCGGCGGTCATCTTCTTCTTCGTGCGCAACGACGGCGGCTCGGGCCCGAGCAAGAAATCCGTCTCCGCCAACGTCAAGCTGACCCTGGCCGGGATCCAGAACGCGAACGCCGGCCCGTCCGCCACCCTGGGGGCCGACGCCGCCAACCAGATCATGGCGGCGGTCGGGCAGTACGTCGACAAGGGCCTGATCGCGCCGGTCAAGACGGGCAAGCCCCCGACGGGGGATGTGGCGAGCTTGTTCGACGCCGGCACCCAGGCCGCGATCCAGGGGCCCGACAAGGGCGTGCTGTTCGAGAACGGCCAGCCCAAGCTGACCGGCGACTTCAAGCCGGCAGCGGAGCCGGTGGTGATCACCGCGCTCTCGGACGGCAACGGGCAGTTCGTGCTGGCGACGGCGGCGTTCACGTACCGCGCCGACGAGGGGGTCGAGGGTGGCACGCTCAACGCCTCCCGCACGATCGCGTTGACCTTCACTCCCGACAACGGGTGGAAGATCACCGGCTACGACGTGACGCTCACGAGACAGGGCGCCCAGGTCGAGGGCTCGACCACCGGGACGGCGAAACAGTGACCGAGCGCCGCCGTACCGTCCTGCTGACGCTCGTCGGGCCGCCGCTGTGCGGCGTGCTGCTGGCATGCATGGTGATGGCGGCGTGGGTCGGGATGGGTTTGCCGCTGGCGAAGGGCGAGACCTGGTTCACGGTCCAGAAGGTGCCGCCGGTCGCCGGCGCGAGCTTCACGAGCGGCCAGCCCGACGGGGTGCAGTTCTTCCTCGTCGTCGGCAACGACTCCCGCGACCCGAACGGCGTGGGTCTCGGCGACGCCATCCACGTCATAGGAGTGAACCCGCAGGCGAAGGCGGCGACGATCATCGACATCCCGCGCGACACCGCGGTGGGCGGCGGCGGCAAGGTCAACTCGGTGCTGGCCCAGGGCGGCCTCGGCCAGTTCACGCAGACGATCAGCAACTTCGTCGGGGTGCCGATCAAGTTCTCGATGACGACGAACTTCGCGGGCTTCACCGACATGATGGACGAGTTCGGCGGCATCGACGTCAACGTCCAGCAGCCCATGCACGACGAGAACTCGGGGGCAGACTTCGACCCAGGACCGCAGAAGCTGAACGGGCCCGGGGCGCTCGCCTTCTCGCGGGACCGTCACAGCTTCGCCGAGGGCGACATCAAACGCACCGAGAACCAGGGCTACCTGATCATCACCGCGTTGCAGAACCTCCAGCAGCGCGCCGTCGGCGCCGGAGGCGTCCTCAACCTGCTCGGCAACGTCGGTCGCCATGTGCAGATGGAGAACGTCAGCTTTCAGGATCTCTACCGGCTGGGCCGGCTCGTGCTCACGATCGACCCCGCCAACATCAAGAACGTCGTCATCCCGACCGGCGGCGGCAGCGGCACGAACCTCACGCCGGGCGCGGGGATCGACTCGCTGTTCGCCGACTTCCGCGACGACGGTGTCCTCCAGTCGCACTAGCGGCCGGTCGCTAGGGCGGTTGCCCGCAGCCGAGCAGACACTCGGGACGCACCTCGGCGCGGGCGGTGCCGCGCGCCGGCCCGGCGAGGCGGCCGAGCCCGTGGGTCGCGACCTCGACCTCGACTGTCGCGACCCGGCCCGTGCACTCGCAGCGGACGAGCCGGGCGTCGTTGGCGGAAGCGGTCTCCGCCGCGGCGCTGCCGGCGACACGCTCGCCGCGCCCGAGCGCCAGCATGTCGGCGGCCGCGAGCGCGGCGGCGTCCGCGGCGGCGTCGGCCCGGGCCCGGGCGACGAGCGCGCCCCCGAGCCGCGCCGCGCCGAGGGCCAGCACGGCGGCGAGCACCACGACCGCCATGAGCACGATCGCCATCGAGCCTCGCTCGCCCCTTTCGTCGCCGTCGCACGCCCCGGCTCTGCGACGCCCGTCGGCAGAGCCGCCGTCGTCGCGTGTCACTTCTCGACGCGCATCGAGACGCGCGAGTGGAGCGTCGGATCGGGGAACAACGGCCCGACGAGCGGCAGATCGGTCACGGACCGGTACGACACCTCGACAGTGATCGGCTCGCCCACCGAGGGCCTGTCCCCTACGTCCACCTCGGCTCCGCGCAGCGTGCGGTGCGCCGCGCGCACGGCACGGCCGGAATCGGGGTCGACGCTGGCGGCACGTGCGGCCTCGCGGGCGGCGTGGACCACGGCAACCTGATCGCGCACGACGAACGCGACCTGCAGCACGATCAGCGCCGCCATCAGGACCAACGGCATGAGCACCGCGAATTCGACCGTCGCTTGTCCGGCTTCGCGCTTCAGGGGAGCACCTTCCCCACGACCTCGTCGAAGAGCTTGCCGATGGCGTGGCTCTTCGTCGCCCACGCGATGAGCAGGGCGCCGATCGCGGCCGCGCCCAGGATGACGAGCGCGTACTCGGCCGTGGTCTGTCCGACCTCGGCCCGAACCGCGCGCACGAATCGACGAAGCATTGGTTCCTCCTCAGGATCTGGCTCGACGGGGGAAGCGCTAGATGCGCGAGAGCCCGGCCAGCAGCGTCGGGATCACCGTGAGCAATCCGAACGCGGGCAGGACCACGAAAACGAGGGGAAACAGCAGGCGCACGGGCACGCGGCGGGCGTGCGACTCGGCGTGGCGGCGCAGCTCGGCGCGCTGCTCGGCCGCGAGGCGGGCGAGCGCCGGGCCGACGGGGGCTCCGAGCCGGTCGGAAGCAAGAAGCGCATCCGCGAGCGGCCGCAACGGCGGGGCGCGCGCGGCGACGTCGTCGAGCGCGTCGGCGAACGTGGCGCCGAGCGCGCACGCTTGTTGCACGCCGGCCAGCCGCGCCGCCATCCCGGGCGGCGCCCACCGCTCCGCCATGTCGACGGCCAGGTACGGCGTGCACCCTGCGCCGACGGCCACGCCGAGCAGGTCGAGCGTGACGGGAAGGTCGGCGCCCAGGGCGACACCCTCACGTCGGGAGCGGTGCCGGCCTCTCGCGCCGGCCAGGACGCGTCCGACGGCACTCCCCGACAACGTTTCGACCACCCATCCGAGCAGCGCCGGCGCCGTACGCGCCGGTGCGACGCGCACGGGACGGAGCGGGCTCAGGCGTAGGTCGACGCGCTGGCGGCGGGCGCGCATCGCCAGCGGCGCCGCCGCCACCGCGCCCCATGCGAGCCCCAGCACGAGCACGAGCATCATGGCGAACCGCTCACCGCGCCTCCGCCGAGGCGAGGATGCGCCGCATCCAGAGCGCGGCAACCGCTTCGAGGAGCAAGCCGACTACCAGGCAGGCGCGGCCGGCGCCCGTCCCGACCAGCACGCCGACCGACCCCGGGTCGACCAGCGCCGAGAAGACCAGGTACGCCAGCGGTGACGCCCCCACCACCATGGCCGACAGCCGGGCCTGCGCCGACAGCGACCGCGCCTCGGCGGCAGCGCCGATCCGATCGCGCAGCGACGCGGCGAGGCCGTCGAGCGCGTGCGCGCTCCGGCCGCCGAGCGTCTCGGCCACGGCGAGCGCGCCGGCGACCGCGCGCACGTCGCCGATGTCGCGTTCCACGGGCCACGCCGCCAGCGCATCTGCCAGGCCGACGCCGAGATCGGCTCGTGCCTGGACGCGCCGCAGATCCCCGGCGAGCGGGCCGTCGCCTCCCGCGAGCGCGGCGACGCCGTGTCCGACCGTGCCACCCCCGCGCAGGTGAGCGGCGATCTGCTCGAGGGCGAGCGGAAGCGCGCCCGCGTAGCGCCGGTTCGCGCGCGTGCGCAGCACCCACAGAGTGGCGGGAGCGGCGGCGATGGTGAACAGCACCGCCGGCGGGACGAGCCCCGGCGACATCGCCGCTGAGACCAGCCCGGCCGCCCCGACGGCTCCTGCCCACAGCTCGACCGCCGGCTCCGGGTCGAGTGCGAGGTCGGCATCGGCAAGCGCGCGCGCCACGATCGGGCGCACCCGCGCCGGGAGCCGCCAGCGCCGGCCGGCCCCGAGCGCGCGTGCACGCTCGGTGGTGCCGGCGCGTCGGGCCGCGGCCACGAGCGCCGCCACCGCGATCGGACCCGTCACCGTCAGGACGACGCTCAGCATGCGAACCACCGCGCGTCGGGCGAGGGCGTCCCGGGGCGGCGCGGTGCGCGCGTTGGCGCGCCCGCGGGTACGAGGTCATCACCGCGGCGCTCGAACAGCGGTCGCACGTCGAGCAGATCGGCGCCGGTGGCGAGCTCGCCGATCGCGTCGACGCGCCGCGCACCGGCCATCGAGCGGGTGACGTGCACGACCGCGTCGATCGCGGCGCCGATCTGCGACCGCACGGCGACGAGCGGAAGGCCCGCGCCCGCCATCAGCACGAGCGTCTCGAGGCGCGGCAGCACGTCGACGGGCCCGTTGGCGTGGACGGTCGAGAGC
>DASYFC010000167.1:0-6581 GCA_036498645.1 Acidimicrobiia bacterium | reverse complement strand
ACCCGCCGATCCGCCCGCCGGCGGCGACGACGCGGTGGCACGGCACGACGATGGGGACGGGATTCCGGCTCATCGCGTTGCCGACGGCGCGGGCCGCCCGCGGGCGCCCGGCCATCTCGGCCAGCTCCCCGTAGGAGACGGTCTCACCCCAGCCGACCTCCCGCCGCAGCGTCTCGTACACGGTCCGGGGGAACCCGGCGTCGATCAGGGAAAGGTCGACCGGCATCGTGAAGCGGCGCCGGCGGCCGGTGAAGTACTCGTCGAGCTCGAGGGCGACCTCGTCGTCGCATCCTTCGACGGCATCGACGTCGAACGCCGTCGACCCGAGCTCGATCTGCTGCACGCCGCGGTCCGTGGCTAGCACCGTGAGCGTCCCGATCGGAGACTCCTGCCGCCACCAGCTCGGGGTCACGCCCGGAGCAGGTCCTGCACCTCGTCGCGTTCTTCGAGCAGCTCGTTCGTCGTGATGCTGATCTTCGCGCGCGCCCATTCGTCGTGCTCGAGGCCGTCGACGACCGACCATGTCGCGCCGTCGCTCCGAACGGGGAAGCCGAACTGGAGGCCTTCCGGGGTCCCGTACTCGCCGCGGCTCGCGACCGCCAGCGAGTGCCAGTCCCCCGCCGGCGTCGGGTTCACGACGCTGCGCACCGAGTCGAGCGCGGCGTGTGCCGCCGACGCCGCCGAAGACGCGCCGCGCTTGTCGATCACGGCCGCGCCGCGCTTCTGGACGATCTCGAGGAACGGGCCTCGCAGCCAGTCGAGGTCGCCGATCACGTCGGGTGCGGGCTTGCCGCTGATGCGGGCGTGGACGAAGTCGGGGAACTGCGTCGTCGAATGGTTGCCCCAGATCGCCATGTTCGTGACTTCGCGCGCCGGGACGCCGGCCTTCTTCGCCAGCTGGCTCTTCGCCCGGTTCTCGTCGAGGCGCGTCATGGCGAACCACCGGTCGACGGGTACGTCGGGTGCGTTCGACCGCGCGATCAGGCAGTTCGTGTTGCAAGGGTTGCCCACCACGAGCACACGCACGTCGCTCGCGGCGTGGTCGTTGATGGCGCGGCCCTGCGGCTTGAAGATCCCGCCGTTCACTGTCAGCAGCTCGCGACGCTCCATACCGGCCTTGCGCGGCACCGACCCGACGAGCAGGCACCACGACGCGCCGTCGAACGCGGTCTTCAGGTCGGCGGTCGCCTCGATGCCCTCGAGGAGGCGATGGGCACCGTCCTCGAGCTCCATGACGACGCCTTCGAGCGCGGGCAGCGCCGGCTCGATCTCGAGCAGCCGCAGGACGATCGGCTGGTCGGGCCCGAGGAGGTCGCCGTGGGCGACGCGATGGACGAGCGCGTACCCGATCTGGCCGGCGGCGCCGGTGACGGTGACGTGAACGGGAGACTTGGTCATGCGCGGAAGCTACCGCTCGTGGTCGAGCACCGCGAGAAGGAGCTCTCGAGCCTCGGCGAGCTCGGCGATCCGCTCGGCAGCACCGACGTCGGCCGCTCCGTGGTCGGGGTGGGCGAGGCGCAGCAGGCGCCGGAACCGGCGCTGAACGTCCTCGCGATCCACCCGGGCACCGGCCCGCACGCCGAGGACCTCCATGGCCCACCGCCGCTCCGCCGGCACGCCCCGCCACGCCTCGACCTCGATGTCGCCGGCGTCGCCGTTCGGCCGGGCCGCGGCGCCGGGCGCGTAGGGCCGCATGCCTGGCACCCCCTCCAAGAGCCGGCGCACCTCCAAGCCCTCGGGCGGCATCCCGGGCCGGGCGACGGCCGCCGCGATGGAACGAAACGCCGGGCGACGCGCCGACGGCGGCAGCTGCGCCGCCGCCATCACCGCCCCCAGCACCTGGGGCGTGGGCCAGCCGTGCGTGTCGAGCTCGAGGGCCAGCGGCCCGCCGTCGGCGACGATCCGGTGGCGCGACCGGTCGAGGCCGTGCGTGTCGGTCTGGAGGCGGTGACGCAGCGCGATGCGCGGCACGCTGAGGCCGTCCTCGGCGTCGGCGAGGAGTCGGGGCAGGAGGTCGCGCTGCTCGTCGTCGAGCCCGTCGAGGTTCTCCGCGACGACCGCGCCGAGCAGCACCGCGCCGTACGCGGGACCGCTCGTCGGGAGATAGTGGTCGCCGAGCGCCACGCGCCGGGTTGGCTGATGCCGCCGGGTGTGGCGGATGTTGAGCTCGGCGAGGATCACACCGGGGGTTCGTGCCTAGAGACGTTCGCAGATGGCGGCCGCGAACTCCGACGTCTTGACCTCGGTCGCGCCCTCCATGAGGCGGGCGAAGTCGTATGTCACGATCTTGTCGGCGATGGTCGCCTCGAGCGCGTGGATGATGTCGTCGGCCGCGTCCTGCCAGCCGAGATGCTCGAACATCATCACGCCCGACAGGATCACCGAGCCCGGGTTCACCTTGTCCTGTCCTGCGTACTTCGGCGCGGTGCCATGCGTCGCCTCGAACACGCCGTGCCCGGTGACGTAGTTGATGTTCCCGCCCGGCGCGATGCCGATGCCGCCGACTTGCGCCGCGAGCGCGTCGGAGAGGTAGTCGCCGTTCAGGTTGGTGGTGGCGATCACATCGAAGTCGTCGGGCCGGGTGAGGACCTGCTGCAACGTGATGTCGGCGATGTTGTCCTTCACGAGGATCTTCTCGCCCGGGTTGCCGCCGCAGTCGTCCCACCCGACCGCCACGTCCGAGAACTCCTCGCGCACGAGCTCGTAGCCCCAGTTGCGGAACGCACCCTCGGTGAACTTCTGGATGTTGCCCTTGTGCACGAGCGTGACCGAGCTGCGCTTGCGCCTCACGGCGTACTCGATGGCGGCGCGCACGAGGCGCTTCGAGCCCGTCTCGGAGATGGGCTTGATGCCGATGCCGGAGTCGGGCCGGATCTCCCAGCCGTACTCGTCGTGCAGGAAGTCGATGAGGCGCTTGACCTCGGGTGTGCCCTCCTGGAGCTCCTTGCCGGCATAGACGTCCTCGGTGTTCTCCCGGAAGATCACCATGTCGACCTTCTCGGGGTGCTTCACCGGCGACGGCACCCCCGTGAACCACCGCACCGGCCGCAGGCACACGTACAGGTCCATGATCTGGCGGAGGGCGACGTTCAAGCTGCGGATGCCGCCGCCGACGGGCGTGGTGAGCGGCCCCTTGATGCCGATGAGGTGATCGCGGAACGCCTGGACAGTCTCCTCGGGTAGCCAGTCGCCGGTGGCATCGAAAGCCTTCTGCCCCGCGAGGACCTCCTTCCAGGAGATCGTCTTGCCGTGCTTGGACGCGGCGGCGTCGAAGACGAGCTGAGACGCAGGCCAGATGTCGACGCCGGTGCCGTCACCCTCGATGAACGGGATGATCGGCTCGTCCGGGACGCGGAGCACACCGTCGGCGAGGGTGATCTTCTCGGGAGTCATGAGCGGATCGTACCGGGGCGCCTCCGCCTCCCTCTTGCTCAGGACTCACCGCGGCCTCAGCGGGCGAGCGCGACCACCAGCAGCGTGACGAGGTAGACGGCCAGCAGGCCCGCGGCCGACCACCAGATCGCGCGGCGGTTGAACGGTCCCGGCCGCCCGGCCACTCCGGCGAGGTGGTAGCCGCATTCCCCGCAGCGCATCGCGTCGGCGGCGACGGACGCCCCGCACAACGGGCACGCCGTCGGGGAAGGCGCGGGGGTGTCGAACTGTGCGCTCAGGTCGTGCTCCCTCGCCTCGCCCCCGCTCAGCGGGATGATCGCCGCTCGGCGGCGTCCACGGTGTTGCTGAGAAGCATGGCGCGGGTGGTCGGTCCGACGCCACCAAGACGGGGGGTGATCCACGACGCGACCTCGGCGACGGACTCCTCCACGTCGGGGATCACGCGCCGCCCTTCGTATGTCGCCCCCGCGCTCACGACCGCCGCACCCGGCTTGACCATGTCGGGTGTGACGATGCCGGCGCTGCCCGCCGCCACGACCAGGATGTCGGCGGTCCGGGTGTACAGCCCGAGGTCGCCGACACCGGTGTGAACGACGGTCACGGCGGCGTTGGCGTTGGGCCGCTTGAGGCTGAGCAGGTTGGCGAGCGGACGGCCGACGTTGAGGCCCCGGCCGACGATCACGACGTGTCGCCCCTCGATGGGCACGCCGTAGTGGACGAGCAGCGCCTGGATGCCCGCCGGCGTGCACGCGAGGGGAGCCTCGACGCCCATGACCAGCTTGCCGAGGTTGACCGGGTGGAGCCCGTCGACGTCCTTGCCCGGGTCCACGGCCCGCAACGTCTCCTCCTCGTCGAGGTGCTTGGGGAGGGGCAGCTGGACGAGGAAGGCGTCGATCTCGGGGTTCTCGTTGTACTCACGGATGACGGCGAAGAGCTCTTCCTGAGTTGTGGTCGCCGGAAGCTCCCGCCCGAACGAGGCGATGCCGATCTCACCTGAGTTCTCGTGCTTGAGACGGACGTAAACCGCGCTGCTCTCGTCGTCGCCGACGAGGATCGTCCCGAGCCCGGGCGTGACCCCCCGGTCGCCGAGACGCTTCACCCGCTCGGCGAGGTCGCGCTTCACCGATTCCAAGAACGCGTTGCCGTCCAGGAGTTGCGCGCTCAATGCAGGAACTGCCTTTCTCCGGTCAGGACCATGGCGAGGCCGAGCTCGTCGGCGCGGGCGATGTTCTCGTCGTCCCGCACCGAGCCACCCGGCTGCACGACGACGGCGACGCCGGCCTCGGCGGCCGCCTCGATGCCGTCGGCGAAGGGATAGAACCCGTCGGTGGCGGACGCGCCGCCCCGCGCCCGGCCTTCGGCCTTCTTCGCCGCGATCTCTGCCGCGCCGACGCGGCTCTGCTGGCCCGCGCCGATGCCGACCGCCTGCAGGTCTTTCACCAGCACGACGCAGTTCGACTTCGCGTGCCCGCAGACCCTCCACGCGAGCTCGGCGTCGAGCCACTGCTCGGTGGTGGGCGCGACCTTGGTCACAACCCGCCACGCGTCGCGGCCGGCGGCGAAGTGCGGCGCTTCCTGTACGAGGAAGCCGCCGGTCAGCGGACGGAAGTCGAGCTCGTCCCGGGTGGGGGCGGGCGCTTCGAGCAGCCGCGTGTTCTTTCGCTTCTGCACGAGCGCGTCGAGCGTGCCCGGCGCGTAGGCCGGGGCGACGATGACGTCGGCCTGCGGCCCGGCGACCATTCGCTCGGCAGTGGCACCGTCGATCGGACGGTTGAGCGCGACGATCCCACCGAACGCCGACAGCTCGTCAGACTCGAGCGCGCGCTGGTACGCCGTTGCGGTGTCGGCGGCGACGGCGACGCCGCACGGGTTGGCGTGCTTGATGATGGCGCACGCCGGCTGCTCACCGAGGTCGTGCGCGAGCTGCCAGGCCGCCTCGGTGTCGTAGTAGTTGAGGTACGAGAGCGCGAGCCCGCTGTGCTGCGCGACGGCGTCCCACCAGCTGGTTGTGCCGGCACGGCGGTAGCGCGCTGCCTGCTGATGCGGGTTCTCGCCGTACCGCAGCTCGTCGGCGGTTCGCTCGAGCGCGAGCACGAGATGGCGGGGCAGCAGCTCGTCGCGTTCGAGCCAGCGGACGATGGCGGCGTCGTATGCGGCAGTGTGCGCGAACGCCTCGAGCGCAAGTCGACGGCGCGTCTCCTCGGAGAGCGCGGCGTCGTTCGACCGGAGCTCGTCGAGCACCGTGTTGTACTGCTCCGGGCTCGTCACCACGCCCACCCAGGCGTGATTCTTCGCCGCGGCGCGGACCATGGCCGGCCCGCCGATGTCGATGGTCTCGATGTCGGGACGATCGAGGAACGGGTACAGGTTGCTCACGACGAGCTCGATGGGCGCGATGCCCTGGGCCTCGAGGTCGGCGCGGTGAGTGTCGTTCCCGAGATCGGCGAGCAGGCCGCCGTGAATGCGGGGGTGCAGCGTCTTCACGCGGCCGTCGAGCATCTCGGGAGCGCCCGTGACGTCCTCGACGGTCGTCACCGGGACGCCCGCCTCCGCCAGCGCGGCGGCCGTCTTCCCCGAAGACACCAGCTCGAAGCCGAGGTCGACGAGCCCGCGTGCGAGCTCGACGAGGCCCGTCTTGTCGTACACCGAGAGCAGGGCGCGCTTCACGCCGTTACTGCCCTTCCTCGAGCAGGGCGCGCAGCACCCGCGGGTAGATGCGTCGCTCGACTTCCTTGACGCGCTCGTGGAGCGTCTCGGGAGTGTCGTCGGGCAGGACCGGAACGGCCTCCTGGGCGAGGATGGGACCATGGTCGACTTCGATGGTGGCGACGTGGACGGTGCAGCCGGTCACCTTGACGCCGGCCGTGAGCGCGTCCTCGACCGCGTGCGCGCCCTTGAACGCCGGGAGCAGGGACGGGTGCGTGTTCGTGATCTTGCCCCCGTACACGTCGTGGATCGGATGCTCGAGGATCGTCATGAAACCGGCCATGGCGACGAGGTCGATCTCGTGTCGCTTGAGCGCGTCGACGACCCGCTCGGTGTAGGCGCGCCGGTCGAACTCGGGCCCGAAGCTCTCGCGCTCGACGAGCTCGACGGGGATGGCTGCGCCCTCGGCGACTTCGATCGCGCGGCACGGCCGGTCGACGACGACGACGCCGACCGGGAGCCGGGCCTCGATCAACGACGCC
>DASYFC010000166.1:0-1753 GCA_036498645.1 Acidimicrobiia bacterium | reverse complement strand
CGGCAGCGTCGGGATGCACATAGGGATTGTCGCCCTCGGGGTTCTGGATCAACCCCGCCATCAACGCGGATTCGCCCACTGTGAGCTCGCTGAGCTGCTTGCCCCGCACGCCGAAGGGTGCCGAGGGATCGGGCGTGAGGAAGAAGCGGCGCGCCGTCGCCTTCACACCGTAGGAGCCCTGTCCGAAGTAGACGGTGTTGAGGTACTGCTTGAGGATCTCGCGCTTCGAGTACTTGTCGTTCAGCCGGTGGGCGAGGACGAGCTCCTTCACCTTCCGTTGCAGATCGCGCTTGTTGCCGAGGATCCGGTTCTTGACCAACTGCTGCGTGATGGTCGATCCGCCTTGGCTGATCTTGCCGCTCGTGAAGTTCTCGACAAATGCACGCGACACGCCGCCGACGTCGACGCCCGAGTTCGTCCAGAACGTCTTGTCCTCGGTCGCGATCACCGCGTTGATCAGGATCTGCGGCACCTCGGCGAGCTCGGCCGGCTCACGGTCCTGCACGCCGAGCTTGCCGATCGACGCGCCGGTCGAGTCGAACACCGTCGTCGGCTGCGACAACTCGCCGAGGCTCTTGACCGTCGCCGAATAGCGGTTCGCGACGGCGATCTGGCGCGCGCCGGGGATCAACGCGGCGAAACACACACCGAGAAGGAGGCCCCCCACCAGGACGATGGTCGAGAGCCTCACAAGAACGCGACCAGGTTCTGTCATGGCTCGGACGCAACTCCGCCGGTCCGGTGACGACAGTGGATCTCGCAGGTCGGAATCGGTCTCCGCACCCGACCCCGGCCGCACAGGCTATGGACCGAGGGGTATGAAGGAAAGTCGTCGCCTAGCCGGTGATGTCCGCTTCGGAGACGACGGCCCCGACGATCACGACGGCGAAGACAGCCTGGATCGTGATGAGGACTGTCGAGAGCACGGTGCTGAGGAGCTTCACCGAGGTTCCTACGCCGGCGGGGCCGAGGACAGCGTGACGCTGGCGGTGTGGTGGTTGCCCGACGAGTCGACCCAGCTGACGTCCACCTTGTCGTTCGGGTGATACGGGGCGAGCACCGAGGTGAGGTCCGAGATCGAGCTGACGTTCTTGCCTCCGAGCGACACGATCTCGTCGCCCTGCCGGAGTCCGGCGTTCGCGGCCGGCGACCCCGACTGCACGTTGGCGACCACGGCGCCCCCACCCGAGCTGCCGCTCCCGCCCCCCGGGCCGCGCGTCCCGGTGTCGCGGATCGCGACGCCGAGGAAGGCGCGCTCGCCGACGTGCGTGTCGCCGCTGCCGTTGCCCGACTCGATCTGATGCGCGACGGCCAGGACGGTCTTGATCGGGATCGCGTACCCCTCGCCGCCGCCCGTCTGGAACCGGAAATTGCTGCTGCTGGCGGCGGCGTCCATGCCGACCACGTGGGCGGCCGCGTCGACGAGCGGGCCGCCGGAGTCGCCGGGCTGCAGGGCCGCGTCGGTCTGGATGAGGTTGCTCAACGTCTGCTGGCTGCCGCCGGACTGGTCCGACACCGTGATGTTCTGGCCCGTCGCGGCGACGGTGCCCGTCTTTGCGTCGGGCGTGCCGCCCTGCCCGAGGGCGTTGCCGAGCGCGACCACTGACTCGCCTTCAGAGACGTTGGTGTCGGTGGCGATCGTCTTCAGGCCCGAGACGCCGTCGACCTTCAGGAGCGCGACGTCCTCGCTGACGTTGTAGCCGAGCACGGAGGCGGGGTGGCTCCGGCCGGTGCCGCCGATCTGGACGCTGAT
>DASYFC010000165.1:0-15229 GCA_036498645.1 Acidimicrobiia bacterium | reverse complement strand
CCACGTGAACGCCCCGCCGAAGGAGAACTGGACCTGCGACGTGTGCGGCGGCAAGGTCGTCCAGCGTGAGGACGACACCGAAGACGCGGTGATGCGCCGCCTCGAGCTCTACGAGGAGGAGACGGTCCCGATCATCGACTTCTACCGCAAGCTCGGGAAGCTCGTAGTGGTCGACGGAACAGGCGACGGCGAAGAGGTGTTCAAGCGGTTGGTGGAACAGGTCGACCAGCGACTCGAGCAGCTCAAGACGTGATCACCCGAAAGACTCGCGATCAGATCGCAATCATGCGGCGGGCCGGCAAGGTCGTCGCAGAGATGCACGAGGTCTGCGTCCGCGCCGCCAAGCCGGGAGCCACGACCGCCGACGTCGACGAGGCGGCGCGCGAGGTGCTCGACCGGCGCGGGGCGCGCTCCAACTTCCTGGGCTACGGCAACCCGCCGTTCCCGGGCGTCGTGTGCACGTCCCCGAACGAGGTGATCGTGCACGGGATCCCCTCGCCGGACGTCGTGCTGCACGACGGCGACATCCTCTCGATCGACTGCGGGGCGATCATCGAAGGGTGGCACGGCGACGCCGCCATCACCGTGCCCGTCGGCGAGATCGACGACGAGTCGAAGCGGCTGCTCGAGGTCACCCGCGCCTCCCTGGAGGCGGCGATCGAGCACGTCATGTCGGACCAGCGGCTGGGCGACATCGGCGCCGCCGTCGAGGGCGTCGCCGAGGGGGCCGGGTTCTCGGTCGTGCGGGAGTATGTCGGCCACGGGATCGGGACTGCCATGCACGAGGAGCCCCAGATCCCGAACTACGGGCCCCCGGGGCGAGGGCTGAAGCTCAAGGAGGGAATGGTGCTCGCCATCGAGCCCATGGTGAACGCCGGCGGGCCCGAGACCGAGCTCCTGGCCGACGGCTGGACGGTCGTGACCCGCGACCGGCGCCGGTCGGCCCACTTCGAGCACACCGTGGCGGTGACCGCCAACGGCCCCGAGGTGCTGACGCTCCCCTGGTGACCCGGGGGTCCGGCGCCGGCGGCCGCGGCCGTCGTGGCCGACCCCGCTTCACCCGGCTGGGAGCGCGGGGCCGAGACCCCGAATTCTCAAGGGTTCCGGGGGTCGGGTACACTTCTTAGTCGCCCCAGCGGTGCGCGCGATTCGTTTGGCGCGCCCGAGACACCCGAGTCCGTAGGCGGTGGGAGCCCTGGCCAAGCCCAAAGACGACACGATCCTGGTGGAGGGAACGGTGGTCGAGCCGTTGCCCAACGCCATGTTCCGGGTCGAGCTCGAGAACGGGCACAAGGTGCTCGCACACATCTCCGGAAAGATGCGGATGCACTACATCCGGATCCTCCCCGGGGATCGGGTGCAGGTCGAGCTCACGCCCTACGACCTCGGGCGGGGTCGCATCACCTACCGGTACAAGTAATCACGAGAAGCAGGAACGCCGCGTGAAAGTCCGTCCCTCAGTGAAGAAGATGTGCGAGAAGTGCAAGGTGATCCGCCGCCACGGCACCGTGCGGGTCATCTGCACCAACGCACGCCACAAGCAGCGGCAAGGCTAGGAGCGCAGATGGCCCGCATCGCCGGCGTCGACATCCCCCGTGAGAAACGCCTCGAAATCTCGCTCACGTACATCTTCGGCGTCGGCCGTACGACCGCGCGCACCGTCGCCATGGCGACCGACATCTCGCCCGACACGCGCGTGCGCGACCTCACCGACGACGAAGTCGCCAAGCTGCGCACGTACATCGACCAGAACGTGAAGGTAGAAGGTGACCTTCGCCGCGAGGTCTCGCAGGACATCAAGCGCAAGATCGAGATCGGGACGTATCAGGGTGTCCGGCACCGGCGCGGGCTCCCCGTCCACGGCCAGCGCACCCGGACGAACGCGCGCACCCGCAAAGGTCCGAAGAAGACGGTGGCGGGCAAGAAGCGGGCGAGGAAGTAGACGAGATGGCGAAACCACCCCCGGGCGGGCGACGGCCGAGACGGCGCGAGCGCAAGAACGTCGCCTACGGCACCGCGCACATCAAGTCGTCGTTCAACAACACGATCATCTCGATCGCGGACCAGGAAGGGAACGTGATCGCCTGGGCGTCGGCGGGGAACGTCGGCTTCAAGGGTTCCCGGAAGTCCACGCCGTTCGCAGCGCAGCTCGCGGCGGAGACCGCGGCGCGCCGGGCGATGGAGCACGGCGTCCGCAAGGTCGACGTGGTCGTGAAGGGTCCCGGTTCGGGGCGCGAGACCGCCATCCGGTCGATCCAAAACACCGGCATCGAAGTCGTCGGGATCAAGGACGTGACGCCGATTCCCCACAACGGGTGCCGGCCGCCGAAGCGGAGGCGAGTCTGATGGCGCGGTACACGGGCGCGGTCTGCAAGCTCTGCCGCCGCGAGCGGATGAAGCTGTTCCTCAAGGGCCCCAAGTGCGACACGATGAAGTGCCCGGTCGAGCGCAAGCCGTACCCGCCCGGCCAGCACGGACGGGGGCGCATCCGGGAGAGCGAGTACCTGCTCCAGCTGCGCGAGAAGCAGAAGGCGCGCCGCATCTACGGGCTCCTCGAGCGTCAGTTCAAGAACGTGTACGAGCAGGCCACACGGGATGAAGGCATCACCGGCGAGGTCCTGCTCCAGATGCTCGAGCTCCGCATCGACAACGTCGTGTTCCGCGCCAACTTCGCCGCCAGTCGCAATCAGGCCCGCCAGCTCGTCCGCCACGGGCACGTCACCGTGAACGGTGACCGCGTCACGATCCCGTCGCAGCAGCTCCGCAAGGGCGACGTCGTCGAGATCCACGAGAAGTCGCGCCAGATGATCGTGCTGCGCCACAACCTCGACACGCTCGACCGGGCCGTCCCGGCGTGGCTCGACGTGTCCAGCGCCGACTTCAAGGCCACGGTGCGGGACCTCCCGCTCCGCGAGCAGATCGACGTGCCGGTGCGCGAGCAGCTGATCGTCGAGCTCTACTCCAAGTAGCCAACTGAGTCTTCCGCCACCCGCCCCCAGAGAACACGAAGAAGTGAGACACCAATGCTGATCATCCAGCGTCCAGAAGTCGAAGCCGCCGACCCCGAGGGGAACGTCCAGACGTTCACGATCTCCCCGCTCGAGCCCGGCTTCGGCCACACCCTCGGCAACTGCCTCCGCCGCACGCTGCTGTCGTCGATCCCCGGTGCCGCCGTGAGCCAGGTCCGGTTCGACGAGGCGCTGCACGAGTTCGACGTGATCCCCGGGGTGAAGGAGGACGTCACCGACCTCATCCTGAACCTCAAGGACCTCGTGCTGCGGTGCGAGTCGGAGGAGCCCGTCACGCTGCGCCTCGACAAGCGCGGCCCGGGCGACGTCACCGCCGGCGACATCCAGACCACGGCGGACGTCGAGGTCCTCAACCCCGAGCTGCACCTCGCCACCGTGAACCAGCGGGGCCGGCTCGCGCTCGACCTCACCGTCGAGCAGGGTCGGGGCTACCTCTCGGCCGAGCGCAACAAGCGCACGTCGACGATCGGCGTGATCCCGGTCGACGCGATCTTCTCGCCCGTGCGGCGGGTCGCGTTCTCGGTCGAGCCGACACGGGTCGAGCAGGCGACCAACTACGACAAGCTCAGCCTCGAGGTCGAGACCGACGGGTCGATCTCGCCCCGCGACGCCCTGGCGTCCGCCGGTGAGACGCTGCGCAACCTGGTGAGCCTGGTCGCCGACCTCTCCTCGGAGCCCAAGGGCCTCGAGCTCGGTGAGGTGTCGCCGATCACGGCGGCGTCGCCGGACCTCGAGCTGCCGATCGAGGAGCTCGACCTGTCGGAGCGGCCCCGCAACTGCCTGAAGCGCGCCCGGGTCGACACCATCGGCCAGCTGGTCCAGAAGTCCGAGGACGACCTGCTCGCCATCACGAACTTCGGGTCGAAGTCGCTCGAAGAGGTGCTGCAGAAGCTCGACGAGCGTGGCCTCTCGCTGCGCGTGAAGGAATAGAGAGCCGACCGTGCCCGCCCCGCGCAAGGGCCCGCGCCTCGGCGGCGGTCCCGCCCACGAGAAGCAGCTGCTGGCGAACCTCGCCGCGCACCTGTTCGAGGCGGGCGCGATCACGACGACCGTCGCCAAGGCCAAGGCGCTGCGCCCGTACGCGGAGAAGCTGATCACGAAGGCGAAGGGCGGGAGCGTGCATCAGCAGCGCGTCGTCGTCGCCCGCATGCACGACAAGCAGGTGGCGCACAAGCTGTTCGCGGAGATCGCACCCCGATACGCCGATCGCAACGGCGGCTACCTGCGCATCCTCAAGCTCGGCCCCCGCCCCGGCGACGCCGCCCCCATGGCCCGAGTGGAGTTGGTCTAACCCTCTGGTCGCGCAGGCGGACGCCTGCGCTCCAGCAAACAGAATTCGTTCTCCGGCGCCGGGGAAACCCCGGCGCCCGCCGGAGGTGCCCCTTTCATGACTCTGTTTGAAAGGGACGAAGGTCCGGCCCGGGTGAAGCTCGTCGTCGCGTACGACGGCACCGGGTTCCACGGGTGGGCCGAGCAACCCGAGGTCCGTACCGTCGAAGGCGTGCTCACCCGGGCGCTCGAGCGGTTCCTGCGCCACCCGCCCGGGCGGCTGTCGTGCGCCGGCCGCACCGACGCCGGCGTGCACGCTTGGGGCCAGGTCGTCAGCTTCGACGCCGACCCCGGCCTCGACCCGTGGCGGTTGCAGTCCGCCGTGAACGGCGCCCTCGCGCCCGAGGTGGTCGTGCGCGCCGCCGACGTCGTCGAGCCCGCCTTCGACGCCCGGCGCTCGGCGTGCTGGCGGGCCTACCGCTACACCGTGCTGAACCGGCCCGTCACCGACCCGTTCCTCGCCGGGTACGCGTGGTGGGTGCCCACCCCGCTCGACGTGCGGGCGCTGCGGCTCGGCGCCGACCCGTTCGTGGGCGAGCACGATTTCGCCTCCTTCTGCCGTCAGGGCCCGGAAGGCTCGACGACGACCCGGCGCGTCCTCGAGTCGCGTTGGCACGATCTCGGCGACGGGGTGCTGCGCTACGACATCCGGGCCACCGCGTTCTGCTGGCAGATGGTGCGATCGATCGTCGGCACCCTCGTCGAGGTCGGCACGGGCAAGAAGCGGCCCGGCGAGCTCATGGGCATCCTCCGCGCCAAGAACCGCTCCCACGCCAGCTCACCCGCGCCGCCGGAGGGGCTGTGTCTCTGGGAGGTCGGGTACTCCTAGCCGCGGGCGCGCCGGGCGGCGGTACCGTGCTGCCCATGGCGCGCCGCGGATCCGCGCTCGATCCCGAAGTGGCCCAGTTCCGCGAGATGTGGGCCGACGAGCTCGGTGGCGCCGCGCTGTACCGGGCGCTCGCCGACCATGCCGACGAGCACCGTCGGCCGATCTTCCTGGCCCTGGCCGAAGCGGAGGAGCGCCACGCCGCCCACTGGGCCGAGCGGATGCGCGAGGCGGGGATCGTCGACCTCAAGCCCCCTCGCCTTCCGTTCCGCATCCGGGTGCTGCGCCGGCTGGCGCGCCTCGTCGGCACGGAGGCCGTGCTCCCGATCGTCCTGCGGGCAGAAGCGGCGGACGCCGACAAGTACCGCAGCATCGCCGCCGCGCCGGCGGCGATGGCCGCCCAGGAGCAGATGCACGGGAAGGTCGTCGCCGCGATGCGGGGCGGCAGCACCGCCGGCGGGCGCATCGCGGCGGCCGAGGGCCGGCACCGAGCGGGGATCGGCGGCGCGCTGCGCGCCACCGTCTTCGGCGTCAACGACGGGCTCGTCTCGAACTTCTCGCTCGTCATGGGTGTCGCCGGCGGCACGTCCAACAAGTCCATCGTCGTGCTCGCAGGGGTCGCGGGGCTGGTCGCCGGCGCGTTCTCGATGGCTTCGGGCGAGTGGGTCTCGGTCCGGTCGCAGCGGGAGCTGTACGAGAACGAGCTGCGCATCGAGGAGCAGGAGCTCGCCGCGTTCCCGGAAGAGGAGCGTGAGGAGCTCGAGCTGATCTACCAGGCCAAGGGGGTCGACCCCGCCGAAGCGAAGGCGTTGGTCGAGAACATCATGTCCCGACCCGACGTCGCGCTCGACACGCTCGCCCGCGAGGAGCTCGGCCTCGATCCCACCACCCTGGGCTCGCCCTGGGTCGCGGCGGGCTCGTCGTTCGCCGCCTTTGCCACCGGGGCGTTCCTCCCGGTGCTGCCGTTCCTCTTCTCGAGCGGCGCGGTGGCGGTCGTGACGTCCGCCGTGCTGTCGGTGCTCGCGCTGTTCGCGGTAGGGAGCGCGATCTCCGTGTTCACCGGACGCCACGCCGGCCGCTCCGGGTTGCGCATGGCCGTCATCGGCATCCTCGTCGCCACGGCGACGTTCCTGATCGGCAAGCTCGTCGGCGTCGGTGTGAGCTAGCCGGCGCGGCTCAGCTCTCGCCCAGGTACAGGAAGCTGTAGCCCTCGTCGCGGAACTGGAGGTCGGCCTCTCGCAGCGCGACGTCCCAGTCGCCACGAACCGCCGGATCGTTCTCCTCCATGCCGTGGTCGGCCACGAGCAGGAAGGCGGTGTCGTCGAACGCGCCGGCGCGCTCGACCGCCGCCAGCACCTCGCCCAGACGGGCGTCGCAGTCGCGGACGGCCGCCGCCGCGATCTCCGAGTGCGGCCCGCCCTCGTGGAACGCCGAGTCGGTGAGCGTGAAGTTCACCCACATGAACCGAGGCTTGGGATAGTCGACGTCCCGGTAGTGACCACTCCAGATGCCGGCCGCCTGCTCGACGCACATGTGATCGACGATCGTCGACCACGAGTAGTCCTTCGACGGGCGGACGAAGCGTTCCGTCGAGTGCGGCAGGCCGTCGGGCGTCTGGGGGATCGGCGGCACCTCGCCGCGGCGGAAGAAGTCGAACGTCGAGTAGTCGGCGCCCGGGTCGGCGGGCTCGTTGACCGACGCCGTGAACGCGTCCGGCCACGTCCGGTGGACCGCGTCGTGGATGGTCTCCACGCCGGGCGTGAGCGTCTCCATGGCGGTGGGCCACGTGGCCGACGAGTTCGTGATGATCTGACGGCCGCTGCGCCGGTCGTACCACGCGTTGTTCAGGATCCCGTGGTGGCCCGGGAGGCGGCCGGTCAGGATCGACGTGTGGTTGGCGAGCGTCACGGTCGGCAGCCCTGCCATCGCGCCGTGTGTGTAGGCGGTGCCCATCTCGAGCAGGCGCGCCACGTTCGGCGCTTCGCCGGCGGCGGCCATCGCGTACAGCACGTTGGGGTTGGTGCCGTCCCACAGGAACCCGACGACGTGCCGTGGCCGCCCCGCCCCGACGTCGAGGACGTCGTCGCGCACCTCGCCGTCCTGGCCGCGGACGTACGCGCCGTCGTCGGCGGCCGCGAGGCCGAGCAGCTCCGCGACCGTCGGGGCGACGTCGACGAGTCGCGCTGCCCGCGGCACCAGCCCGTCGGCGCGCACTCCTCTCCCGGCGACGACGAACGGCGCCCGCGCCTGCACCACGTCGAGCGATCCGTGCTCGCCCCGATGGCCGCCCTGGTCCTCCCAGTTGTGGGCGGCGGAATGGATAACGCACAGGTCGGGCGCCGCCGGGTGGTCGAAGAGCTGGGCGACCTGCGCGAACCCGAACGGGTACGAGTTCTCGCCGCGGGTGGGGTAGGGGTGGGCGCGTTCTGCTTCCAACCCGGCGAACTTGTCGGTGGACTGGTCGGCGAGCGGGTCGGCACCCTCGCTCGCGATCTTCTCGTAGCCGCCGCCCTCGGTCCGCCGGAAGCGGACCCACCCGTCGTGCGAACGGGCCTCGTACGCCCCGTCGCGCGCGAGCAGGACCATGTCGACGATCGGGTCGAGCGCGCCGTCGAGCAGGAGGTCGAGCGCACGCTCGGCGTCGTCGACGCGTTCGGACGTGACCTCGTGGACGGGCGCCGCGGCGGGGGGAGCCGTCACGCGCGTTCCTCCTTTGTCGCCGTCGCAAGCTCCGGCTTTGCGAGGGCGGTCGGCAAAGCCGCCACCGTCGCAGGCTACCGGCTCTCGGTCGATTGTCTGAGCAGCCTCTTCGAGGAGTAACCTGCACTTTCCTGTGCGTACATTCAGCCCCAAGCCCAGCGATATCGAGCGCGCCTGGCACGTGATCGACGCCGACGGCGCCGTGCTCGGCCGCCTGGCGACCGAGGTCGCCAAGCTGCTGCGCGGCAAGCACAAGCCGACCTGGGCGCCGCACGTCGACACCGGTGACCATGTGATCGTCGTCAACGCGGCGAAGCTGGACGTCGGGCCGCGCAAGGCCGAGGGGAAGGTGTACTGGCGTCACTCCGGCTACCCCGGCGGCATCAAGTCGGAGAGCCTGGGCCGGCTGTTCCAGCGCGACCCGGAGAAGGTCGTGCGTCAGGCGGTCAAGGGCATGGTCCCCAAGGGCCGGCTCGGGCGGCAGACCTTGAAGAAGCTGCGCGTGTACGCCGGACCCACCCACCCGCATACGGCGCAGAAGCCGCTCGCCCACCCGCTGGCGAGCGGTGCGCGGAGGTAGCCCGTGACCAAGCCCCTCATCCAGACCACCGGCCGCCGCAAGGAGTCGATCGCGCGCGTCCGGCTGCGTCCGGGCACCGGCGTCATCAAGGTCAACGGGCGGGAGTTCGAGCGGTACTTCCCGATCCTCACGCACCAGGTCGTCGCGACCGAGCCCTTGCGTCTCACGCAGACCGCCGACGTGTACGACGTCGAGGCCTCGCTCGACGGCGGCGGCGTGAGTGGCCAGGCCGGCGCCCTGCGCCTCGGCATCGCCCGTGCGCTCGTCTCCCTCGACGACGAGTTGCGCCCGACGCTGAAGAAGGCCGGCCTCTTGAAGCGCGACGCCCGCGAGAAGGAGCGCCGCAAGTACGGCCTCAAGAAGGCTCGCAAGGCGCCGCAGTACTCGAAGCGCTGAGTCGCTTCCGCACGGCCGCATGACGCTGCGGTTCGGCACCGACGGAGTTCGCGGGGTCGCGAATCGCGATCTCACACCCGAGCTCGTGACCGCGCTCGGCCGCGCCGCCGCCCGCGTGCTCGGCGCCGACCGGCCGTTCGTCGTCGGACGCGACACCCGCCGTTCCGGTCCTCTGCTCGAGGCCGCGCTCGTCGCCGGCCTGTG
Organism: Acidimicrobiia bacterium; assembly: GCA_036498645.1. GTDB lineage: Bacteria > Actinomycetota > Acidimicrobiia > IMCC26256 > JACDBD01 > JALZAA01. The sequence continues at coordinate 6,165 of DASYFC010000165.1, read as the reverse complement.
CAGCGAGGGCGCGGACGTCGAGCGCGTCGGCGTTCTGCCCACTCCCGGCGTCGCCTACCTCGCCCAGCTGTTCGACGCCCCGGCGGCGGTGCTCTCCGCCAGCCACAACCCGTACCCCGACAACGGCGTGAAGCTCTTCGCACGCGGCGGCCGCAAGATCGCGGACGCGCCCGAGGAGCAGATCGAGACCGAGCTGCGCCGGCTCGTCGACGCCGGCGCCGGCGACGGTCCCGAAGGGCCCGGAGTGGGCGTCGTGCGCGACCGCCTCGGCGGGGCTGCCGACTACATCGCCCACCTGTCGGCCGCGCTGGGCGACCGCCGGCTCGACGGGCAGTCGGTCGCGGTCGACTGCGGCAACGGCGCCGCCTTCGAGGTCGCGCCGTGGGCCCTGCGTGTGCGGGGCGCGTGGGTGCGAGTGCTCCACGACGAGCCCGACGGCACCAACATCAACGCCGGCTGCGGCTCGACCGACCCCGCCGAGCTCCAGCAGGCGGTCGTGGCGGCGGGCGCGAATGCGGGCCTGGCGTTCGACGGCGACGCCGACCGCGTGATCGCGGTCGACGAGTGCGGCAACCTCGTCGACGGTGATCAGATGCTGGCGGTCATCGCCCTCGACCTCCACGACCGCGGCGAGCTCCGAGGCGACGCCGTCGTCGCGACCGTGATGTCGAACCTCGGTCTGCGCCACGCGCTCGCCGAGCACGGCATCGGGATGGTCGAGACGCCGGTCGGCGACCGCAACGTGCTCACCGCCCTCGAGGAGCAGGGGCTGTCGTTGGGCGGGGAGCAGTCCGGGCACGTGATCCTGGCCGACCTCGCCACGACGGGCGACGGCACGCTCACCGGCATGCTGCTGCTCGACGTGATGGCGCGCCGGGGACGGCCACTGTCCGAGCTGGCCGCCGTGGTCGAGCCGCTGCCGCAGGTGCTGCGCAGCGTGCAGGTCGGCGACGGCGCCGGCTTGGAGCACGACGGCGCCTTCCGCGCCGAGCTCGAAGCGGTCGAGCAGCAGCTCGGCGCCGACGGCCGCGTGCTGGTGCGACCGTCCGGTACCGAGCCCGTCGTCAGGGTGATGGTCGAGGCGCCGACCCCCGAGCAGGCGGAGACGGCGGCGACGCGTCTCGCCGCCGCCGTCGAACGCGCCTGCGGCTCGCGTTAGCTGAAGAAGGCGTCGAACGCGGCCTGGTCGGGGTGCGATTCGTCGAGGCGCGAGATCTTCCCGCCCGAGAGCGTGAAGGTCAGGGTCTCGTTCTGGTCGTAGCTCTTCCCGTTCCGCTGCGCCGTCAAGTGGTGCACCGCGACGACCTTGTCAGCGCCGTCGTCCTTCACGCTCTGGAGGTCGGCCTTCAGGGTCCCTCCCGTGAGCTCGAACAACGTTCCGTAGTAGCCGAGCACGTTGTCGACGCCCTTGTGATCGCCCGAGACCTGGCTCTGCCCGGGACGCTCTGGATGACGTCGGGCGTCATGATCGACCGCAAGGTGTCCATGTCGCCCTTGCCGAATGCCTCATAGCCCTGGCGGACCTTGTCCTCGTTCGCGCTCACTCCGGCTCCCTTTCCTCGATGTTGCACTCCGGGTGGTTCGCAGCCCGGAGCGCTGTGGACCACCTCAGGCCCTAACCTGGGTGTCTTATGTGCGGCATCGTGGCCGTCCTGCGGCGGTCGAGCGGCCGGATGCCGCCCGACGGCGCCCACCTCCTCGACGACCTCGAGCAAACCGTCGCGACCCTCACGAGCGTCGGCACGATCGGCGGCGCCGACGAAGAGATCGCGCGCGTCGCCGCCAAGGTCGAGGACGTCGACGCACTCCTGAAGGGCTCGCCCGGCGTGCGGGCCCTCCTCGGCGATCGCGCCCTATTCGTCGGCGTCGAGCATCATGTCGAACAGCTGCAGCTCGCGACCGATCGGGTCGAGGCGGCGCTGGACGCGAATGGCGGTCAGAGCTCCGCCGCTCTGACCGCGGATCTGTCGACCGTCGAGCTCGAAGACGTGAACGCCGCCCTCGTGCGACTCAAGGACGCCGTGTGGTCGGTCGGCCGCGACCGGCTGCGCACCGCGCGCGCCGTCGCCGATCTCTGCAGCTCGGATCTCGGGATGAGCGCGATCGAGGCGTTCACCTCGGTGCAGGTCGCGCTGTCGGCGCTCGACCGGCTCGAGGTACGGGGCCGCGACTCGGCCGGCCTCCACGTGTTCGTCCATCACCACGCACTCGACCTGGACGATCCCGCCATCGCGCGCCTGCTCGACGAACGACGCGACCCGTTGTTCGGATCGCGGGCCGTGCGCCGGGCGGGTGACTCCCTGAGCTTCGTGTACAAGGCCGCCGCCGAGATCGGCGAGCTCGGCGACAACACCGCGTCCTTACGGCGAGCCATCCGCGACGACGAGCTCCTGCACCTGGCGGTGGCGGCCGAGACGGCCCAGGCCGTCGTGCTGGCCCACACGCGGTGGGCGAGCGTCGGCATCATCTCCGAGGCCAACGCGCACCCCGTGAACAGCGAGGAAGTCGGGCTCGCTGACGGGCCATACGTCATCGGGGCGCTGAACGGCGACGTCGACAACTACGCCGACCTCGAGGCGATCGAGCGACTCGACGTACCGACCGAGATGACGACCGACGCCAAGGTCATCCCGACGCTCGTCTCTCGGCGCCTCGCCACCGGTGAGGAGGTCGACGAGGCGTTCCGGGCGACGGTCGCCTCGCTCGAGGGCTCGGTCGCGATCGCAGCGAGTGCGGCCGACCGACCGGACCGGGTCATGCTCGCGCTGCGCGGCAGCGGGCAGGCCCTCAACGTCGGCCTGGCCGAGGACACCTTCGTCGTGGCCAGCGAGCCCTATGGGCTCGTCGAGGAGACCGCCACCTACCTGCGCATGGACGGCGAGACGCCTGCCGACCCGCAGCGCCCCGGCGCCACCCGGGGCCAGATCGTGACGCTGGATGCCGGCGTTGCCGGCGATCTCGCCGGCATCCGCCGCTTGTCGTACGACGGCACCGAGCTCCCGGTGTCGGCCGACGAGCTGCAACACGCCGAGATCACCACCCGTGACATCGACCGCGGATCCTCCCCCCACTATCTCCTCAAGGAGATCTCGGAAGCGCCCGGCTCGTTCCGCAAGACGCTCCGCGGCCGGATCGCCGCCGCCGCCGACGGCCGGCTCGCCGTCGACCTCGGTCCCGAATCCCTTCCCGACGCGGTGCGGGCCCGCCTGGGTGACGGAACGTTGCGACGCGTCGTCGTGATCGGCCAGGGCACGGCCGCCGTCGCCGGCCAGAGCCTCGCCGCCGCGCTCCGGGACGCCACCGGGAACCTCCTCGTCGACGCCATGCCCGCCACCGAGCTGTCCGGGTTCGCGCTGCGCCCCGACATGCACGACACGCTGGTCGTCGCCATCAGCCAGAGCGGCACGACGACCGACACGAACCGCACCGTCGACCTCGTCCGCGCCCGCGGCGCGTCGGTCGTGGCGATCGTGAACCGCCGGAACAGCGACCTCGTCGAGAAGTCGGACGGCGTGCTGTACACGTCAGACGGCCGCGACGTCGAGATGAGCGTCGCGTCGACCAAGGCGTTCTACGCCCAGCTCGCGGCCGGGTTCGTGCTCGCGCTCGCCATCGCACACGAGGCCGGTCCGACCGACGAGTCCCGCAGCCACGAGCTGCTCACCGCGCTCCGGGAGCTGCCCGACCGGATGCTCGAGGTCATCGGCACCCGGGATGCGATCGCCGGCGTCGCCCAACGTCACGCGCCGTCGAAGCGGTACTGGGCGGTCGTCGGCAACGGCTCCAACCGCATCGCCGCCTCGGAACTGCGCATCAAGCTGTCGGAGCTCTGTTACAAGTCGATCGCCTGCGACTTCACCGAGGACAAGAAGCACATCGACCTGTCCTCGGAACCGCTCATCCTCGTGTGCGCGTCGGGGCTCACGGGCTCCAACGCCGACGACGTGGCGAAGGAGGTCGGGATCTACCGTGCGCATCGCGCGACCCCGATCGTCATCGCGACCGCGGGCGACTCGCGCTTCTCCGGCGCGGTGGAGACGATCACGGTCCCCGCCGTCCATCCCGCGCTCGGCTTCGTGCTGTCGACGGTCGCCGGCCACCTGTTCGGGTACGAGGCCGCGCTCGCCATCGACGCATCGGCCGTGCCGCTGCGCGAGGCGCGGGCCGCGATCGAGGCCGCGATCTCCGGCGTCGACGCCGACGCGGTGCTCGACCGCCTGGCAGCGGGCGTGGAAGCGCCGGCGACAGGGTTCTTCGACGGGCTCCGCACGGGCACCTACGACGGCCACCTCGAGGCGAGCAGCGCAGTGCGCATCGCGTCCGTCCTCCGTTACGCGACGGGGGCCGCGCCCCTGGACTCGTACCAGCTCGAGCTGGGCAAGGTCGGCACGCCGAGCACGGTGGTGGAGGACCTCACGGCTGCGCTCACGCAGGGGATCGACGAGCTGACCCGGCCGGTCGACGCCATCAAGCACCAGGCGAAGACGGTCACCGTCGGCATCTCCCGGTCCGACGAGACCCTGCTCGAGGTGCCCTTGGTGCGGGAGGTGCTGGCGGCGGGCGTCGCCCGCGACAGCCTCAGCTACCGGTCGCTGCGGACGCTGGTCGACCTGGATCCCGCGGTCGAGCAGGTCACGGGGTTCACCCGGTACCGCATCGAGGGCGACGTCGAGGGCGACGCCGCCACCATCCATGTCGTCGACCGGGGCGGCGTCGCCGCCGGCCTCCCGTCTCGCACGGACACCGACCCCCGCCTCATCGGGACGAAGCACCGCGTGGCGTACGAGCGTGAGGTCACGGTGGCGAAGGGTCGCCGCGACGGCCGGACGCTGGTCATCGTGCCCGAGCTCAAGGGCAACCAGGCCACGGGGTTGTCGCTGCTGCACGTCGCGTTCAGCCCCCGCCTCGCGCCCGACGTCGCCCGTGGCGTCCTCCAGGGCTACCGGGGGCGCTACGCCGCGCTCAAGGACGCCGTCACGGAGACCGAGCCCGCATTCGACGATTCGCGCCTGGCCGACGTCGACCTCGTCGACCTGCTCACCGAACCCGTCTACGTGCTCGCCGAGCGGTGGCGCACACGATGATCCGGTGTCTTGGCGTCACCTACAGCCCTCTGAGGGGCCTCGGTGACGCCAATGGACCATGAACATCGTCGGGATCGGCACCGACCTGGTCGAGATCGACCGCTTCCGACTGGCGATGCAGCGGCGGGCGCGGTTGCCCGAGCGGCTGTTCAGCGATGACGAGCGCGCCTACGCGTTCCGTCATCACGACCCCGCACCCCGGCTCGCTGCCCGGTTCGGCGCCAAGGAGGCGGTGATGAAGGCGCTCGGCGTGGGGCTGGGCGCGTTCAAGCTGCGCGACGTCGAGGTGGTGCGCAAGCGCGGCGGCGCACCCGTCGTCGCGCTCCACGGAAAGGCGGCCGTGCTCGCCGACGAGCGCGGCGTCAGCGCCTGGCACCTGTCCCTCACCCACAGCGACTCGATGGCGATGGCCGTGGCCATCGCGGTCGGTTAGCGCGAGGCGCGGCGAGCCATGCGTCCCGTGCTCACTCCGGCCGAGATGGGCGAGGCCGACCGGCGCACGATCGCGGCGGGCACACCGGTCGACGTGCTCATGGAACGCGCCGGGCGCGCCGTCGCGTGGACGGTGCGGCGCGAGATGGGCGGCACGTACGGACGGCGCGTCGTCGTCGTGTGCGGCAAGGGCAACAACGGCGGCGACGGGCAGGTCGCGGCGCGCGCGCTGCGCGAGTGGGGCGTCCGGGTCGATGTGTTCACGCTCGATGCCGGCGTCGACCGCCAGCTCTGCGAGCGGGCGCTGCTCCGGGCGGACGCGTTCGTCGACGCCATGTTCGGCACCGGGTTCCGCGGCGCGCTCGACGGCGACGCGGCGTGGGTGGCGGGCGCCGTCGATGCCGTGCTCGGGCCCTCCGTCGCCGTCGACATCCCGTCGGGTGTGAACGGCCAGACGGGCGCGGTCGACGGCCAAGCGGTGCACGCCTCGCACACTGTGACGTTCTCCGCGCTCAAGCCGGGGCTCGTGTTCCAGCCCGGCGCCGGCCACGCCGGCGAGGTCGAGGTCGCCGACATCGGCATCGACCTCGGCGGCCCGTCCGTGTTCGTCCCCGAGCTCCTCGACCTCGCGCTCGAGCTCCCGGACCGT
>DASYFC010000164.1:0-10578 GCA_036498645.1 Acidimicrobiia bacterium | reverse complement strand
ATGCCGTCGTTCAGCCGCGATACTCCGGCCGGGCAGCCGACGATGACGCCGCAGGAGGCCGGGCAGATTGCCGACTACCTGCTCCAGCTGAAGTGAACGAGCGCGCGGGAGTTCCCTCATGACGACCGTCTCCGACACGGTTCGGGCGCCGGCGCGCCGGCTTCGCGTCCTACGGCGTCCGAAGGCGACGACCGGCTTCTGGAGCTGGTTCACGACGATCGACCACAAGAAGATCGGCATCATGTACGGCACGACCGCGCTGACCTTCTTCGTCATCGGCGGGGTGGAGGCGCTGCTGCTACGGCTCCAGCTCGCGGGCCCCAACGGCACCTTGCTGACGGCAGCGCAGTACAACGAGCTGTTCACGATGCACGGCACCACCATGATCTTCCTCATGGGCATGCCGCTCGCAGTGGCGTTCGGCAACTACCTGATCCCGCTCCAGATCGGCGCTCGCGACGTCGCCTTCCCGCGCCTGAACGCGTTCGGGTACTGGGGCTTCCTCATGGGCGGGTTGTTCATCTACTCGAGCTTCTTCATCGGCGGGAGCGCGCCGAACGGGGGCTGGTTCGGCTACACGCCCCTCACGAGCACGCCGCTCGGCCGCGGTTTCCTCCCCGGTCACGGCGCGGACTTCTGGGCCGTCGGCATCGTCATGCTCGGAATCGCGTCGACGACCTCGGCGATCAACTTCATCGTCACGGTCCTCCAACTCCGCGCGCCGGGCATGACGCTCATGCGGATGCCCGTGTTCACGTGGATGATGCTGGTGACCGCGTTCCTCACGCTGTTCGCGATGCCGATCGTCACCGCCGCGCTGATCATGGTCTACTTCGACCGCAACATCGGCACGAACTTCTTCCAACCCGCCGCCGGTGCTGATCCGCTGCTCTACCAAAACCTCTTCTGGCTCTTCGGGCATCCCGAGGTGTACATCCTGATCCTGCCGGGCATGGGGATCGTGTCCGAGGTCCTGCCCGTCTTCTCGCGCAAACCCCTGTTCGGCTACCCCGTGGTCGTGTTCTCCGGCATCGCGATCGGCTTCATCGGTTGGGGCGTCTGGGCGCACCACATGTTCGCCACCGGCCTCGGGCCGGTCGCGATCTCGGCATTCGCGCTCTCGACGATGATCATCGCCGTCCCCACCGGCGTGAAGATCTTCAACTGGCTCGCCACGGTGTGGCGCGGCGCAGTCAGACTCAAGACTGCGATGCTGTTCGCGCTCGGCTTCATCGCGATGTTCACCCTCGGCGGGTTGTCCGGCGTCCTCCACTCGGTCGTCCCGGCCGACACCCAGCAAACGGACACCTACTTCGTCGTCGCGCACTTCCACTACGTGCTGTTCGGCGGGCTCGTGTTCGGGCTCTTCAGCGGCTTCTACTACTGGTTCCCGAAGCTCTACGGCCGGTTCCTCGACGAGCGTCTGGGCAAGTTCAACTTCTGGACGATGCTCATCGGGTTCAACCTCACGTTCTTCCCGATGCACTTCGTCGGGCTCCTCGGCATGCCGCGCCGCACGTACCGCTACGACACCGGAATGGGCTGGGACTTCCTCAACCAGATCGAGACGATCGGCGCGTTCGTCATCGCCGTCTCCGTCTTGGCCTTCATCGTGAACGTGATGGTGAGCCGCCGACACGGTCAGGTATCGGGCGACGACCCGTGGGACGCGCGAACACTCGAATGGACGACGCCTTCTCCGCCGCCCATGTACAACTTCGCCGAGATCCCGCAGGTCGAGGCGCGCGACGACTTCTGGCACCACAAGTACACGGAGGACGAGACCGGCCACGCGGTGCGACTTCCGAGTGGCGCGGCGGTCGCCGTCGAGGAGCGTCCCGCCGGTGGTGACGGGGGCGGCGAGCACGGTGGCGAGGAGCACGGCGACGGGCATGGGATCCACATGCCGTCGCCGTCGTACTTCCCGTTCGTCGTCGCGCTCGGGCTCCCGATCCTGGGCTACGCGGCCGTGTTCCAGGCCGTGTGGCTCGTCCCGATCGGCGCGCTGGTGGTCTTGTTCGGCATCTACGCGTGGGGTATCGAGCCCCAGACAGAGCCATGACGACGGATCAGGTCGCCGTCCCGTCCGAGCACGGCGTCGTCGAGGCCGGCCACGACGCCCCTCCGACCGGTATGGGCGTCAGCAATACCAAGCTGGCCATGTGGCTCTTCCTGTCGTCGGACTGCCTGTTCTTCGGCGCGTTCATCTCCGCGTACCTCTTTTACCGAGGACGGCCCCAGCCAGGGCCGCACCCGGCCGACGTCTACAACATCCCGTTCACCTCGGTGACCTCGTTCATCCTGCTCATGAGCAGTCTCACCATGGTCCTGGCGCTGGCGGCGATCATGCGCGGGGACTACCGCCGGTTGCGTGTATGGCTGCTCGCCACCGCGTTGTTCGGCGCCACGTTCATCGGCGGTCAGGTGTTCGAGTTCACCGAGTTCTACCGGCAGGGGTTCACCCTCTCGAAGAACCTCTCCGGCTCGACCTTCTTCGTGCTCACCGGACTGCACGGTGCTCACGTCACGGCCGGCATCATCTGGCTGCTCTCGCTCTGGGGGCTCGCGACGCAGGGACGTCTCACGAGCCGTGACTCCGAGCGCGTCGAGATCGCCGGGCTGTACTGGCACTTCGTGGACGTGGTCTGGATCGTCATCTTCACCGTCGTCTACCTCATCCCCAAGTAGGAGCAGACGGGTCGATCGCCATGGCAGACGAATCCGCCCCCGCTGGCACCGCCACCGAGACCGACCCGGTCGAGGCGCGCGCCGACGAGCAGCCCGGCACCGCGCTCGCCCCGGCGGAGGGGACCGCGCCCGCGATCGCCGAGAGCCCGTTGCCGATGTTGCCGGGCGAGGTCCAGCCGCACCCGACGCCGGTGAAGTACGTGATGATCGCGGCGATCCTCGTCGCGGTCACCGCGGCCGAGATCGGTCTCTATTACCTGCAGGGCGACGTTCCCGACGGGCTGATCATCGTGTTCCTGCTCACGTTCGCGGTGATCAAGTTCGGTCTGGTCGCGTCCTGGTACATGCACTTGAAGACCGATCGCCCCATCTTCCGTCGTTTCTTCGTGCTCGGTGTCGTGGCCGCGATCTCGCTGTACCTGATCGTGCTGACGATGCTGCACGTCTTCAGCAGCTGAGCTGATCGTGGGCATCGCCGTCGCCTACCCGAGCTGGCACCCTCACGTCGAGGTGTGGCTGCTCGTCGCCGCGCTGGCCGCGTCGTACGCCGTCGCCGTCGTCCGTATCGGTCCCCGGTACGCGGCAGCCGGGCGTGCACCGGTCACACGCTTGCAGGTGGTGTGCTTCGCGCTCGGGGTGCTGGCCGTCTGGGTCGCGGCCGACTGGCCGATCCACGACATCGCCGAGCGGTACAACTACAGCATCCACATGGTGCAGCACCTGGTGCTGTCCATGGTCGCGGCGCCGCTGCTGCTCCTCGGGACGCCGGCGTGGATGTTGCGGATGATTCTGCGGCCGCCGTCACTCCTGTTCCGAGCGGTGCGCTTCTGCGCGCGGTTCCTCCCCGCGCTGATCATCTTCAACTTCGTGCTCGTGCTGACGCACTGGCCGGCGCTCGTCGATTTCAGTCTCCGCAGCGCGCTCGCGCACTTCCTCATCCACGCGTTGATCTTCGTGAGCGCGCTGATCGTGTGGATGCCCGTCGTGAGCCCGATGCCCGAGATCCCGCGGCTGTCGCCGCTACCCCGGATGCTGTTCCTGTTCGCCCAGTCGATCGTGCCGACAATCCCGGCATCGTTCCTCACGTTCGGGAGCACACCGCTCTACCGCTTCTACGAGCATGTCCCACACCTCTGGGGACTGTCGACGCTCGACGACCAGCGCATCGCCGGGTTGATCATGAAGATCGGCGGCGGTCTCCTGCTGTGGCTCGTGATCGCGGTGATCTTCTTCCGATGGGCCGGGGAAGAAGACCGACGCATCGCGGCACGCCGTCAGTGGCAGGATCTTGACCGCGAGCTCTCCCGGATGGGGACCACGACCTCATGACCGACAACGTCCAGACGGACGAGACCGACCAGGCCGAACAGGGCGACGCGCCCGCCGGCGACGCGCCGGCCGCCGACGAGCAAGCGACGAGCGGCGAGCAGCCGGAGCGCAACGAGGTGCCCGAGAGCGGCCAGGAGCTCGAAGCCGAGCCGCCCTTCGAGGCCGCCGAGGGGGAGTCGCCCGCGGAGCTCGAGGCCGGTCCACCGGCGGTCGATCCGGTGCGTGACCGTCTGCTCTTGCCGATCGCGCTGCCGCTGCTGTCGATTCTCGCGATCTTCCTCTACGTCGTGAACTTGTCGCGGGTCTTCCTCGCCAGCGGCGAGAACACCTCCGTCCTGGTCGGCACGATCGTGACCGTGGCGATCCTGGCCGGCGGGGCCGCCATCTCCGCCAGCCCACGGCTGCGCTCCTCGACTCTCGTGATGGTGCTCGCCGGGTTCATGGTGGTCATCCTGTCGGCCGGGCTCCTCACGCTCGGCCCCAGCGAGGAGAAGAAGGCCGCCGGCGGCGGGTTCAAGCCGCCGGCCGGGCCACCGGTCGCCACGCTCGAGGTCGACGCGCTGCCGTCGCTGAGTTTCCAGGCCAAGGAGTTCAGCGTCCCGGCCGGCGTCATCCAGATCAACTACAACGACCTGGGTGGGACACACACGCTCACGTTCAGCGATCCGAAGCTGAGCGCGTTCCAGCTCGCCGTCCCCCAGGGGCCGAAGACGGGCAAGGTTGATCTCAAACCGGGGACGTACACGATCTACTGCACCATCCCCGGGCACCGTGCCGCCGGGATGCAAGCAACCGTGACCGCCGGCTAGGGCGAATCAGGAGCTGATGGAGAACATGAAGCGAGAACGCGGTCGGGGTTGGGCCCGAGTGGCTGTCATCGCGCTCGCGACGGCGGCGGTCGCCGCTGGGTGCGGCGGCGGGGGAGGGGGCGGCGGCAGCTCGAGCTACAAGCAGCCGAGCGGCCCGGCGCAAACGACGGTCGACATCAAGGGCGGCAACTTCTTCTTCGACCCCAAGAACCCGCAGGCGCCGGCTGGGGTCGACGCGATCAAGCTCACGAGCGAGGGCGGTCAGCACACGTTGGTGTTCGACGGTGGGAAGGTGCCGGGCTTCAAGCTGCAAGCCAACAGCGGCAACTCGCAGCAGCTCAAGGTGAATCTGAAGCCGGGCAAGTACACGTTCTTCTGCGACATCCCCGGACACCGTGCGGCGGGCATGGAGGGCACGCTTACCGTCACGTGAGTCACGGGCGCGGCTGCTTCGGCACCGGCGCCGTGTCCGGCACGACGACCTGCAGCTCGCCGGGGACCGCCTCCATCCGCGCCGGCAACGGCCCGATGCGCTCGCCGGCTCCGTACAGCTCGATCGCCGGCGACGTTTCGAGCGACGCGAGCTCGACCACCTTCCCTCGATGCATGTCGACGGCCGGATGGGAGACGTGCGTCCCGCGGAAGACGCGCGGGAACGAGCGCAAGAACTCGAACCGGGAAACCGCGCCCACGACGCACACGTCGAGCTGCCCGTCGTCGAGCTCGGCGCCCGGTGTGACCTGCATCCCGCCCGCGTAGCCGCGTGTGTTGCCGACCGCGACGAGCCACGCCTCGATGTCGTGCTCGTCGCCGTCCACGGTGAGGCGGAACCGGTGCGGGCGGTACGTCGCCAGCGTGCGGAGCACCGCGAGCACGTACAGCGTCGTGCCGCTCGCCCATTGCACGCCGTTGGCCCAGCGGTTCGCCTCCGAGTCGAAGCCGGCGTTCGCGACGGAGGCGAACCAACGGACGGTCGTGTCGGTGGCGTCCCCGTCTCCGGCGAGCTCGGCCCGTCCGAGGTCGACCGATCCGATCGGCCCGTTCTCGAGGAGCGCGACCGCGTCGAGCCAGTGGCGGCGATCGATACCGAGGTTGCGGGCAAAGTCGTTGCCGGCGCCGGTGGGCACGATGCCGAGGACGCCTCCGTGGTCCGCGGCCACGCCGGCCAGTGCGTTCACCGTTCCGTCCCCGCCACAGGCGGCCACGCCGCGCCCGTCGTCGAACGCCCTCCGGGCGATCCGGACTGCGTCGTCGAGGTCCTCGGAAACGCGCACGTCGACGTCGAGGTCGACGCCGGCGAGCGCGTCGACGAGCCGTGGGAGCAGCTTCCGGGTCCGGCCGCGACCCGCGGTCGGGTTCACGACGGCGGTCCAACGCATGGCGGGCGATCGTACCGGTCGGCGGTCGAATCGGGAGGGGGTCGATGTAGCTTCGAGCCGTGCCCGACAGGAGCATGGACCAGGGCCGCATCCCGCGCCACGTCGCCGTCGTCATGGACGGCAACGGGCGCTGGGCCAAGCAGCGGGGCCTCAAGCGGACCGATGGACACGCCGCCGGCGAGGAGGCGTTGTTCGACACCGTCAACGGCGCCCTCGACGTCGGGCTCGAGTGGATGACCGTCTTCGCGTTCTCGACCGAGAACTGGCGTCGACCGGTCGACGAGGTGCGCTTCCTCATGGGCTTCAACGAGAGCCTGCTCCTTCGGCGCCGCGACGAGCTCAACGAGCTGGGCGTGCGCGTCCGGTTCATCGGCCGGCGAGCCGGGCGGGTCCCCGGTCGTCTGCGCCGCCGGATCGCCGACGCCGAGGAGCTGACCCGAGGGAATCGGCGGCTCACGCTGACGTTCGCCTTCAACTACGGCGGGCGGGCCGAGCTCGTCGACGCCGCCCGCGCCATCGCGCACGAGGTCGCAGCAGGTCGACTCGACCCCGACAAGATCAGCGACCGCACCCTGGCCCGTCACCTGTACGCGCCCGACATGCCCGACCCCGACCTGCTCGTGCGCACCTCGGGCGAGTTCCGGATCTCGAACTATCTGCTCTGGGAGCTCGCCTACGCCGAGCTCGTCTTCACCGACGTGCTGTGGCCCGACTTCCGCCGCGACCACCTGTTCGAGGCGATACGCGAGTTCCAGCGCCGCGAGCGCCGCTTCGGCGCCGTCGACGGCTAATCACATCGGTGTAACTAGACTCGGGCCGTGGCGTTGTATCGCGACCAGGGCGTCGTCCTGCGCACGATCAAGCTGGGCGAGGCCGACCGAATCGTCACGATCCTCGCCCAGGGTCACGGCAAGGTTCGGGCGGTCGCCAAGGGGATCCGCAAGTCGACGAGCCGGTTCGGGGCGCGCCTCGAGCCGACGAGCCACGTCGCCCTCCAGTGCTACCGGGGCCGCGAGCTCGACGTCGTCACCCAGGTCGAGACGATCGACGCGTTTCGCCAGCTCCGCGAGCACTACGGGTCGCTCACGCATGCCATCGCGATGCTCGAGGCGGTCGACCAGGTCGCCCAGGAGCGAGAGGCCAACCCGGCGCTGTACCGGATGCTCGTCGGCGCGCTGCGCACGTTGGCGGAGGCACCGTCGCCCATGGTGGCGCCGGCGTTCTTCTGGAAGCTCCTCTCGCTCGAAGGCTTTCATCCCATCCTCGACACCTGCACCCGTTGTGGCGACGAAGCCGATCCGTTCCAGGCCTTCGACTTCGGTGAGGGTGGCGTGCTGTGCGGTGAGTGCGCACGCTTCGCCGGTCGTCGGGTCGACGCGGAGGCGATCGCGTTGCTGCGTCGCATCCTCGGGGGCGACCTGCGCGGTGCGTTGACCGCCCCGCCCGAGCGTCCCGGCATCGAGGTCGAGCGGCTCGGAGTGGCCGCGCTCGAATACCACCTCGAGCGACGACTCCGGAGCGCGGCGCTACTGTGACGAACGACCGGAGGCCGAGCAAAGCGCCCCCGGAGAGATAGGGGGCAGCGTGCAAACCGTCGGCAACATCCTCTGGCTCATCTTCGTCGGGATCTGGCTGGCGATCGCCTTCGTGGTGGCGGGAATCGTGATGTTCGTCCTGATCATCACGATCCCGTTCGGCATCCAGGCCTTCAAGCTGGCGGGCTTCGCGCTGTGGCCGTTCGGACGGCACGTCGAATACGGCGCCCGCGTCGCGAGCCCCCTGCACATCATCGGCAACATCATCTGGATCATCCTCGGCGGCCTGTGGCTCGCGGTGCACTGTCTCATCGGCGGCGTGATCCTGTGCATCACGATCATCGGGATCCCCTTCGGCATCCAGGCGTTCAAGATGATCCCGATCGTGCTGATGCCGTTCGGGGCCGAGGTCGTGTCCGACCGCGCCGGGCGGCCGGCGGCGGCGGTCGCCTGAGACCGTTTCCGCTCGGGAAATCGGGGGTCGCCCCGGTACGATCCGTCGGATGGCCAAGCCGGACCTCATGGAGCGCGTGGTCAACCTGTGCAAGCGGCGCGGCCTCGTCTTCCCGTCCAGCGAGATCTACGGCGGCTTCCGCTCGACCTGGGATTACGGCCCCCTCGGCGTCCTCCTGAAGCGCAACGTCAAGGACGCCTGGTGGCGGTCGATGGTCCAGCTGCGGGACGACGTGGTCGGCCTCGACTCCGCCATCCTCATGCACCCCCGGGTCTGGGAGGCGAGCGGCCACGTCCAGGCGTTCACCGACCCGCTCGTCGACTGTCGGAACTGCAAGGAGCGCTTTCGGGCCGACCACCTGCCCGAGTCCGATGCCTGCCCCAACTGCGGCGCCAAGGGCTCGTTCACGGAGGCCCGTCGCTTCAACCTGATGTTCAAGACGCACGTCGGCCCGGTCGAGGACGAAGCGTCCGTCGCCTACCTGCGCCCCGAGACTGCCCAGGGCATCTTCGTGAACTTCCTCAACGTCCAGACCACCTCCCGCAAGAAGCCGCCGTTCGGCATCGCCCAGATCGGCAAGGCATTCCGGAACGAGATCACCCCGGGTAACTTCATCTTCCGGACGCGTGAGTTCGAAGTGATGGAGATGGAGTACTTCGTGCCGCCCGAGGACGGGCCGCGCTGGTACGAGTACTGGTGCCAGGAGCGGCTGCGCTGGTTCGTGGACCTCGGCATCCCCATGGACGAGTTGCGCCTCCGGCCGCACGACCCCGACGAGCTGTCCCACTACTCGACCGGCACCTCGGACATCGAGTTCGCGTATCCGTGGGGTTGGGGCGAGCTCGAGGGTGTCGCGAACCGGACCGACTACGACCTGCGTCGTCACTCGGAATACTCCGGGCAGGACCTCAGCTACTACGACCAGGACGCCGATCGCCGCTACATACCGCACGTGATCGAGCCGGCGTTGGGAGCCGACCGGTGCATGCTGGCGTTTCTCCTCGCCGCGTACCACGAGGAGGAAGTGCGCGGCGAGAAGAGAACCCTGCTGCGCCTCGACCCGCGCCTGGCGCCGGTTGCGGTCGCGGTGCTGCCGCTATCGCGCAACGAGCGGTTGAACCCGGTGGCGCACGAGGTTGCCGATCTGCTGCGACCCCGGTTCATGATCGATCTCGACGACGCCGGCTCCATCGGCCGTCGCTACCGACGCCAGGACGAGGTGGGGACGCCTCGGTGCGTCACGGTCGACTTCGACACCCTCGACGACCGGGCCGTGACGGTCCGCGATCGAGACTCGATGAGCCAGGACCGCGTCCCGATCGACAAGCTCGTCCAACACATCGAGGAGCAGCTTCCGGCATGAGCGAGAGTCACTACGAGCTCATCGGCGTCGAGTCCGACGCGTCGAAGGACGAGATCCGTTCGGCGTACCGGGAGCGCATCGAGGCGCTCCGGGGAAAGGTCGAGAACGGACGATCCGACAAGGCGCGCGACGGCGCCCGGGCAGAGACGGCGCGGCTCAACTCGGCGTGGCAGGTGCTCGCGGACCCGGTCCAGCGGCAGCGGTACGACTCGGAGCTGTCCAACGGGGCGACGGAGACCGAGCCCGATGAGCACGAAGAAGAGAAGGTGGAAGCCGAGCCCGCGCCGGCGCGGCGCCGGGGACTCTTCGAACCCCGTGAACGCGATGCGAAAGGCCGTCCCCAGCGGCGCGAGCCGGCAGGGGTACCGGGCGCAGAGGCGGCACCGCTCGGCCGTCGACTGGCGGCGGTCGGCATCGACGTCCTCACCATGGGCGCCGTGTTCCTCGGGGTCACCTCCCTGGTCGTCTCGGCGGCGAGCAACTCGGCGGCGGCCATCATCGTGCTTGTCACCGCGCTGTTCGTGATCTTCAACGCGTACTTCGTGTTCCCGACGACCCGCAACGGTCAGACGATCGGGAAGCGCCTGACGCACGTCATGGTGGTGGACGCCGACACGGGGGAGTTGCCGACGTGGCGCCGTGCCACGCTCCGCTACGTCGTGCCGATCGTGCTCGTCATCGGGCTCCCCGGTTCGCTGGGTCTGATGGCGGCGCTGCTGTTCGGGATCTCGTGGGTGCTCATCGACACGCGCATCGGGCTGATGGACCGCCTCGGCCACACCCGCGTCGTGCTCGCCCGCTACCGGCCCGAACGACCTCAGTAGGCTCGATAATGGAGCGCAAGCCGGACGTCGTCGGAAGGTGAGCATGCAGTACGTCTACGCCTTCGAGGAGGGCGGCAAGGACCAGAAGTTCCTGCTCGGCGGCAAGGGCGCCAACCTCGCCGAGATGACGAACCTCGGCCTTCCCGTACCCCCGGGATTCACGATCACCACCGAGGCGTGCAACGCGTACATGGCTG
>DASYFC010000163.1:0-6463 GCA_036498645.1 Acidimicrobiia bacterium | reverse complement strand
GTTCGAGTTCACGAGCACGACCCGGTACCCCTCGGACTGCAGCACCTTGCACGCCTGCGTTCCCGAATAGTCGAACTCGCACGCCTGGCCGATCACGATGGGCCCGCTCCCGACGATGAGGATCGTCTCGAGGTCGTCGCGTCGGGGCATGAGCTATCCCGTTCCCGACATCGCGGCGCCCGCCATGAGGTTGGTGAACGAATCGAACAGGTACGACGCGTCGTGGGGGCCGGGCCCGGCCTCCGGGTGGTACTGCACCCCGAACGCGGGCGCGTCGAGCACGCGGAAGCCCTCGACGACGCCATCGTTCAGGTTCACGTGCGTGACCGCAGCGCCGCTCAGCGTGTCGAGGTCGACGGCGTAGTTGTGGTTCTGGCTCGTGATCTCCACCCGGCCCGTCGACTCGTGACGGACCGGATGGTTGGCGCCGTGGTGCCCGAACCGAAGCTTGAACGTCTGCGCGCCGAGCGCGAGCCCGAGGATCTGGTGACCGAGGCAGATGCCGAACACGGGGACCTCGCCGAGGAGACCGGCGACGGTGTCGGCCGCGCCGGCGACCGCAGCCGGGTCGCCGGGCCCGTTGGACAGGAACACACCGTCGGGCCCGCGGGCGAGCACGTCGGCGGCCGGGGTCGAGGCCGGCACGACCTCGACGAAGCAGCCCACGCCGGCGAGGTGGCGCAGGATCGTCGCCTTGATTCCGAAGTCGTACGCGACGACGTGGAACATGGCGTCCGGATCGCCGGCGGTATACGGCCGCTCGGTGGTGACGCCGGCGACCAGGTCGCGACCGTCCGTCGTCGCCGCCGCCGATGCCGCCGCCCGCACCACCGACTCGTCGGTGCCGAACGCGCCCGGCAGCGCGCCCGCTTCGCGGAGGTGACGCGTGAGCCGGCGGGTGTCGATCCCGGCGATGCCGGGCACACGGTGGCGGCGCAGGAACTCGTCCAGGCTCTCCGTGGCGCGCCAGTTGCTGGGGCGGCGCGCCAGATCGCGGACCAGGACACCGGCGCAGAACGGTCGCCGGCTCTCGACGTCCTCGGGGTTCACGCCGTAGTTCCCGATGTGCGGGTAAGTGAAGGTGATCATCTGCCCGGCATACGACGGGTCAGTGAGGATCTCCTGGTAGCCCGAGAGCGCGGTGTTGAACACGACCTCGCCCGTCGCGGCACCCGACTCGGGAACGTGACCGACGGCCTCGCCCTCGAACGCGGTGCCGTCGGACAGGACGAGGAGCGCGTCGCGGCTCATCGCTGCGCGATGCCGTCGACGACGACGGGCTCGCCCCGCAACACGGTGTGGCGCACGCGACCCGTGAGCTTGCGGCCGGCGTATGGCGTGTTGCGCGACCGGCTGGCGAGCCGGGCGGGGTCGACCTCCCACCGCACGGCGGGGTCGACGACGCAGAGGTTGGCGGGACGGCCCGGCTCCACCGGCCCGCCGTGCCCGTCGAGCCCCGCGATCGCGGCCGGCTGCCACGACAGGCACGCCAGCGCGTCGACGAGGTCGAGCACGCCCGGGTCGACGAGCTCGGTGAGCGTGAGCGCGAACGCGGTCTCGAGACCGAGCATCCCCGGCGGCGCCTCCTCGAACGGGCGCTCCTTGGCCTCGGGCACGTGGGGGGCGTGGTCGGTGGCGATGGCGTCGATGGTGCCGTCGGCGAGCCCCGCCTTCACCGCCGCCACGTCGGTGTCGGTGCGCAGGGGCGGGTGGACCTTGAACGCGGGGTCGAACGTCCGGCACTCGGCGTCGGTGAGCGTGAAGTGGTGCGGCGCGACCTCCGCCGTCACCGGGACGCCCCGGTCCTTCGCGTCGCGCACGAGGTCGACGGCGGCCGCGGTCGACAGGTGGAGGAAGTGGACGGGCGTGCCCGTGAGCTCGGCGAGCAGCACGTCCCGGGCGACGACGGCCGCTTCAGCCGCCTCCGGCCGGCCCGGGATCCCGAGGCGACTGGACCACGCGCCTTCGTGCATGTGCCCGCCGGCAGCGAGCGACGGGTCTTCGGCGTGCTGGGCGACGACGGCGCCGGGCAGTGCGTGGGCGTAGTCGAGCGCGCGCCGCATGACGTTGGCGTCTGCGACACACGCGCCGTCGTCGGTGAAGATCCGGACGCCGAGGGCGTGGAGCTCCCCCATCGGCGCGAGCTCCTCGCCGCGACGACCTTTCGTGATGCAGCCTGACGACACCACGTCGCACATGGCCCCGCGGCCTGCCGCGAGCACGAACGCGACGACTGCGGCGTCGTCGAGCGGCGGCTCGGTGTTCGGCATGGCGACGACGGCGGTGAAGCCTCCGAGGGCGGCGGCGCGGGCGCCGGTTTCGATCGTCTCCGCCTCTTCGTCGCCGGGCTCGCGCAGGTGGGCGTGCAGGTCGACGAGGCCCGGCACGACGAGGCAGCCGTCGGCGTCGAGCACGGGCGCGCCTTCGACGCGCCGCCCCACCGCGGCGATCACGCCGCCCTGCACGAGGACATCCGCGGCCCGGTCGCCGGTCGCGTCGACGACGCGTCCGCCTTTGATCACGAACTCGTCCGGGCGGTCAGGCAACAGGACCTCCCGAGCCGAGCAGCGACCAAAGGACCGCCATCCGCACGGCGACCCCGTTGGCGACCTGTTCCGTGATGATCGATGCCGGGCCGTCGGCGACCTCGGCCGCGATCTCGACACCGCGGTTCATGGGGCCCGGGTGCATCACGACCGTGTCGGGCTTGAGGCGCGCGGCACGCGCCGCGGTCAACCCGTAGCGGCTCGTGTACTCGCGCAGCGACGGCAGGAGCGCCGACCCGAGGCGCTCGCGCTGGATACGCAGCAGGTACACGACGTCGAGCTCGGGGAGCACTTCGTCGAGGTCGGTGGCGGCGCGGGCAGGCCAGCCCTCCAGGGATTCGGGCAGCAGCGTGGGAGGTCCGACCACGGTGACGTCGGCGCCGACGGCGGCGAACGCCTTCACGCCGCTGCGGGCGACCCGCGAGTGGCGTACGTCGCCGACGATGCCGACGCGCAGGCCGCGGAAGGAGTCCGAGCCGAGCCGGCGGCGCAGCGTGAGGAGGTCGAGCAGAGCCTGAGTCGGGTGCTCGTGGCGGCCGTCGCCGGCGTTGACGACGGCGGCGTCGACCCACGATGCGATCCGGTGCGGCGCGCCGGCGCAGCTGTGACGCACCACCATCGCGTCGACGCCCATCGCCTCGATGGTGCGAACGGTGTCGAGGAGGCTTTCGCCCTTCCCGACCGCGGAGCTCGCGGCGGTGAACGACATCGTGTCGGCCGTCAGGCGCTTGGCTGCGGTCTCGAACGACAGGCGGGTGCGCGTCGAGTCCTCGTAGAAGAGCGTCACGACCGTCTTCCCGCGCAGCGCCGGGATCTTGGGGATGTCGCGCCGGGTCACCTCGACGAACGAGTCCGACAGGTCGAGCAGGTCGCCGATCCCGGCTGCGCCCAGATCGTCGATCGACAGCAGGTCGTTCACGACTCGGGCCCCCAGATCTCGATCCCCTCGTCGCCGTCGTCGACGCCCTCGAGTCGTACCCGCACGTCCTCGGCAACCTTGGTCGGCAGGTTCTTGCCCACGTAGTCGGCCCGGATCGGGAGCTCGCGATGGCCGCGGTCCACGAGGACCGCCAATTGCACCGCCCGGGGACGGCCGAGCTCCGTGATCGCCTCGAGCGCGGCGCGTGCCGTCCGGCCGGTGAACAGCACGTCGTCGACGAGGACCACGACCCGGCCGGTCACGTCGACGGGCACCTCGGTCGGGCCGAGAGGCTGGATCCGCCGCAGGCCGATGTCGTCCCGGTAGAAGGCCACGTCGATCGCACCCACGGCGACCGCCACACCCTCGAACCGCTCGATCGCCTCGGCGAGGCGGTGGGCGACCGCGACGCCCCGGGTATACAGGCCGATGAGCACGACGTCGGTCGCGCCGTGGTTCCGCTCGACGATCTCGTGCGCGATGCGGGTGTGGGCGCGGCGGAGGTCGTCGGCGTCGAAGACCTTCGCCCGTAGAGAAAACAAATGCCCCCCGGAGGGGGCCGCTGGATTCGTGCCTCGGTTGTCGTCGTCGCCGGGGAGGTCTCCTCCGCCGGCGATGGGCGCGGTCATGCCGTCTCAATCCTCCGTGGGAACCTCGCAGGATCCCCTTCACGGTCCTCAGGAGGGTAGCACCCGGGCCGGCGGCGACCGCGCAGCTACGCGGGGACGTTCATGGCGACGCGGCTCGCGTGCTGCCCGACGTCGGCGAACCCCATGCGCCGGTACACCGGGGCGCCCATCGGCGACGCCACCAGTGTGGTGATCTCCCCGCCCAGGTCGAGCCCGGCGGCGGTAGCCGCCCGGGTGACGGCGTCACCGAGGCCCCGGCGCATCGCCCTTTGCACGGTGCCCACCCACGCGATGTACGAGACGCCGCGGGCGACCAGTACCGAGGCCGTAGCCACCGAACCGTCCGCGTCATACGCAACAACGGCTGCCGTATCCGGTGCGAGCATCGTGCGCGGCGTCAGGCAGGCCGCCGCGACATCGCCCGGCATGCCGTACACCGCGTACGCGTCGGCGCACACAGCCGCGGCGTCGGAGACCTGCTCTGGCGTCGCCACTCGCTCGATGCGCACGTCGTCCGGCAGGGAGGCGGGCGGCACTGTCCCCTCCAGCACCATCAGCGGCGCGGGATCGCCGAACGCGACCATCCCCGCCGCGTCGGCGGCCTCGATGAGGTCATCGTCGGGTCCGACGAGCCCATAGACGCTGAACCCGCGCCCCCGCGCGCCGAAGAACGCCCGGGCGCGATCCAGCACCTCGCCGGCCGCCACACCGGGGTCCAGGCGAATGACGCCGTTGACGAGCACGGGGAGGGGATGCGGTCCGGCGTAGAGGAAGACGCCGTCCTCGTCCCGGACGTCGCCACCGGGCTCGCGAGTCGACGCTTCGCGGAAGAAGTTGATGTGGCTGGTGTGAGCGAGGTCGGTGCGCGGATCCGTTGCCATCGCCTCAGCCGAGCAACGTCTCGACGAGGTCGTTCTCGAACCAGGTGAGCCAGCCGTACACGGCGTGCGCGGCGGCTTCGGGGTCGGACGGGTCGATGGCCTCGGACTCGGCTTCCTCGGTGACGCCGAGCCGGGTGCCCAGCGTGAGGCGGGCGTCGTTGACGACGCTCAGCCACGCCTCCACCTCGTCGGGCGCCAGCTCGACCTCGGCGCGACCCCGCTTGGTCGTGGCGCGATCGAGCGTCGCCGAGACGAGCTCGAGAGCCGCGAGCCGCCCCTGCAGCAGCTCGGGGTGCACGAGCTCCTGCCACTCCTGCTCGGCGCTCTCCTCGGTCGGATCCAGGTATGCGGACGGGAAGAGCCGGTTGTGAACCGGGTCGTCCTTGGACGGCGGCGCCTCGAGCGCGCCGCGGACCTCGTCGGGGATGGTGCGCAGGAGCTCCACCTCGTTCGACTCGAGCGTGACCACGACCGCCTCACCGCGCCGGTCGACGCGCGGGCTCACGACGGGTGCTCCATGGTCGCCCACAGCCCGTGCGCGTGCAGCCGGGCGACGTCGGCCTCTGCTTTTTCGCGCGTCCCCTCCGACACCGCCGCCTTGCCTTCGTGGTGAACCTGCAGCATGAGCCGGGTGGCTTTCTCGCGTGAGTAGCCGAACAGCTTCTGGAAGACGTAGACGACGTAGCTCATGAGGTTCACCGGGTCGTTCCAGACGATGACGATCCACGGGCGGTCGGTCCCGAGCGCTTCGTCGGTGAGCGGCTCCTCGACCTCGAGGGGCGCCGTGCTCATGGCGCCGGCTGCTCGGACGGCTCCGGCCCCTGGCCCCGCAGATCTTCGGCGATGCGGCCGAGCATGCCGTTCACGAACCGACCCGAGTCCTTCGTCGAGTACTGCTTCGCCAGCTCGACGGCCTCGCTGATGACGACGCCTGTCGGCAGGTCGCGCTGCCAGCCGAGCTCGTAGCAGCCGATGCGGAGCACGGCGCGATCCACGAGCGGCATGCGCTCGAGCGCCCAGTGCTCGGAGACCTTGCGCAAGATCGCGTCGACCTCGTCGCGATGGGACTCCACGCCGCGCACGACCGCCTCCGCGTACTCGTCGGGTGGCGCCGGCAGCTCGCCGAGCAACTCGTCGGCGTCGAGGCCGCGCACGTCGGCCTCGTAGCAGAGGCTCAGGGCTCGCTCCCGGGCCTCGCGTCTGGTGGGCATCGCCGGTCTCGCCCGTCACGCGCGGGCGAGGTACTCCCCCGTCCGGGTGTCGACCTTGATCCGCCCGCCCGGCTCGACGAAGAGGGGCACCTGCACGACGATGCCCGTCTCCAACGTCGCCGGCTTTCGCGCGCCGGAGACGCGATCGCCCTGGACGCCGGGCTCGGTCTCGGTGACCGTGAGCTCGACGGCGGCCGGCAGCTCGATGCCGATGACGCGGTCCTGGTAGGTGGGGAGGACGGCGGTGTCGCCCTCCTTCAGGTAGCGCACGGCTTGG
>DASYFC010000162.1:0-24575 GCA_036498645.1 Acidimicrobiia bacterium | reverse complement strand
GCGAACACGACGACGGCGCTGAGGACCAGCACCCCGACGACGACCGAGACGAAGAAGATCGGCGTGAACAGGTTGTCGATCTTCTGTGCCGCGGGGCCTTTGGGCCTCAGCGAGTTCTGCCCGTTGTTCTCCGCGGAGCAGGCCGCGAGCAGCAAGCCCGCGCCGGCGACGACGCCCAGACCCACCCATCGCTTGGAACGCGACGTGAAGCCCCTCATCCTCCACTTCCGATCACGTGTCCGGTGATTGCTCGGGCGCCTCGTGCTCGGGGGCCTCGCGGCCGGGGGACGAAAATCGGAGCCTATCCCCGGCCTTCGGCGTGGGAGCAACTCGGAAGGGGGCTGTGACCAGCGGTTTCAGTAGCCGAGGCGGTCGAGGGCGTGCGGGCGACGCTGCCAGTCGCGTTCCACCCGCACCCGCGTCTCCAGATAGACGCGCACGCCGAGGAGCGCCTCGAGCTCTTGCCGGGCCGCGGTGCCGGCGTCCTTCAGGACGCGCCCGCCCCGCCCGATGACGATGCCCTTCTGCGAGTCGCGCTCGACGCTGATGTCGGCGCGCAACCGCAGGATCTGGTCCGGGTCGTCGACGTCGCCGTCGGCGTCCGGGATGTCCTCCAGCTCCTCGACCGACACGGTGATGGAGTGCGGGAGCTCGTCGCGTGCGACCGCGAGCAGCTTCTCGCGCACGAGCTCGGCGGCCACGAAGGTCTCGGGCTGGTCCGTGACGACGCCTTCGGGGTAATAGCGCGGCCCCTCCGGCAAGCGGCTCTCGATCTCGCCGAGCAGCGGCGCAATCCCCTCGCCGGTGCGAGCCGACAGGGGGACGTAGGCATCGAAGTCGCCGAGGTCACGCGCCGCGCTGGCGAGATGCTCGGCGATCGCGGGCTTCCCGGCTCGGTCGATCTTGTTCACGATCAGGAGCTTCGGCGTCGCGACCTGCTGCACGAGCCCGGCGACGAACCGGTCGCCGGCGCCGATGGGTGAGTCGGCCTCCACGAGGAGGCAGACGACGTCGACTTCGCCGAGCGTCGCGACCGCTCGCTGGTTCGTCCGCTCGCCGAGCGGTGTACGCGGCTTGTGGATGCCCGGCGTGTCGACGAACACGATCTGGTCGTCGGCGGTTGTGCGTACGCCGCGGATGGCGGCACGTGTTGTCTGCGGGCGGTCCGAGACGATCGCGACCTTCGAGCCGACGAGCTGGTTGAGGAGTGTCGACTTGCCGACGTTCGGCCGGCCGACGAGGGTCACGAACCCGCTGCGGAACCCCTCCGTCACTTGGCGCCGACGGGCTCGGCCGCGCTCGCGGGCGAGGGTCGGATCTGCACCGAGACGATCCGGCGCCCCTGCACCCGCTCGGTGCGGAACTCGAGCCCTTGGAAGCGCACGCACTCGCCTTCCTCGGGCACATGCCCGAGCAGGTTGAACACGAGCCCGCCGACGGTGTCCCACTCGGTGTCAGGCAGCTCGATCCCGAGCTCGTCGCTGACGTCGTCGATCGACGTGCCGCCGGGGACGCGCAACCCCCCATCGGGAAGGCGCTCGACGCTCGGCTCTTCGAGGTCGTACTCGTCGGCGATGTCGCCGACGATCTCCTCGAGGAGGTCCTCGAGGGTCACGAGCCCGGAGGTGCCGCCGTACTCGTCGATCACGATCGCCATGTGGAACTGCTTCGTTTGCATTTCGCGCAGCAGTTCCGCCACGCGCTTCTGCTCGGGCACGAACACCGCTTCGCGCAGCGCGGTCCGGATCGGCTCGTTCCTCTTGCTGGCGCGGGCGAGGGCGACGAGATCCTTCAGGAAGACGAGGCCGATGATGTTGTCGGTCGACTCCTCGTAGGCAGGTATCCGCGAGAAGCCGCCTTCGATCGCGGCCGTGATGCCCTCCTCGATGGTGGCGTCGGCCGAGATCGACACCATGTCCGTGCGCGGTGTCATCGCCTCGCGGACGACTATGTCGCCGAACTCGAAGATCGAATGGATCAGCTTGCGTTCGTCCCGCTCGATGGCCTCCTCGTCGGCGGCGACGTCGGCCATCTGACGGATCTCCTCCTCGCTGACGAACGGGCCTTCCTTCAGCCCGCGTCCGGGGAGCAGGACGTTGGCGAGACCGATCAGACCCCGGGAGAGCACACGCAAGGGCGGGAAGTTCGTCAAGAACGCCAGAATCGGCGACACCAGTAGCGCCGCCCGATCCGTGTGCTGGATCGCGAAGGTCTTCGGCACGACCTCGAAGAAGACGAAGAAGACCGCGATCTCGACCACGATGCCGAGCACGAACCCGATCGTCCCGAGGTGCGCCTCGAGCAGGACACCGGTGAGGTTGGCGGACACGAGCTGGCACACAAGGATGACGAGCAGCAGCGAGTTGAGCGTGCGCTCCGGCCGTTCGAGTAGTCGCGCCAACCTGGTCGCGCCCCCGCGCCCGTCCTCCTCGAGCGCCAGCGCACGGACCCGGCTCATGCGCGTGAACGCCGTCTCGGCCATGGCAAGGACGCCGGAGACCAGGAACAGCGCGACGATCGCCGCGACGAGTAGCCAGTCCGTTCCGGTCATGCCACGCCGGTATCTGGACCCGCGCTCACCGTCCCTCTTCCTGCTCGAGCTCCCGGAAGCGCGTCAACAACTCGCGTTCCCGCTTTCTCATCGCCTCGGACTCGTGGTCCTCGGCATGGTCGTAGTTCAGCAGATGCAGGACTCCGTGGACGACGAGCAGCGCAACCTCGTCATCGAGCGATCCGTGCGCGCCGGTCTGGCGCCTGGCCACCTGCGGGCACACCACGACGTCGCCGATCACAGTCGGAGGGTCGGCGGCCTCCGCCGGCGAGCCGGGCCCGCGCCCGCCCTGGTCGGGCTGTCGCCCACCCGGGGCCACGTCGTCGTCCATCGGGAACGCGAGCACGTCAGTCGGCCCGCTGCCGCCGAGGAACCGCTCGTGGAGGTCCGACATCGCCTGCTCGTCCACGAAGATCACCGACATCTCGGACTCCTCGGGGACCCGCTCCTGGTCGAGCACCATGCGCGCGAGCCGCACCCAGCGGAGGACGTCGACCTCCACCTCCGACTGCTCGTCGGCCCCGAACACGGTCCTCACGACCGCCGCTCTTCGAACGCGAGGGCACGGGGGGTCGACGGCCCGGCGCCGGGCAGTCCTGCCCGCCCGGCCGAGATCCGGGTCGAAGACCCGAGCCGAGCGAGCGAAGCGAGGGAGGCGAGCAGGGGCTCGGCCGGAAAAGCGGTGCAGGCCCGGCGCCGTTGGCCGTCGTGCCCCCCGGGACCGGTCACGAGCGAGACCTCATCGACGGTTCTCGTCGCGTTCGTAGGCGTCGACGATGTCCTGCACGATCTTGTGGCGGACGACGTCGGCCGAGCCGAGCTGGACGAACGCGACGCCGTTGATGCCTTCGAGGATGTCGCGGACGACGAGGAGTCCGGATCGCCCCCGCCCTTCGGGGAGATCGATCTGGGTGACGTCACCGGTCACGACGATGTTCGAGCCGAACCCGAGTCGGGTCAGGAACATCTTCATCTGCTCGGGCGTCGTGTTCTGCGCCTCGTCGAGGATGATGAAGGAGTCATTGAGGGTCCGGCCCCGCATGAACGCGAGGGGCGCGACCTCGATGACACCGCGGTCCATCAACCGGGTGACGACCTCGGGGTCGAGCATGTCGTAGAGCGCGTCGTAGAGAGGACGGAGATACGGGTCGACCTTGGCGAGGATGTCCCCGGGCAGGAAGCCGAGCCTCTCGCCCGCCTCGACCGCCGGGCGCGTCAGGATGATGCGGTTGATCTGCTTCGCCTGGAGCGCCTGCACGGCCAGCGCGACCGCGAGATAGCTCTTGCCGGTCCCGGCCGGCCCGATGCAGAACGTGACCGTGTGCTCCCGGACGGCGTCCACGTACTCCTTCTGGCCCGAGGTCTTCGGCCGCACGCTCTTTCGGCCGCGCAGGACCTCGGTCGTGAACACGTCCGTCGGGCGTTGATCGGCCTTGAGCATCTCGATGCTGCGTCCCACGCCTTCGCGATCGAGGCTGTGGCCCTGCTCGAGGAGGATCACCATCTCCTCGAACAGCCGCCCGACGCGCTCGGCCTCCGACGCGTCGCCGGTGACGGTGATCTCGTTGCCGCGGACGTGGATCTCGACCGGGAAGGATCCTTCGACGAGGCGCAGCAGCTCGTCACGTTGACCGAGAAGGCCCACCATCAGATGGTTGCCCGGAACGAGGATCTTGACCTGAGTCGGCGACGGCGAGGCCACGTCGGAGCGATGGTACCTCCGGGCGCGCGGCCTCCGGTCGAGAGACCGGCTCAGGTGGCGCGCAGGCCGAGCTCGTCGAGTCGCCGGCCGAGGTCCTCGGCGCGGCGACCGAGCACGGCGGCGAGGACTCGCAGGTCGTCGCGGCGGATCGTGAGCAGGCGGCCGTTGAAGTCCTGGCGCTGGAGCTGGATCGTCTCGGCGTAGCGCGACAGCACCGACGCCTCGGGGTCGTCGAGATCGCGCAGGCGCTCGAGGTCGATCGTGAACCCCTCCTCGAACGTGTCGTCGCGCTGTGTGCGCTCGACGTCGACATCGGAGGTGCGCGGCAGGAGCTGGTCGCCCGGGACCTGGTAGATCTCGGCCAGCCGCAGGAGGCGCGGCACGGAGATCGCCCGCTCGCCCCGCTCGTAGGCGCCGAGCACCGAAGCCTTGAACTCCATGCTCGAGCGTGCCTCGACGTCGTGCAGCGACAGCCCCTTCTGGCGCCGGATCGAACGCAACCGCTCGCCGACCATCGCCTCACTCATGTTCATACCGTGCCCCTCCCTCACACCCGCCCTGCCCGAGGCTCGCAACCCGAACGCTACCACTCTCCGCCGCCATTCTCACCCTAAGTGGTGGCAATTGGCGGTCGGGTTACCACGGAGAGTGCAAAAAGGCGCTCAAGCGCCCCGCCGGGCCGTGCGTCGTGTGGCCAGCACCGCGGCGCCGGCGATCGCAGCCGTCTCCGCCCGCAGGACATGCCACCCGAGGCGCAACCGGACCGGCACCTCGCCGCCGGGCGCGGCCGACGAGAGCGCGGCCGCCTCGTCGGGTTCGAACCCGCCCTCGGGCCCGACGACGAGCACCCATTCGCCGCCCGGCGGCGCCGGCAGCAGCGACGGCTCCTCGCCCTCGGGGTCGGCCACGACGAGCCCGGGACGCCCGCTCAGCTCCGCCACGGGGCGCACGCCATCGATCTCGGGCAACCGGGCCCGACGGCACTGCGCCGCGGCCTCACGCGCGATCCGGCGCAGCCGGGCGACGGCCGCTTCCTCGCGGGTCTCGCCCCAACGCGGAACAGAACGCCGCGTCGACAGCAACGTGAAGCCGTCGACGCCGAGCTCGGTGAGTTTCTGGACGGCAAGGTCGGGCTTCGTCCCCTTCGTCAGCGCGAATGCGACGACGAGGCGCGGGTCAAGACGGGGCTCAACGACCGGCGCGCCCTGGGCGTGCAGGTCGACGGCCCCCGGGCGGACGCCCACGACCGTGTAGGGGCGCCAACGCCCGTCGCCGTCGGCGGCGGTGACCGTTTCGCCCCCGCGGAGACGCCGCACCCGGCTCAGGTGGTGCCCGGCCTCGGCGTCGATCGTGAGGTCGTCGTCGAGCGCGCCGACGAACGTGTGCGCGGTCGCCGGATACCGGGCCGCGAATCGGGTCACTACTGGAAGGCGGAGCGCACCCGGTCGAAGAACCCGCGGTCGCTCGGGGCGACCTCCTCGCCGCGCAACTCGGCGAGCTGGCGAAGGAGCTCCTCCTCTTCCGGTCGCAACCGCGACGGGATCTCGACGTCGAGGCGCACGAGCAGGTCGCCGCGGCGGCGACCCTGCAGCGACGGAACGCCTTTGCCCTTGAGGCGGAGCACCTGGCCCGGCTGCGCGCCCGGCGGGACGAGGATCTCCTCCTCGTCGCCTTCGAGCGTCTCGATCGTGAAACGGGCGCCGAGCGCGGCTTGCGTGAACGGCAGCTTGCGCGCGTGCACGAGGTCGTTGCCCTCGCGCTCGAACTCGGGGTGGGGCGCGGCCGCGATCGTGACGTACAGGTCGCCCGCGATTCCGCCGCGCGGCGCGGCCGGGCCGCGGCCGGGAAGTCGGAGCCGTTGTCCGCTGTCGACCCCCGCCGGCACCTCGACGTCGATGCGCCGGACGGCGTGCACACGGCCCTCGCCCCGGCAGCCCTTACACGGCGAGAGGATGCGGCTGCCCGTGGCATCGCACGTCGGGCAGGGCGACGCCGTGACCATCTGGCCCAGGATCGAGCGGCGAACCTGTCGGACCTCACCCGTGCCGCCGCACGTGTCGCAGCGCGACGGGTGCGTCCCGGGCTCGCACCCGGACGCGTCACAACGCTCGCACGTGACGGGCAGGCGGACCTCGACCGGGTGGACCACTCCGAAGGCGGCTTCTCGGAGGGTCAACTCGACGGCGACCTCGGCGTCGTAGCCCCGGGGTGGCCCGGCGGGCCCGCGCCCGCCGCCGAAGGCGTCGCCGCCGAAGAAGGCGTCGAACAGGTCGCCGAGCCCGAACGCGTCGCCGGCCTGCGCTCCCCCGGCTCCCCTGGTGCCGGGAGCGCCGTCCGCTCCGAAGACGTCGTAGCGCCGGCGGCGCTCGGGGTCGCGCAGGGTCTCGTACGCGATCGTGACCTCTTTGAAACGAGCCTCGGCGTCGGGGTCGTCGGGGTTCGAGTCGGGGTGGTACTGGCGCGCGAGCGCGCGATACGCGCGTTTGATGTCCGCCTCGGTCGCCTGCGGCGAGACGCCGAGCACGTCGTAGTAGCTATGGGGCAACGTCAGTCCACCCGTGTGAGTAGGCGGCCGAGCTGTTGTGAGACGACGGCGACCGCGCCGATGGTCCGGCGGTAGTCCATACGGGTCGGTCCGAGGACACCCACGGTGCCGGCGAACTCCCCTTCGACGCGGTACGGCGCGAGCACGATCGCACAGTCACGGAGCTCCTCGATCTCGTTCTCGGAGCCGATGCTGACGTTGACACCCTGGTCCAGCAAATTGCGCACGAGCGAGACGACGACCACCTGGTGCTCGAGCAGCTCGAGCAGGTGCGCCGCGCTCTCGGCGGTCGCGAACGACTCGTGCTCCGCGATGAGCCGGCTCGTGCCGCCGACGTACAGCATCTCCATCGGGCGTTCCGCGACCAGCTCACCGAACGCGGCGCGGACCGCGTACGCAAGCCGATCGATCGCCTCGTCGCCGCTGGGCGGGGGCTCGGGGAGCTCGTTGAACGCGCAGCCGTTCCACAGTCCCTCGAGGGCGGAGGCCGCCGCGCCGACCTGCGCTTCGTCCAGGACGTCGGGCAGTTCCAGCGTGTACTTCTCGACGGCGCCGTTCGAAAGCACCGCGACCGCGAGCACGACGCCCGGGTGGAGCGTCACCAACTGGACGCCGCGAACCTGGGCGACCTCGGGCTGCGGCCCGACCACCATCGCGGTGTGATCGGTGACCCGCGACAGCAGCTGGCTCGTCTCGTGCAGCAGGTCCTCGAGCGCCCGGTGCGCCGACTCGAAGAACTCCGCCACCGCCCGGCGCTGGGCGATGCGGAGCGCGCCCTCGCTGGTGAAGTGGTCGACGAAGTAGCGGTAGCCCAGATCGGTCGGGATCCGACCCGCCGAGGTGTACGGCTGGGTGATGTACCCCTCGCGCTCGAGCACGGTCATGTCGTTGCGCACGGTCGCGCTCGACACACCGAGCTTGCGGGAACCGGCGACCCGCTGGGACCCGACCGGCTCCGCCGTCTCGACGTACTCCTCGACCACGGCGCGCAGGATCGCGGCCTTGCGCTCGTCGAGATCCGTCGCCTCTGTCGATCCCATCGGTCCCGTCGATCCCGTCGATCCCGTGCCGTCGGACCGGGGACCCGGCCCGCGCGCGATGCGGACCGGCCCGGTGCTCGCCTGTTAGCACTCGATTCTACCGAGTGCCAACGGCGGTCGTGGGGCTGCCCCTCAGCTCACCGCGCCCTGGATCAACGGCGGACTGCCGGGCGAGGCCTCGCCGGGCGACTGCTCGTCGGTGATCGCGAACGCGACCACCGGGCCGTGGACCCGGAATGCGGTGATGCCCGGGTCCGGGCCGAGCACCCCGGCCGAGATCGGCCGCTCCGGGCTCGAACCGCCCATCAGCGCCCAGAGCTGATACGTCCGATCGGGGGGCAGCGTCCGAAGGTTGCTCTGGAGGAGGAACCCGTCGCCGCCCCGGAGGTACACGATGCGGGCCTCGAGCGCGCCGTCCGTCGAGGACAGCGCCACCCGGTCGGCACGCGGGTCGCGTGATGCGCTGTCGGCCGCGGCGAGCATCGACCCCGCCCTGGCCTCCCGGCCGAGCTCGTCGATCCGATCGCCCTGCTGCACGACCTTCACCGTGAGCAAGGCGACGACGACCACGGCGGCAGCGGCGGCGACCGCCACCGCAGCCCGACGACGAAGCCGAGCGCGGCGCGACTCGAGCCCGAGCGGGCGAG
The DNA here is from genome assembly GCA_036498645.1 of Acidimicrobiia bacterium. Classification (GTDB taxonomy): domain Bacteria; phylum Actinomycetota; class Acidimicrobiia; order IMCC26256; family JACDBD01; genus JALZAA01. The sequence continues at coordinate 16,090 of DASYFC010000162.1, read as the reverse complement.
ACGGCGGCGCCGCCAGCTTCGGTGGCTCCTCCTCGAGGGTCCGCTCGATTCGTTCCCACAAGCCCGGGGGCGCCTCGGTGCCGCTGTGCGCGAGAAGGGCCGCCGTCTCGCGGAACTCCGCAACGAGCGAACGCGCCTCGGGAGTGCGCACGAGGTACTCCTCGACCTGCTCACGCTCGTCGCCGTCCACCGCGTCGAGCGCGTACGCGCCGAGGAGCTCGTCGAGCTCGCGTCGACTCAGCTCTCGTGCCACGGCCCTGCGACCCCGCTCTCGACCAGTGCGTCCCGGAGCCGGCTCAGCCCCGAGCGGATCCGGCTCTTCACCGTTCCCTCGGGCTCGCCGAGCAGGACGGCGACCTCGCGATAGGTGTGACCTCCGAAGTACGCCAGCTCGATCGAACGACGCTCACCCTCGCTCAGGAGCCCGAGCGCGTCGCGTACGTGCTCCGCCTGGGTGAGATCCCATACCTCGCGCTCGAGGTCGTAGCTGCTCTCCGAGGTCATGCGCGCGTCACGCTCTTCGCGAGCCCGCCGAGCGGCTTCTGCCCGGATGACGTCGACGCTCCGCCCGTGTGCCTGGGTCAGCAGGTACGTCCGGAGCGATCCCCGGGCGGCATCGAATCGATCGGGCTGGTTCCAGAGGCGGAGGAACACCTCCTGCACGACCTCCTCGGCGAGCGCGCCATCGCCGAGGATGCGACGTGCAAGCCCGAACGCGGCGGGCGCGTGGCGTCGGTACACCTCCGACAGCGCGTCGTGGCGGAAACGCCCGATCGCCACGACGAGCTGGGCGTCACTCGCGAGCCGCAGCTCCCCCGTCTTCACGTCCCCGATCCGGTGCGTCGCGTGCCTAGTTGTTCGCTCCCCGGCCGATGCGCGGATGAGCAGCCGCCGGAGGGCGGCAAGAGAGATCGCGGGAGGGCGGCAAAGGAGATCGCCGGAGGGCGGCAAAAGAGATCGCCGGTAGCCTGCGCCGATGGACTTCGATCTCCCGGCAGAGGCGGAGACCTACCGCGACGAGGTCCGGGCATTCGTCCGCGAGCACGCCCCCGGCGGGCGTTTCCCGCCCGATTGGAACGTGCAGCTGGCGGAAGCGGGATACGTCGCACCCCACTGGCCCAAGCCCTACGGACGCGATGCCGGCCCGGTGCAGCAGCTGGTGATCGACGAGGAGCTCCGCGCCGCCCGCTCTCCCCGCCCCCTCAACCCGATCGGCATCGGTTGGGCCGGCCCGACGCTCCTGGTCGCGGGCACCCAGGAGCAACAGGACCGTTACCTCCCCGGGATCCTCTCCGGCGCCGAGCTCTGGTGCCAGCTGTTCAGCGAGCCCGGAGCCGGCAGCGACCTCGCGTCGCTCACGACCCGCGCCGAGCGCGACGGCGACGAGTACGTCGTCAACGGTCAGAAGGTCTGGACGACCTTCGCCCACGTCGCCCGGTATGGGATCCTGCTCGCCCGCACCGATCCCACCGCCGAGCAACACCGCGGGATCTCGTACTTCGTCCTCGACATGCGCACGCCGGGCATCACGGTGCAGCCGATCAAGCAGATGGACGGCACCGCCATGTTCAACGAGGTGTTCCTCGACGGCGTCCGCATCCCGGCGGGCGAGATCGTCGGCGACGAGAACGACGGCTGGCGCCTCGCGAAGGTGACGCTCGGCAACGAACGCGTTTCGCTCTCCGGGGAAGGCGCGTTGTGGGGTCGGGGGCCGACCGCCGACACACTGCTCGACATCGTGCGCACGCACGGCGGTATGCCGGACCCAGGCGTCCGCCAGAAGCTCGCCGCGCTCTACATCGAGTCGGAAGTGCTGCGGTTGATCCGGCTGCGAACCGTGTCGGCGATGGTTCGGGGCCTGGAGCCGGGCCCGGAGACGTCCGTGCGCAAGGCACTCGCGGACGAGCACGGCCAGCACGTGATGGCGCTGGCCGTCGACCTGGCGGGGACCGCCGGCATGCTGGCCGACCGCGGCCCGTTCGGCGACACCGATCCGACGTGGGTCGAGGGGTTCCTGTACTCGCGGGCGCTGACGATCGGCGGCGGCACCTCCGAGGTCCAGCGCAACATCATCGGCGAGCGCGTCCTCGGATTGCCGCGCGACCCCGCCTAGTCCCCCAGGCGCAACGCGGCGACGAACGCCTCCTGGGGGACCTCGACCCGTCCGATCTGCTTCATGCGCCGCTTGCCCACCTTCTGCTGCTCCAGAAGCTTGCGCTTGCGCGAGACGTCGCCGCCGTAGCACTTGGCGATCACGTCCTTCCGGCGCGCCTTCACCGTCTCGCGGGCGATGATGCGGCCGCCGATGGCGGCCTGGATGGGCACGTCGAACAACTGGCGCGGGATGAGCTCCCGCAGCTTCTCGGTCATGCGCCGCCCGTACTCGTAGGCCCGGTCGCGGTGCACGACGGCCGAGAACGCGTCGACGGGGACGGTGTTGAGCAGGACGTCGACCTTGGCGAGGTCGGAGCCGCGATAGCCGGCCGGCTCGTAGTCGAGACTCGCGTACCCCCGGGTGCGGGACTTCAGCTGGTCGAAGAAGTCGAGCACGATCTCGGCCAGCGGAAGGTCGTAGACGAGCTCGACCCGATCCTCGGACAGGTACTCCATCTTCTTCATCTCGCCGCGGCGCGACTGCGCGAGCTCCATGAGCGTGCCGACGTACTCCGCCGGCGCCAGCATCGTGACCCCGACGTACGGCTCCTCGATCGATTCGACCTGGTTCGGCGGCGGCATCGCCGACGGGTTGTCGACGACCTCGACGCTTCCGTCGGTCAGGTTGGCGAGGTATTCGACGTTCGGGGCCGTGGCAACGAGGTCGATGCCGTACTCACGCTCGAGACGCTCGCGGATGATCTCCATGTGCAAGAGGCCGAGGAAGCCGCAACGGAAGCCGAAGCCGAGCGCGCCCGACGTCTCGGGCTCGTAGGTGAACGAGGAGTCGTTGAGCCGCAGCTTCTCGAGCGCGTCCCTGAGGTCGGCGTAGGCGTCGCCGTCGACCGGATACAGGCCGCAGAACACCATGGGCTTCGGATCGCGGTACCCCTCGAGCGGAGCGGCCGGATGCGACGCCGTCGTCACGGTCTCGCCGACGCGCGCTTGGCCCACGTCCTTGATGCCGGCGATCAGATAACCGACTTCTCCGGGGCCCAGACTCGCGACCGGCGTCGGTCGGGGTAGACGGACGCCGATCTCCTCGGCGTCGCGGACCGCGTCGGCTTGGAGGTACCTCAACCGTGCGCCCGACACGAGCGTGCCGTTGAACACCCGCACCGCGCTGACCACACCGCGGTACGGGTCGTAGTACGAGTCGAAGATCAACGACTGCAGGGGCGCGTCGGCATCGCCCTTCGGGGGCGGGATGCGGTCCACGATGGCGTCGAGGAGCTCGGGCACGCCCTCGCCGGTCTTGGCCGAGATGCGCAGGACGTCCTCGGCGGGGATGCCGATCACACGCTCGATCTCGCCCGCGACTCGGTCGGGCTCGGCGACCGGGAGATCGATCTTGTTGACGGCGGCGACGACGGTCAGGTCGTGCTCGACAGCGAGGTACGCGTTCGCCAGCGTCTGCGCCTCGATGCCCTGCGACGCGTCGACGAGCAGCACGACACCTTCGCAGGCCGCCAGGCTCCGTGAGACCTCGTAGCTGAAGTCGACGTGACCGGGTGTGTCGATCAGGTGCAGGACGTGGTCCTTCCAGTTGAGGCGGACGTTCTGCGCCTTGATGGTGATTCCCCGCTCTCGCTCCAGGTCCATCGTGTCGAGGTACTGGGCACGCATGTCCCGGGGGTCGACCGCACCGGTCAGCTCGAGGAACCGGTCGGCGAGCGTCGACTTCCCGTGATCGACATGACTGATGATCGCGAGGGCGCGCTGGCTTTCGAGGGAGAGCATCGTTGCCATTCTCACGCACCCCGGGATCGGGTCGGGAACGACCGTGCTGCTAGCCTGGGCCGGTCCCCAGCGGAACCACGGATGTCGAGACGCGCATGGCGAACATCAAGAGCCAGATCAAGCGGAACCGCCAGAACGAGCGGCGGCGCCTGCGCAACAAGACCACGCGTTCCGAGCTCAAGACCAGGGTCAAGCGGGCGGCGGAGGGCCTCGACACCGGCGCCGACGACGCCGGCGATCAGGTCCGCGCCGCGCAGAAGCGGCTGGGCAAGGCGGCCGAGAAGGGCGTCGTGCACAAGAACCAGGCCGCCCGGCGCACGTCCCGCCTGATGAAACGGGCCGCGAGCAAGGGATAGGCCCGCCGCTAGCGCCGCCGCGACCGCTCCGGGCGCGGCGACCCGCGCCGGATCGGTCCGCCCCGCGCCCGGCCCGACAGGGCGGCCAGGCGGGCCACCAGCACTTCGAGCACCGCATCCTCGGGGATCGCGCGCGCGCCCTTGAGATCGAGGTCGGCGGCGAAGAGATAGTCGAAGGCCTGCCGGAGTCCGTCGGTTTGCAACGCCCGGGCCTGGTCGAGCGCCTTGCGGGCCGGGTACTCCTTGACCCGACCGTCCAGCGCCGCCACCGCGTCCCGAGGAGTACGGACGCGGGGATCGTCGAGCGACGCGACTCGCCGGTAGTAGGAGTGCAGCGTGCCCATGACCTGCAACGGGTGCATCGGCCGGGACTGGCCCGGCCCCGGCGCGGTCACCATCCGCCGGAGCGTGGCGAGCGCGCCCGCCATGTCGCCCCCCTCGATCGCGTTCGTGAGCTGGTAGTTGGGCACGGAGCCGGCCTCGCCGAGATACGGCTCGACGTCGGCGACGTCGAGCGTCGCCCCCGGTCCGGCCACCGCCGCGAGGAGCTCCACCAGCTGCGGCACCCGGCCGGCGTCTTCACCGAGGTGCGTCGTGACCTGCTTCGCCGCCGCGGGACGGAGCTCGATCCCGGCGTCGGCGAGGTGCTGCGCCAGCACGTCGGCCGTCTTCTCGGCCGCCGGCCCCACCTTGACGGCCTTCGCCGTCTTCAACGCGTCACCCAGGCTCTTCGGCAGGCGCCCGCCCCCGGCCACGACCACGAACGCGGTGGTGTCCATCGGCCGCTCGAAGTAAGCCACCAGCGGCGCGACGTCGCCCGCGCCGAGGTTCCCGGCCTCGTGGAGCACGACGACGCGCCGTGCCGTCATGAACGGCGGGCTCTGCGCGGCGTTGAGCGCAGCGGCCACGACCTCCTCGCGGCCTTCCGCTCCGCTCGGGGCATCGCTCTCGGCCTCGCCGGGCGCCGCCCGACCCGGCACGGTGAACTCCTCGACCGCCAGCGTGCGCTCGTCGTCGCCGACGAGCTCGGCGAGAAGCTGTTCCAGAGCTTCGCCGCGCAGCACCGGATCGGACCCGCTCACCTGATACACGGCCGCGCTCACGATGCGTGCGCCCGGTCACGCTCGAGCGCCTGCACCGCTTCGATCATCCGACACACCCTGACCGATCCGATGACGTCGTGCACGCGCACGATGCGGCACCCGTGCATGACCCCGAACGCGACCGCCGCCAAGGACGCATCACGCCGGTGGTCGATCGCGAGGTCGAGCAGCTCCCCGAGGAAGCGCTTGTTCGACGCCGACAGCAGCAGCGTGTACCCGAGGGACGCGAACGCGTCGCTCTCCCGCAAGAGGACCGCGCTCTGCGCCGGGGTCTTGCCCAGGTCGAGCCCGGGATCGAGCGCGATCTGCTCGGGCGCAAGGCCCGCCGCTTCGGCCGCGCCGGCCCGGGCGAGCAGGAACGCCTGGACTTCGCCGAGAAGGTCGTCGTAGCGGGGCTCGGGATCCCGCACGCGCGGGGCGAGACGGATGTGCGTGGCGACGACCGATGCTCCGAGCGCCGCTGCGGTGGAGAGATAGTCGGGGTCCGCGAAGCCGCTGATGTCGTTTCCGAGCACGGCCCCGGCCTTGCATGCGCTCCGCAGTACGACCGCCCGCCACGTGTCGACCGACAGCGGCGTGTCGAACCGTGCGCGGAGCGCCTCGACGGTGGGGACGACCCGGTCGAGCTCCTCGGCCTCGGACACCTCGGGTCCCGGCCCCGCCTTCACCCCGCCCACGTCGAGCACGTCAGCGCCCTCGGTGACGATCTGCTCGGCGCGGCGGAGGAGCGCATCGAGTGCGAACGTCTGGCCGGCGTCGAAGAACGAGTCCGGCGTCCGGTTGAGGATGCCCATGACGAGGGCGCGGTCGGTCACCTCGTGGACGCGGTCACCGAGACGAAAGCGCATCGACTCGGAGGTTACGGCGTCGCCCCGACCAGAGCTTCGCCGCTCCCAGGAGCGACGTGCCCGCGATGATCGCCCACGCGGCGCGGCCGTCGACGTCGACGGGAAGCCGCGAGAAGAAGGCGGCCACCCCGAGCATGGCTCGGGCGAGGAGCGCCGTCGGCGCCTGGAGCAGCGCGGCCAGACTGGGCCACCACGACTCGACCACGCCGCCCGCCACGCCCGTCGCGAGGCCGAGCACGGTGAGCGGTCCCGCGATGGGCCCGGCGACCAGGTTGGCCGGGAGCGCGGCGAGCGGCACCGAGCCGAACACCGGGATGAGGACCGGGGCCACGCCGATCTGCGCCGCCAGCGTCACGCCCAGCGGCTCGCGAAGCCAGTGCGGCCCGGGAACGCGGGCCGTGATCGCCGGCGCGAGCACGGCGATGCCGGCGCTCGCGCCGCAGGAGAGAAGGAAGCCGATCGAGTGGACGAGGAACGGGTCGGCGAGCACGAGCACGACGACCGCGAGCGCGAGGACCCGGATGCCGGCGGTGGGGCGACCGAGATAGAGCGCGGTCATCGAGCACGCCGCCATCGCGCAGGCGCGGAGCACCGACGGCTCCCAGCGCGTCATCGTGCCGAAAACGACGAGGACGGTGAGACCGGCGACCAGCTGGGCCCGGAGCGGCAGACGGCGCAACACCGGCCTGACGAGCGCGAGGACGAACGCGACGTTGGCGCCCGAGACGGCGAGAAGATGCGTCAAGCCCGCGGCGCGGAACTGCTCTTCGACGTCACGAGGAAGCTCCCGCGTGTCGCCGAGCAGGAACCCGGCCATCAGTGCACGCTCCGTCGGCGCCAGGTGCCGGCCACCGGCGAGCACCCGGGCGCGGAGAAAGTTGGCCGTGCGGTGGAGCGGCGAACGAGCGGGATCGAACGCGCGCAGCTCGACCGCGTCGAAGCTCGCCACGGCGTGCCGCCATCGGAGACGCTCGTCGTAGCCGCTGAGGGGCTGGAGCCAGCCCGAGACCTGGACCTCGTCGCCTGACTCGAGGAGGCGCAGCTTGCCGGCGGCGTCACCACCGGCGCTGACGAGCACGGTGCGCGCTCCGGCGGAGCGTCCGCCGACGCGGGAGACGCGGGCGAGGACGCTCGCGTTGTATTGCCCTCCGTCGGGGTCGTCGGTCAGCGTCGCCGTGATAGTCGCCGCGGCACGTGCGTCCCGCAGTGCGGTGAGCGGTGAGTGCGCCTGCCCGTCGAGCGCCCGTTGCATCGAGGCCGTGGCCAGCATGGCGACTGCGGCGACGGCGAGCGCGAGGCGCGCCCGCCGCCTCGGGAGGAACAGCGCCGCGATCGCTCCGAGCAGACCGGAGACGAGGAGTGCGATCGCGGGCCCGGGCCCGAGCTGCTCACCGAGCCGGGCCCCGACGACCACCGCCGCCACCAACGAGACGGGGCCGGCGGCACGACCGCCCCTCAGATCGTCACCTTGTCCTTCAAGTCGGCGAAGCGCTTCTCGCCGATGCCGCGCACGTCGCGCAACTCGTTGACGGATCGGAAACCGCCGCGTCGTTCTCGCTCGGTGATGATGGATCCCGCGAGCGAGGGGCCGATCCCGGGGAGGGCCTCGAGCTCGGCTTGGGTCGCGCTGTTGAGGTTCACGAGACCCGACGGGTCGGCACTCCCGCCGCCGCTGCCGCTCCCACCGGCCGACGCCGAGCCGGCGGGCGCGGCTTCGCCAACGCGCTGCACGAGAACCCGCTGGCCGTCGGCAACCTTGGCCGCGAGGTTGAGCCGGTTCAGATCGGCCTCGGGAGCGCCGCCTCCGGCGGCTTCGATGGCGTCGATGACCCGCGCGCCGCCGGCGAGGTCGTAGACGCCGGGCTTGGCCACTGCGCCGGCTACGTGCACGGTGACGCGCGCGCCTTTCGTGGTGGCGCCGGACGAGCCTCCGTTCGCCGCCGAGCTCCCTGCGGCCGGCGCGGTAGTCGTCCGCGCGCTGGTCGGCGGCGGGCGGCGCGTCGTCGACGAGGTGGAGTCACCGGCGCCGAGCCGGTACCAGATGAACCCGGCGGCGAGCGCGAGAACTACGAGCGCGGCGACGCCGACTCTGGGGTCGCCGCGCAGCTCGCGCAGCCGATCGACGAATCGTTCGAGCGGACCGCCCCATTCGCCCGGACGGGGCGGGAACACCGGTGGTCGTTCGGTGTGCTGGCGCGAAGCCCAGAACTCGTTGTCGGGCGCGCCACGTTCGACGGTGTCGGAACGGGGCGAGTCGGGCATGGCGACCTCCGGGCGCGACGAGACAGAGACCGGAGGAAGCGGAAGGGGAAGGGGAAGGGGAAGAAATCGAGGCTCGGACGGGCCGAGCTGGATGCGACGGTAGCGCGCTCGTCTCTGCTCGGAAAGGGTCTCGGCGCCCGGCGAGGGCGCGTGCTTCGGCCTCGAGCGGGATCGCCTCGTACGCAGCCTGGTGGCCCAGCCGGTGCCGGCGATTCCGCGCGTACGCGCCGAGGTAGCGAACGAGGAAGCGCGCGCACCCGAGCTCGCGCCACTGGCGGACGTGCACGAGCTCGTGGGCGATCAAGTCACGGTCGTGCTCGTGACCGCGACGCACCAGGACCCAGCGGCCGAGGGTCATCCCCGAGATCCCGGGCGTGAGCAACGGCACGACGACGAGGCGGGCGCGCTCGAGATCGTGAGCGGGGACGTGGGCGAACAGCTCGCGCTCGCTCGCATCGAGCCGCCGCCCCACCGGTTTGCTACTGCGTGACGAAGTTGACCAGGCGGCCGGGGACGATGATGACCTTGCTGACCTCGACCCCGTCGAGCAGCTCGGCGACTCGCTCGTCCGCGCGCGCGGCTGCGTCGTGGTCGGCTTCACTCGCCTCCGCAGGGACCTTCACCCGCGCCCGCACCTTGCCGTCGATCTGGACCGGGATCTCGACCTCCTCGACGACGAGGTACGCCGGGTCGGGCTCGGGGAACGGCTCGTACGCGAGGGACTCTGCGTGCCCGAGCCGGGACCACACTTCTTCGGCCAGGTGCGGCGCCAGGGGCGCGAGCATCAGCGTCATCGCGGTCACGACCTCGAGGGGCGCCGCTCCCGTCTCCCCCACCACCGCCGTCAGGCGGTTGTTGAGCTCGAACAGCCGAGCGATGGCGGTGTTGAACTGCAGCTTCGCCATGTCGGACCGCACCGCCCCGATCGTCCGGTGCAGGATGCGACGCGTGTCCTCGTCGGCGGGCGTGTGCGACACGCGGATCGCCCCGGTCTCCTCGTCGATCGCGTTGCGCCAGAAGCGCTGGAGGTACCGGTGCACGCCGACGATGTCGGCGGTGTTCCAGGGTCGGCTGGCGTCCAGCGGGCCCATGAACATCTCGTAGAGCCGCAGCGTGTCGGCGCCGTACTCGGCGTAGATGTCGTCGGGGGCCACGGCATTCTTCCGGCTCTTGCCCATCCGGCCCTGCTGGCGCGTGACCTCGTTCCCCTCGAAGAAGAACTTGCCGTCCCGCTCCTCGACCGCGTTCGCGGGGACGTACACGCCGCGGTCGTCGACGTACTCGTACGCGGTGATGGTGCCCTGGTTGAAGAGCCGGGCGAACGGCTCCGGTGTCGAGACGTGGGCGAGGTCGTACAAGAACTTGTGCCAGAAGCGCGCATAGAGAAGGTGCAACACCGCGTGCTCGGCGCCGCCGACGTAGAGATCGACACCGCCAGAGCGGTTGTCGCCGTGCATCCAGTAGCGCTCGACCTCGGGGTCGACGATCCGGTTCTCGTTGGTCGGATCGAGGTAACGCAGGTAGTACCAGCACGATCCCGCCCACTGGGGCATCGTGTTCGTCTCGCGCAGGTACGTCTTCGTGCCCTCGCCGAGGTCGGCCTCGACTGTGACCCACTGCTCGGCGCGCGCCAGCGGCGGCTCGGGCAGGGTCTCCTCGTCGTCGGCCACGATGCACGGCTGGAAGTCGCTCATCTCGGGCAGCTCGACGGGCAGCATCGACTCCGGGAGCGCGACCGGGAGCCCCGTCTCGTCGTACACGATCGGGAATGGCTCGCCCCAGTACCGCTGGCGGCTGAACAGCCAGTCGCGCAGCTTGTAGGTGACCGCGCCGGCGCCTTTGCCGGTCTCCTCGAGCCACTCCGTGATCCTGCGCTTGGCGTCGTCGACGTTCAGGCCGTCGAGGAAGCCGCTGTTGATCGCGGGGCCGTCGCCCAGGTACGCCTCGCCGTCGAAGTCGGGCGGCGGCTGGACGGTGCGGACGATCGGAAGGTCGAACTCCGCCGCGAAGTCCCAGTCACGCTGGTCCTGACCGGGGACCGCCATGATGGCGCCGGTGCCGTAGCCGGAGAGCACGTAGTCGGCGATGAAGATCGGGATGCGCTCGTCGTTGACGGGGTTGATCGCGTACGCGCCGATGAATATGCCGGTCTTCTCCCTGCCTTCGGCCTGGCGCTCGAGATCGGTCTTGGTCGACGCGAAGTTGCGGTACGCCTCGACGGCCTCGGGTGGTGACACGTCGAGGCCGAACGTCCCGCGCCATTCGAGCGGCGCTTCACGGGGCCACTCGTTGGCTGCGATCTCGTCGACGACGTCGAGCTCGGGCGCCAGGACCATGTACGTGGCGCCGAACACCGTGTCGGGGCGAGTGGTGAACACGCGGATGCCGAGGTCGTCGTGACTCTCGACCGGGAACACGATGTCGGCGCCCTCGCTGCGACCGATCCAGTTGCGTTGCATGATCTTGATCGACTCGGGCCAGTCGAGCCGGTCGAGATCGGCCAGCAGTCGTTCGGCGTACTTGGTGATGCGCAGCATCCACTGCTTCAGTGGCCGCTTGTACACGGGGTGGTTGCCGCGCTCGCTCCGCCCCTCGGCGGTGACCTCTTCGTTGGCGAGCACGGTCCCGAGCGCGGGGCACCAGTTGACTGCGACCTCGTCGAGATACGCCAGGCGGTACGAGTCGACGACCCGTCGGCGTTCGAGCGGTTCCAGCTCGCTCCACCGGCGACCGTCCCGCACTGCGCGCGTGCCGGCGTCGAGCTCGTCGACCAGCTCGGCGATCGGGCGGGCCTTGTCCTGCTCGTCGTCGTACCAGGCGTTGAACATCTGCAGGAAGATCCACTGTGTCCAGCGGTAGTACTGGACATCGGTGGTGGACACGCCCCGTCGGGGGTCGTGCCCGAGCCCGAGCCGGCGCAGCTGGCGCCGCATCGTGGCGATGTTCTGGTCGGTCGTGACCCGCGGGTGCTGCCCCGTCTCGAGCGCGTACTGCTCGGCCGGCAGCCCGAACGCGTCGTACCCCATCGCGTGGAGCACGTTGTGCCCCGTCATGCGCTGGAAGCGCGCGTAGACGTCGGTGCCGATGTAGCCGAGGGGATGGCCCACATGGAGCCCGGCGCCGCTCGGGTACGGGAACATGTCGAGCACGTAGAGCTTCGGGCGGTCGGCGACGCGCTCGTAGCCGTCCGCCAAGGGACCGGTCGGGTTGGGCGTCCAGAAGGTCCGCTCCTCTTCCCAGCGGTCCTGCCATCGCTGCTCGATCTCGTTCGCGCGGCGCGCGTTGTAGCGGTACGGAGGAACCTCGTCGGCGCGCGCTCTCGATTCGCTCATTGCGCGGCGAGCGTACCGGTCAGTCGGGTCCGCCAGCCCGTCCAATCCGAGCAGACCCGCTGGTACTCTGCGAGGTCTCGGGGATGTAGCTCAGTCTGGTAGAGCGCCTCCATGGCATGGAGGAAGTCGTGGGTTCAAGTCCCATCATCTCCACTCCCCTCCTCCGACCTCGCCCCGGTGGCCCCTAGGTCCGTCGCATCGTGACCCGGGCCAGCCGCCGGGGCAGCTCACCCTCGGTGAACTCGCTGACGTCCACCAGCACGAATCCGTCCGAGAGCCGCTCGATGAGCTCGCGGTCGAAGAAGTGCACGACGAAACCGCCGTGCTCGTACATGTCGTCGCCGCGCGCGATGCCGGCGCCGTAGTGGGGGTCGTCCGTGGTGCGAACGGTGTAGACGACGAGACCACCGGGGCGCACCACGCGACGCAGATCGCCGGCCAGTCGCTCGAGCTCGGGAGTCGTGAGTGCCATGCACAGCAGCATGTGCGAGTAGGACGCGTCGAAGGAGGCATCCGCGAAGGGGAGGGGTTGCCGGACGTCGTGAAGGCCGACGGTCACGCGATCACCGAGCCCTTCGGTCTCACCCTTCGCTTCGATCGCCTCGATGCCCTCGACCGCGTAGTCGAGGGCGTGCACTCGGAAGCCCCGGCGCGCGAGGTAGAGCGTGTCGCGGCCCTGGCCCGCGCCGAGCTCGAGCACGGTCGCGACATCCGCGGCCGAGAATTCGTCAGCGCCGGCGACTGCGGCACCGCTGGGCTCGTCGCCGTACATGTCGGGATGGGCGGCGAAGGTGGCCGACCAGTGCTGTAGCTGCTCGTCTGCCGACGCCACGACGACAGTGTCATCCGCATTACGGCGAGGCGTCACGTACCCCGTCCGTAGACTGAGCCCGCATGATCGACGTGATCGACTACCGAGCCGGCAACTCCCCCAGCGTCATCTACGCGCTCGAACGGCTCGGTCTCGAGTGCCGGCTGGTGGCGAAGCCGGACGAGATCGCCGAGTCCGAACGGCTCGTCCTGCCGGGTGTCGGCGCGGCGGCGGCGACCCTCGATTCGCTGCGGGAATCCGACCTCCTCGACGCGCTCACCCAGCGCGTGCAGCAGGACCGTGTGCCCTTCCTCGGGATCTGCATCGGGCTCCAGGTGCTGTTCGAGCACAGCGAGGAAGGGAACACCCCCGGCCTCGGCTGGCTCTCCGGGAGAATCCGCCGCTTCGACGACGGGCTGCGCGTTCCCCAGATCGGTTGGAACGAGGTGCGGTTCACGCGGTCGCACCCGGTCACCGCCGGGCTCCCCGATCGGAGCCACTACTACTTCGTCAACTCCTACTACGCCGACCCTGCCGACCCCGTCGACGCGCTCGGACGCACGGAGTACGGCATCGAGTTCGCGTCCGTCGTGGCGCGAGAGAACGTCGTCGCCACGCAGTTCCACGCCGAGAAGAGCGGCGGCCTCGGCCTCCGGCTCCTGGCCGAGTTCGCGGCCTGGGACGGGCGATGCTGACGAAGCGCCTCATCGCCTGTTTCGACGTGATCGACGGGCGGGTCACGAAAGCGCAGCAGTTCCAGGACAACATCGACGTCGCCCCCGCCGAGGACCTCGCCGCCCGTCTCTACGACGACCAGATCGACGAGATCGTCTTCTACGACATCACCGCCAGCGCCGAGAAGCGCAAGATCGACCTCGAGACAGTGCGCCGCGTCGCCCGCCACGTGTTCGTCCCGTTCACTGTGGGCGGGGGTATCCGCTCGGTCGACGACATGTTCGAGGTGCTCAAGGCGGGCGCCGAGAAGATCAGCGTCGACTCGATGGCCGTCCGTAGTCCCGAGATCATCCGCGAGGGCGCGGACGCGTTCGGCCGCCAGTGCATCGTGCTCAGCACGCAGGTGAAGCGGGTAGGAGCCCGCTCCGGCATCCCGTCGGGTTACGAGGTGTTCATCGACGGCGCCCGCGAGGCGACCGGCCTCGACGCGCTCGAATGGGTCCGTCGCGGAGAGGAGCTCGGCGCGGGCGAGATCGTGGTCAACAGCATCGACCGTGACGGCACCGCGTCCGGCTACGACCTCGAGGTCACCCGGGCCGTCGCCGATGCCGTGAACGTGCCCGTGATCGCGTCGGGCGGAGCCGGCGACGTGGGCCACATCGCCGCCGGCCTCACGGACGGCGGCGCCCAGGCCGCGATCGTCAGCTCGATCCTTTACTCGCCGCGCTTCGACCGGAACCTCGGCGTGCGCGAGCTGAAGTCCGCGCTCGTCGAGCACGGCGTGCCGATGCGGCCGTACTTGGAATCCACCTAGCTGGTCGCCGTCGCAAGCTCCGGCTCCTGCGGCGACGGTCGGCAAAGCCGCCGTCGCCGCGGCCCTAGGCCGACGCGGGCTGCGACGCGGGGACCAGCTGCTCCCAGTCGATGCCGGGCGCGTCGGCCCACAACCGCTCGAGCTCGTAGTACGCGCGTGTCTCGTCGAGGAAGACGTGAACCACGATGTCTCCGTAGTCGAGCAGCACCCAGGTTGCGTCATCGAGGCCTTCGACGCTCGTCGGAGCCGTCGAGGCGTGCTCCTTCATCGCCTTCTCGATCTCGTCCACGATCGTGCGCACATGCCTCGTGTTCGTCGCGCTGGTGATCACGAACGCGTCGGTGATGGAGAGGATGTCGCCGACATCGAGGGCGATGATGTCCTCGCCCTTCTTGGCCGACGCCGCCGCGGCGGCGACGGCAACTCGGCGGAGCACGACCGGGGCGCCTGTCAAGCAGCAGCCTCGCCGGTCGTCATCGATGACGATTGTAGAGGCCGCGTTCGGCGATGGCACGGACCACCGCCGGCGGCACCAGGCCGTCGATCGGGTGGCCTCGGGCCAGCCTCGCCCGGAGGTCCCGCGACGCGATGTCGAGGCGCGGGATCGTGACTCGCTCGACCCGCCAGCCGGGTGCAGGGGCCTCGGCGTGCGCGTCGCCGGCTCGCTCGACGATCACGAGGGTGGCCAGCTCTCGGGTCTCCTCCAGCTTCCGCCACGTCGGCATGTTGCGGGCCGCGTCGGCACCGAGGACCAGGAAGAGCTCGCGTCCCCCTGCGGCAAGGGCCGTGAGCGTGTCGTACGTGACCGACGGCTCGCCCCGCTCGATCTCGATCGGTGACGCCTCGACTCCGTCCACGTCCTCGACGGCGGCGGCTGCCAACGCGAGCCGGTCGGCCGCGGAAGCCACGACTTCGCCGCGCTTCTGCCACGGGTCGCCGGCGACGACCATGAGCACCCGGTCCAGCCCGACCGCGGCCCGGGTGTCGACGGCCGCCACGACGTGGCCGACGTGCACCGGGTCGAACGTGCCACCGAAGACACCGACTCGCTCGATCCTGGGAGTCTACGGGCGGCATCTCCTCCGGCGGCGCCAAAACAATGTGTTCACGATTCGGGAACGCCGGAGACATGGACGCGTCCTAACCTTGACGCGGCGGTGGCGGCTCTGCCGACCGCCATTGCAGAGCGGAAGCTTGCGACCGCGCCGAGAAGAGCCGCGCCGGAGCTTGCGACGGCGCCAAAGGAGATCAATGCCTCTCGACGACCCGGCTCCGAGCGCGGTGGCGCACGTCCTCGTGCGGGTGTGGCTCCCCGACCGCCCCGGCGCGCTGGGCCTCGTGGCGTCACGCATCGGCGCCGTGCGCGGAGACATCGTCGGCGTCGACGTGCTGGAGCGGGGCACGGACATCGCCGTCGACGAGTTCGCCGTCGACCTTCCCGGTCCCGACCTGGTGTCGACGCTGGTAGGCGAGATCGAGGAGGTCGACGGGGCATCGGTGGAGGAGGTCCGGCTCGTCGGCCACTTCCCCGACGCCCGTCTCGACGCGCTCGAGTCCGCGGCTTCGTTGTGCGACGCCTCTACGGTCGAGGAGCTGCATGCGGCGCTCGTGGCGCAGACCAACCGTGAGTTCCTCGCCGACTGGACCGCGTTGGTCGACGGCTCCCACGTTCTCGCCCGTGCCGGAGACGAGCCCCCGAGCCCGGACGTGCTCGACGCGCTTGTCGCCGGCACGTCCGCCTCGACCCTCGTCTCGGGCGGCGTGACGGGACCCGACGATCTGGCGGTGGCTGCGTTCCCCGAGCACGAGGCTGCGTTGCTGCTCGGCCGGGCCGGGCATCCGCTGCGCCGGCGCGAGCGGGGTCAGCTGCTGGCACTCGTCCGGATCGCCGATCGCGCCTGGCAGCTGCTCGGGGACTACAACGTGCGGAGTGCCCACGATCGACACGCTTCGGCGTGACCAGCTCAGAGACTCGTCGGCCGTCCTGGCCCGCGC
>DASYFC010000161.1:0-16826 GCA_036498645.1 Acidimicrobiia bacterium | reverse complement strand
CCTGATGATCGTGGCCGGCCGGGTGAGCCAGAAGATGGGGCCGGTGCTGCGCCAGGTCTACGACCAGATGGTCGAGCCCAAGTGGGTCATCTCGATGGGCGTGTGCGCGAGCACGGGCGGGATGTTCAACAACTACGCGCTCGTGCAGGGCGTCGATCAGATCGTGCCGGTCGACGTGTACGTGCCCGGGTGCCCGCCCGGGCCGGAGACGCTGATGCAAGGGATCCTCACGCTCCACGACCAGATCCGCAGCGGCGAGATCATGAAGCGGCGCGCCGGCACCGCCCATGGTGGCGCCGGAATCCAGGTAGAGCAGCGCGATGGCACCCGGGCCGACAGCTTGGCCACGCGGTAGGACGGCGTCCCGAGGACCACGACGATGCCCGACGACGACGCTCGTGAAGACGCTCACAAGAACGGCGACACGCGCGTAGAAGAAGAGGAGAAGGAGAAGGCGCCGCCGCCCGACGACGACGTGGCGGCGGCCGTGGTGGAACGGTTCCCGGGCACGGTCTTCCACCGCTCGCACGGCCAGCCGGTCGTGTACGTCGACCGCGCGATCTGGGCCGACTTGGGCGGGTTTCTGCGCGACGAGCAGCAATTCACGCAGTGCGTCGACGTGACCGCCGTCGACCACCTCGTCGATGCCGCCCGGCTCTCTGTCCCCGGCGTGACCCCGGAGCGCTTCGAGCTGGTCGCGAGCTTCCTCTCGCATCCCCGCAACCGCCGTATCCGCGCGATCTGCGAGGTGCCGGCCGCGGACCCGTCCGCTCCGAGCCTCACCGAGGTGTATCCGGGCGCGAACTTCGGCGAGCGTGAGGTGTACGACCTGTTCGGCATCACGTTCACCGGCCATCCCGATCTCGCCCGCATCCTGATGCCGGACGACTGGGTGGGGTACCCGTTGCGCAAGGACGACGCCCCCGCCCGGGTGCCCGTCACCTTCAAGGAAGATCCGAGGCCGAGATGAGCGACGCGCGCGACGGCACCCGCGACGACTCCGATGCCCGCTCGCACGACGAGGACGACTTCGTCGCCGACCCCCGCCTGACCCAGCAGACGGACGAGGGCGCCCAAGAGCTCCAGCCCACACGCGACCTGGTGGTGACGGGCGGTCCCTGGCCCGAGGTCGAGGGCGAGGGCGACACCATGATCATCAACATGGGCCCGCAGCACCCGTCGACGCACGGCGTGCTCCGCGTGATGCTCGAGCTCGACGCCGAGACGATCGTCCGCGCCAAGCCCGTCGTCGGCTACCTGCACACGGGCATGGAGAAGACGGGCGAAGAGCTCACGTACGTCCAGGGCGCAACGAACGTGACGCGCATGGACTACGCCTCACCGCTTTCCAACGAGCTCGTGTTCTCGATGGCGGTCGAGCAGCTCCTCGACGTCGAGGTCCCGCCCCGCGCCACATGGATCCGCATGTACCTGAACGAGCTGAACCGCATCGCGTCGCATCTGCTGTGGCAGGCCACGAACGGCTTGGACATGGGCGCGCTGTCGATGATCATCTACGGCTGGCGCGAGCGCGAAGAGACGCTGCGGCTCCTCGAGAAGATCACCGGCTTGCGGATGAACAACAACTACATCCGCCCCGGCGGCGTCGCCGCCGAGCTGCCCGACGGATGGCAGGACGACACGCTCGAGCTCTGCAACGAGGTCGAGAAGGGCACGGCCGAGTACGACGAACTGCTCTCCGGGAACCCGATCTGGCAGGAGCGCCTGACCGGTGTCGGCGTGATCACCACCGAGCAGGCGCTTGCGCTCAGCGCAACGGGCCCGATCCTCCGCTCGACCGGCTTCCCGTGGGACCTGCGCAAGTCACAGCCGTACCTCGCCTACGACCAGGTCGACTTCGACGTCGTCTACACGCAGAACGGCGACTGCTACGACCGCTACCGCCTTCGGCTCCAGGAGATCCTCGAGTCGGTGAAGATCGTGCGCCAGTGCGTCGAGAAGATGCCGGCGGGCGACTACCGGGTTCAGGACCGTAAGGTCACGCCGCCACCACGCGCTCGCATCGACGAATCGATGGAGGCGCTCATTCACCACTTCAAGCTGTTCACCGAAGGGTTCAAGGTGCCGCCGGGCGAGACGTACGCCGCCGTCGAGTCGCCGCGGGGCGAGGTCGGCTGCTACCTCGTCGCCGACGGCACGGGGAAGCCCTGCCGGCTGCACATCCGCGGCCCGTCCTTCTACAACCTCCAGTCGATGGCCCCGATGATGGAGGACCGGCTGATCGCCGACGCCGTCGCCGTCATCTCGAGCGTCGACCCGATCATGGGCGAGGTCGACCGGTAATGGCCTTCACGCCGCAGAACCTCAGCCGCGCCCGCGAGATCGTCGCCCGCTACCCGGTGGCGAAGTCCGCCATCCTCCCGCTGCTGCACCTCGCCCAGGACCAGGACGGCTGGGTGAGCCCCGACGCGATGGAGGAGATCGGCCGCATCCTCGACCTCACGTCGGCCCAGGTGCTCGGCGTGTGCTCCTTCTACTCCATGTTCAAGCGGGAGCCCGTCGGGCGGCTGGTCGTCTCTGTCTGCACGAACGTGAGCTGCCTCGTGAACGGCGGGCCCGAGCTGCTGCGCGCGCTCGAGGACCGTCATTTGGACGACGACGACGTGTCCGTCGAGGAGGTCGAGTGCATCGCCGCCTGCGACCTCGCTCCGGTCATGCAGGTGAACTACGACTACCACGGCCCGGTCGACGTCGAAGCCGCGACCACGATCATCGACGAGTACAAGTCCCGCGTCCGGACGCCGCGCACGATCTCGGGCACTCGCATCGACGCAGGAGCGACGCGCTGATGCCCGAGACGCGCATCGTCACCAAGCGCCTCCGCGACCATCCCGAGGACTCGTGGACGCTCGAGCGGTACCTCGCGACCGGCGGGTACGAGGCGCTGCGCAAGGCGCTCGGGATGACCTCCGAGGCGATCCAGGACGAGCAGGTGAAGGCGTCGGGTCTGCGGGGCCGGGGCGGCGCCGGGTTCGGCACCGGCCAGAAGTGGTCGTTCCTGCCCAAGGACGTCTACCCGCGCTACCTCGCCGTGAACGCCGACGAGGGGGAGCCGTCCACCTTCAAGGACCACATGCTCGTCGAGCGCGACCCGCACCAGCTGATCGAGGGCGTCGTCATCTCCGCGTTCGCCGTCGAGTGCCATCAGGCGTTCGTGTACGTCCGGGGCGAGTTCGCACTGGGGTACGAGCGGCTGAGGCGCGCGATCGACGAGGCGTACGAGCGCGGGTTCCTCGGCCGGGACATCCTCGGATCGGGCTTCGACCTGGACGTGATCCTCCACCGCGGCGCGGGCTGCTACATCGCCGGCGACGAGACCGGCCTGTTGTCGAGCCTCGAGGGCGAGCGGGCGATGCCGCGCATCAAGCCGCCGTTCCCAGCGGTGCAGGGACTGTTCGCCAAGCCGACCGTGGTCAACAACGTCGAGACGCTGTCCACCGTCCCGGCCATCATCGAACGCGGTGGCGACTGGTACGCCGGGCTCGGGGTCGGCCGGTCGACGGGCACGCGCATCTTCTCGGTGTCGGGCCACGTCGAGCGGCCCGCCAACTACGAGGTCGAGCTCGGTACGACGTTCCGCGAGCTCATCGAGGGCCTTGCCGGGGGCGTGCCCGGCGGGCGCAGCATGAAGTTCTTCATCCCGGGCGGCGCGTCGTCGCCGTGGCTGATGCCAGAGCATCTCGACGAGCCGACCGACATGGACCACGTCCAGAACGACCTCAAGTCCATGCTCGGGTCCGGAGCGATCATGGTGTTCGACGAGAGGACCGACCCGCTGCTCGTCGCGTGGCGGCTCGCGAAGTTCTTCGCCCACGAGTCGTGCGGCAAGTGCACGCCATGTCGCGAAGGGTCGGGTTGGATCGAGAAGATCCTGTACCGCATGTCGCACGGGCTCGGCCGGCCCGACGACCTCGACCTCATGCTCGACTTCGGCGACAACATCGTCCCCGGCCTGAACGCGCCGTTCGCGCAGACGACGATCTGCGCGCTCGGCCCCAGCATCATGTCGCACGTCGTGAGCCTCGATCGCTACTTCCGCGACGAGATCGCGGAGCGAATGGGCGCAGACACGAGGAAGCGCATCCCGGTCGCGGCCGCGGGCGGAGGTGGCGGATGACGGACCAGCCGATGAGCCAGTGGCCGTCGGAGTGGGAGTACGTGCTGCCCGTCCGCCCCGGTCCCGAGCAGGTGCGTATCACCGTCGACGGCCGCGAGATCGAGGTCCCGAACGGCGAGCTGCTCATCAGGGCGGCCCAGGAGCACGGCACCTACATCCCGCGCTTCTGCTGGCACGACCGCATGAAGCCGGTCGGTATGTGTCGCATGTGCCTCGTCGAGGTCGAAGGCCTGCGCGGGCTCCAGATCGCCTGCGCGACCCCTGTGTACGACGGCATGGTCCTGCACACCCAGAAGGACAACGTGCGCAAGGCGCAGGACGGCGTCCTCGAGTTCCTGCTCGTCAACCATCCGCTCGACTGCCCGGTCTGCGACCGCGGCGGCGAGTGCCCGCTCCAGGACCAGACGTTGGCGTTCGGGCCGGGCGAGTCGCGCTACATCGAGGAGAAGCGTCACTTCGAGAAGCCGATCCCGATCAGCGACCTCGTCCTGCTCGACCGCGAGCGCTGCATCCAGTGCGGGCGCTGCACGCGCTTCGCCGCAGAGATCGCCGGCGACCCGCTGATCGACTTCGGCGGGCGCGGCGACCTCACCGAGGTGATCACGTATCCCGACGACCCGTTCACGTCGTACTTCTCGGGGAACACCGTGCAGATCTGCCCGGTGGGGGCGCTCACGGCCAAGCCGTACCGGTTCGCCGCGCGGCCGTGGGACCTCACGACCTCCGAGACGTCGTGCGTGACGTGCGCGGTGCAATGCCGGGCCGCGGTGCAGTCGTCGTCCAACCGTCTCGTCCGCCTGCTCGGCGTCGACTCCGGTCCCGTGAACGAGGGCTGGCTGTGCGACAAGGGTCGGTACGGGTACGAGTGGGTGCACGCCGACGACCGCGTGCGCGTGCCGATGGTCCGCGAGCGGGGGGAGCTCGTCGAGACGTCGTGGCCCGAAGCGCTGGATGCCGCCGCCGCCGGCCTGCGCAAGGTCCTCGACGTACACGGTCCCGAGGGCATCGCCGTCCTCGGCGGCGGACGGGGCACGAACGAGGACGCCTACGTATGGTCCCGGTTCGCGAAGGGCGTCCTCGGCACCGACAACGTCGACGCCCAGCTCGGCGACGGGCTCCCCGCCGACATCGTGCTCGGCCTGCCGCGGGCGACGATCGCCGACTGCGAGCGGGCCGCCGCCATCGTCCTGCTCGCGCCCGACCTGAAGGAGGAGCTGCCCGTGCTCTTCCTGCGCGTCCGGAAGGCGGCCGATGAGCTCGGTGTGCCGCTGATCGACCTCGCACCGTGCGACAACGGCCTCAGCCGGGATGCGGACGCCGTCGTCCGCTACGTACCCGGCGAGGCGCACGACGTGGTCGCGGACCTCGTCCGCTCGTTCGACGGCGACCGCACCGGCAACGAGCAGATCGATCGGGCCGGTTCCCTCCTCACCGGTCGGGACGGCGACGTCGTGGTGATCCTCGGGCGCCCATCGCTCGCCGAGGCGCCCGACTCGATCGTGCGCGCCGCCGCGCTTCTCGCGGCGCGCCCCGGCACGCGGTTCCTCTCGGCGCTCCGGCGCTCGAACGTGCACGGCGCCCTCGACCTCGGCCTCGCGCCGGGCTTTTTACCCGGCCGCGTCACGCTCGACGCCGGCCGCGAGCGCTTCACCGACGCGTGGGGCGCGGTGCCCGAGCGCCGGGGCCTCGACGCGTCGGGGATCCTCCAAGCCGCCGTGGACGGGCAGCTGCACGGGCTCGTGCTGCTCGACGCCGACCCGATCGCCGACTTCCCCGATCGCCGCCTCGCCCACGACGCGATCGCCAACGTCGACTTCGTGATCGCGTGCGACGCCTTCCTCACCGAGAGCACCCGGGCGGCGAACGTGTTCCTCCCCGTCACCGTGTGGGCGGAGAAACCCGGCACGGCGTCCAACATCGAGGGGCGGATACAACGGGTCTCGCAGCAGATCTCGCCCGAGGGAACCGTCATGTCGGACTGGCGCATCGCCGCCGAGCTCGCAGCCCGCTTTGGTGCCGACCTCGACCTCGAGACCGTGCCGGAGGTACAGGACGAGATCGCCCGCCTCGCGCCCGCGTTCACCGGGGTCGACGCCGCCCTGCTCCGGCGCGCCCGGGACGGCATCGTGTTGCCGCTCGGCGACCACGACGACGAGCTCGTGCTCGACGCCCCCGGCCCGCCGATCACGGACGCGTCGTGGGAGCCGATCCTCCCCGGGACGATCGCCTCCGAGGAGGGTGTGACCTCGCACGTCGGCACCGGTGTGGTCGAGGCGACCGGTACCGGGTCGACCACGACCGTGAAGCCGGGGCTGACCGAGGTCGGGGGGCCGGAGGGTTCGCGCGCCGAGGCGGACGCGATCGGCAGCGCGGCGCGCGACGCGATCGCCGCCGGCCCGCCTTTGCACGAGTGGGACCGCGCCACGGGACGCTCGCCGGCCCAAGCTCGCGACGCCTACGCGCTGCGGCTGGTGTCGGGCCGGAAGCTCTACGACGCCGGACGCGTCAGCACCGCGTCGCCGTCGCTGGCGCCACTCGCAGCAGGGGCGACGCTCCTCGTCAACCCGATCGACCGCGACCAGATCGGCATCGCCGACGGCGAGGAGGTGCAGGCCACCAGCGGGCGCGGGTCCGTAGTGCTGCCGGTGCGCGCCGCGCCCGGCATCCCGCGCGGGGTCGCGTTCCTGTCGTTCAACCAGCCCGGGCCCGGTGCCGGTGACCTGATCGACGCCGGCGCGGCCGTGACGGACGTCCGGTTGGAGATGGTGGGGAAGCGGTCGTGACGTTCGTCGACCCGCTCGTCAGCGGCAACATCGACCTGACCGTCGTGCTGATCGTCATCGGCAAGACGATCGCGACGTTCGCGCTGCTCCTGGTCGCCGTCCTCTTCTACATCTGGTTCCTGCGCAAGGTCATCGCCGACATGCAGAACCGGATCGGCCCGGACAACGCGGGGCCGTTCGGGATCCTCCAGACCCTCGCCGACGGCATCAAGCTGTTCTTCAAGGAGCAGTCGATCCCCAGGAGCGCCGACAAATACGTATTCCTCGTCGCGCCCTACCTGTCGATCCTGCCCGCGTTCCTGGCCTTCAGCATCGTGCCCATCGGCGGCAGAGTGAGCATCGCCGGTCACACGACCTACCTCCAACTGGCCGAGCTGCCGATCGGCGTGCTGTGGCTCCTGGCGATGTCGGGGCTCGGCTTGTACGGGGTCCTGCTGGCGGGCTGGTCGTCGGGGTCGAAGTACCCGCTCCTCGGCGCCGTGCGGGCATCCGCCCAGCTGTTGAGCTACGAGGCCGCGTTCAGCCTCGCCATCGTCGGCGTGCTGATCCAGTCGGGGACACTCTCGACGCGCGGGATCGTGAACGGCCAGGCGTGGACGGGCAACTGGATCCACGGCCTGGGCCAGTGGTACGTCCGGCCGGCGATCGTCGCATTCGTGATCTTCCTCATCGCCGCCATCGCCGAGACCAACCACCCGCCGTTCGACCTCGTCGAGGCGGAGCAGGAGCTGGTCGGCGGCTTCCACACCGAGTACACCGGCATCCGCTTCGCGATCTTCTTTCTGGCCGAGTTCATGAACGTGATCACGATGAGCGCGATCGCGGTCACGTTGTTCCTGGGTGGCCCCTCCGGGCCGAAACTCGGGTTCCTCGACGCCACGGGCACGATCAACGTCTGGGTGATGCCGGTGTTCTGGTTCATGCTCAAGCTGCTCGTGCTGCTGTACGGCACCGTGCTGATACGGGCGACGCTGCCGCGCTTGCGCTACGACCAGCTGATGGACCTCGGCTGGAAGTACATGATCGAGATCGCGTTCCTCTGGCTGATGGTCTCGGGCGTCGTGGTGATCGGACGCCAGGAGGGATGGAACCTCTGGATCGTGGTGCCCGCCGCCGCCGTCGGAGCCGTGCTCGTCTACCTCGTGCTGTACGCCTCGATCGCGAAACCGGGCGAGCTCCGGGAGCAGGAGCAGATCCGCTGATGAGCGTGCTCGACTTCCTCCGCGGGTTCACCATCCCGCTCCGTCAGGTCTTCCGGCCCCGGCTCACGGACTTCTATCCGAAGGAGAAGAGCCCGAAGCCCGAGCGCCTGCACGGCCGACACGTGCTCAACCGGTACGAGGACGGCATGGAGAAGTGCATCGGCTGCGAGCTGTGCGCGGGCGTGTGCCCGGCGCGGTGCATCTACGTGCGTGGTGCCGACAACCCGCCCGACGCGCCCGTCGCGCCCGGAGAGCGGTACGGGTTCGTGTACGAGATCAACTACCTCCGCTGCATCCACTGCGACATGTGCGTGGAGGCGTGCCCGACCGAAGCCATCACCGAGACGAAGCAGTTCGAGTTCGCGTTCGTCAACCGCGACGACGCGATCTACACGAAGGACGAGCTCCTCGTCGACGACGAAGGCCGCGCCCGCCGGCTGCCGTGGGAGCTGTGGCTCGGCAACGAGGACGATCAGACGAGCGGATGGATGCGAGCGACGTCACCGTCGGGCGACGCCGGCTACGAGGGGAAGGTGAGCTGGTCGGCCGAGCTCGGCTTCGGCATCCGACCCCCCGAGAAGGGCCAGAGCGAGTGACCGTCGAGGCGGTCGTCTTCTTCGTGGCCGCCGCGCTCGCGCTCGGTGGCGCCCTCGGTGTCGTGCTCGCGCGCAACCCTGTCCATTGCGCACTCCTGTTGGTCGTGACGCTGGTCGCGGTGGCGATCTTCTTCCTGCTCCAGGAGGCGCAGCTGGTCGCGGCGGTGCAGATCATCGTGTACGCGGGCGCCATCGTCGTGCTCTTCCTGTTCGTGATCATGCTCCTCGGCGTCGACCGCGAGGAATCGCTCCGGGACCCGATCCCGTACCAGCGGCCGGCCGCGGTGGCGCTGGGGGCGATCCTGCTCGGCGAGATCTTCGTGCTGGCGGGGCGCACGTGGGCGACCGGCGCGCCGTCCGTGCGAGGCTCGGTGCGCGGGCGGGTCGACGGCCAGAACCTCGGCAACGTCCAGCGCGTCGCGCGCGTCCTGTTCACCGACTTCCTGTGGGCGTTCGAGCTCACCGCCGTCCTGCTCGTGATCGCGGTCGTGGGCGCGGTCGTGCTCGCCCGGCGCAGCGGTCAGCGCGCGCAGCTCGACGAGCACGAGCAGGCCATCGAGGAGCAGATCACTGCGGCCGAGCTGAGCGAGGCGGCGGAGGCCGAGGAAGAACCGGTGACGCCGTGAGCCTCGCCGCCCTCGACATCACGCCTAACTACTACCTCGTGGTCGGCGCGTTGCTGTTCACGATCGGGGCCGTCGGCCTGCTGCTGCGGCGCAACGTGCTGGTGATGTTCATGTGCGTCGAGCTCATGCTCAACGCCGCCAACCTCACCTTCGTGACGTTCTCGCGCGCGCTCAACGACATCGGCGGCCAGGTCATCGTCTTCTTCACCCTCGTGGTGGCGGCGGCCGAGGTGGCGGTCGGGCTCGCGATCATCGTCGCCATCTTCCGGCGCCGGCGGGGCGCCACCGCCGACGACGTCCGGCTGCTGAAGGGCTGAGCGTGGACGCCCGCGACCTGCTCGACCTCGTCTGGATCGTGCCCGCTCTCCCCGCCCTGGGCGCCGCGATCCTCTTGCTGTTCGGCCGCCGCCTGGGCGAGCCCAAGGCCGGGTGGCTCGCCACCGGCCTGATGGCGCTGTCGTTCGCGTGGTCGGTCGTCATGCTGCTCGCGCTCCGGAACGTGACGCCGCGAACGCACACCGTCGATCTCTTCACGTGGTTCCCGACCGGCGGGCTCCAGGTGAAGATGGGGTTCCTCGCCGATCCGCTCTCGATCACGTTCATCCTCTTCGTCACCGGCGTCGGCACCCTGATCCACGTCTACTCACTGGGTTACATGCACGGCGACGGGAACTTCGGCCGCTTCTTCGCGTTCATGAACCTTTTCTGCGCGTCGATGCTCGTCCTCGTGCTCGGGTCGAGCTTCCTGGTGACGTTCCTCGGCTGGGAAGGCGTGGGCCTCTGCTCGTACCTGCTGGTGTCGTTCTGGTTCCAGCGCAACTCGGCTGCAGTGGCGGGCAAGAAGGCGTTCGTCACGACGCGCGTCGGCGACTTCGGGTTCATGGTCGCGATGTTCCTGATCTTCTCCGAGCTCGGCTCGCTGAACTACAGCGCGATGAACGCCGGCGCGAGCAAGCTCGCCGCCGGGACTGCTACCGCGATCGCTCTGCTCTTGTTCCTCGGCGCCGTCGGGAAGAGCGCGCAGTTCCCGCTGCACGTCTGGCTGCCGGACGCCATGGAGGGCCCCACGCCGGTGTCGGCGCTGATCCACGCGGCGACCATGGTGACGGCGGGCGTGTTCCTCGTCGCCCGTGCCCATCCCTTCTTCGAGGCGAGCGGCGGCTCGGCACTCACTGTCGTGTCGATCATCGGCGCCGCCACCGCCCTGCTGGCGGCGACGGTCGCGCTCATCCAGGTCGACATCAAACGCGTGCTGGCGTACTCGACGATCAGCCAGCTCGGGTTCATGTTCCTCGCCCTCGGCGTAGGTGCCTACGCGGCGGCGATCTTCCTCGTCGTCGCGCACGCGTTCTACAAGGCGTCGCTCTTCCTCGGCGCCGGGTCGGTGATCCATGCCAGCGACGACAACCAGGACATGCGGACGATGGGCGGGCTGCGCAAGTACCTCCCGTTCACTGCGCTCGGGTTCATCATCGCCTGGCTCGCGATCTCCGGCGTACCTCCGTTCGCGGGCTTCTGGGCGAAGGACGAGGTGCTGTCGCGCGCGTACTTTGCCGGTGACTACGGCGTGTGGATCGTCGGCACGGCCGCCGCCCTGCTCACCGCCTTCTACATGACCCGCGCCGTCTGGCTCGTGTTCTACGGCAACGAGCGCTTCGAGGCCGTCGATGCGGCGGAGCAACCGGAGAAACACGGGTTCTCGCTGGAGTCCCCGACCGTGCCGGCCTACGTGCCGCCGAAGCCGGCGCGCTTGACGCACCCGCCGCACGAGTCACCGGTGACGATGACCTTCCCGATCGTGGCGCTGGCGGCGCTCGCCGCGGTCGGCGGGGTGCTCAGCCTGCCGTTCAGGAGCGTCGAGTTCCTCACCCAATGGCTCGAGCCCGTGTTCGCCGACGCGCCGAAGATCGACGTCACGTCGTTCGTGGCGGGATCGACGCTGGAGGGGATCTCGGTCGTCTTCGGTCTCATCGGCCTGTACATCGCGTACCGGATCTACCGGCAGGGCATCCCGTCGCCCGAGGGCGATCCGTTACCGGAGCGTCTCGGCGTCGCCGGCCGTTTGTTCCAGCACGCCTATTACTTCGACGAGATCATCGCGAACCTCGTCCGGGGCCCGGTGTACCGCTTCGCCGACTGGCTGAACCGCGGCTTCGACCTCGGCATCATCGACGGAGCCGTGAACGGCGTCGCCACGCTCGTGCGGGACGCCGGGGGCCGCCTCCGCCGCGTCCAGACGGGCCTGGTGCGCAACTACGCCCTCGGCGTGGTGCTGGGCGCCGTCGCCCTGTTGGTGTTCCTCGCGGTCAGGGCAGGCTGATGCGCGACGCCGGATTCCCGCTCCTCACGTTCATCATCTTCACGCCCCTCGCCGGCGCGGTGCTGGTCGCAGTGCTGCCGCGGCGGCGCCCCGAGGTCGTACGCGCGGTCGGGTACGTGGCCACCGCCGCGACGTTGGGGTTCGTCGGATACCTGCTGTACGCCTTCGACACCAGCGCCTCCGGCTACCAGCTCGTCGAGAACCACCCGTGGATCGACACGCTCGGTGTCCGTTACCTCGTCGGCGTCGACGGCATCAGCCTGTTCATGGTCGCTCTGACGGCGCTGCTCTTCCCGATCGGGCTGATCGCGTCGCAGACGATCAGCGAACGCCTGAAGTCGTACACGATGTGGATGCTGGTGCTGGAGTCCGCCCTGCTCGGCGTCTTCCTCAGTCTCGACCTCATCCTGTTCTTCGTGTTCTTCGAGATCGTGCTCGTGCCGATGTACTTCATCATCGCCGGGTGGGGCCACGACCGGCGCGTGTACGCGGCGCTCAAGTTCTATCTGTACACAGCGCTCGGGTCGGCGTTCCTGCTCGTCGGGCTGCTGACGCTGGCGTTCTTGCACGCCCAGGACCACGCGCTCACCTTCGACCTGCGCACCCTCACCGTGTGGGCACCCGGCGGGCTGTCGGACGGCACGGCCAAGCTGTTGTTCCTCGCGTTCTTCGCCGCGTTCGCGGTCAAGGTGCCGTTGTTCCCGCTGCACACCTGGCTGCCCGACGCCCACACCGAGGCGCCGACGGCGGGGTCCGTGATCCTTGCCGGCGTGCTGCTGAAGATGGGCACGTACGGGTTCCTGCGCTTTTCACTGCCGCTGTTCCCCGACGCCAGTGTGTTCTTCGCGCCGATGCTCCTGGTGCTGGCGACGATCGGGATCATCTACGGCGCCGTCGTCGCGGCGATGCAACCGAACCTGAAACGACTGATCGCGTACTCGTCGGTCGCGCACCTCGGGTTTGTCGTGCTCGGAATCTTCGCGCTCACCACCCAGGGCCTCGAGGGCGGCGTATTCACGATGATCAGCCACGGCCTGACGACCGGCGCGTTGTTCCTCCTCGTCGGGTTCCTGTACGACCGGAGGCACACGTTCAACATCTCCGACTTCGGCGGGCTCTGGAAGGCGGCGCCGGTCTTCGGCGGGATCTTCCTGGCGGTCGCGTTCGCATCGATCGGGCTGCCGGGGTTCTCGGGCTTCGTCGGCGAGTTCCTGGCGCTGATCGGGACGTTCATCGTCCACCGTCCCTACGCGGTGATCTCGGCCGTGGGCGTGATCCTGGCGGCGGTGTACCTGCTGTGGGCATACCAGCGCGCGTTCACGGGCCCGGCCGACGGTGAGAACGCGACGCTGCGCGACCTCAAGGTGCGCGAGCTCACGGCAGTGGTCCCGTTGCTCGCCCTCAGCCTCTTCCTCGGCATCTACCCGAAGCCGGTGATCGACCGGGTCGAGCCGTCGGTGCGCCGTGTGATCTGCGGCGTCGAGCGGGGAAGCGACTACAAGGAGCCCGCGGTCGCGACACGGAGAGCAGCCGTGAACCGTGACGACTGCGCGCACATGAACACACGGGAGCTGGCGGGCCGGTGATCGTCTCGCTGCTCACCCAGGCCCGCGACGTCCCGAACATCACGACGCCGTCGGTCGACTGGCTCGCCGTCTCGCCCGAAGTCGCGCTCGCCGGTGCCGCGGTGGCGATCGTGCTGCTGCGATCGATCGTGCGCCGGGGCAGGTGGGTCTACCCGGCTTCGATCGTGCTGGCGTTCAGCGGAGTGACGGCGGCCGCCGCGCTCCTCGTCCGCCAGTGGAGCGAGTTCCAGGACCACGGCGCGATCACGACGATCGCCGGCATGCTGCGCGTCGACGGCTTCGGCGTGTTCCTCGGTGGGGTTGTCGTCGCCGCCACCGCGCTCGCCCTCCTGCTCTCCGTCAGCTACATCCAGCGCGAGCGCCTCGAGGGTCCCGAGTACCTGGCGCTGGTGCTGCTGTCGGCCACCGGCATGCTCGCGATGACGACGGCCAACGACCTCGTCATCGTGTTCCTCGCGCTCGAGATCCTCTCGATCCCGCTGTACGTCCTGGCCGCGTTCGACCGCCGCCGTCTCGCGTCGCAGGAAGCCGGGATCAAGTACTTCGTGCTCGGCGCGTTCTCGTCGGCTGTGTTCCTGTACGGCGTCGCGCTGGTGTACGGCGCCACCGGGACGACCTCCCTCACGGGCATCTCCCGGTTCCTCGCCGCCAACACCGTCCTCGACGAGGGCGTGTTGCTCATCGGCCTCGGACTGCTCCTCGTCGGGCTCGGGTTCAAGGTGGCGGCGGTGCCGTTCCACATGTGGACACCCGACGTGTACCAGGGCGCGCCCACCCCCGTGACGGCCTTCATGTCGTCCGCCACCAAGGTCGCCGGGTTCGCCGCGCTGCTGCGCGTGTTCCAGGTGTCCTTCCCGCTGTTCCGCAACGACTGGCGCCCGGCAGTCGGGGCGCTGGCGATCCTCTCGCTCGTCATCGGCAGCGTGGTCGCCCTCGTGCAGGACGACGTGAAGCGCATGCTCGCCTACTCGTCGATCGCGCACGCCGGCTACATCCTCATCGGCTTCGCCGCCGCCGCCGTCACGAACGGGGGCGCGTCCGCCCGCGGGCTGCAGTCGGCTCTGTTCTATCTGCTCGTGTACGCGTTCATGACGATCGGCGCCTTCGCGGTGGTCACGGTGGTGGCGCGCTCCTCGCACGACGCCCGCCACACGCTGTCCGAGTACCGCGGCCTGGGAACGGAGCGCCCGGCGCTGGCCGCGTTGCTGGCGTTCTTCCTACTCGCCCAGGCGGGTGTGCCGTTCACGGGAGGTTTCGTCGCCAAGCTGCAGGTCTTCGCGGCGGCGGTCGACGCCCGCCAGTACTACCTGGCCATCGTCGGTGTCGTCGCCGCCGTCGTCGCCGCCTTCTTCTACCTGCGCGTCGTGGTCACCATGTACACCGGCGGTGAAGAGCCGGCCGATGCGGCCGAGCCCGGACGGCGTCCCCTGCGGGTCGACCCGCCCGCCGCAGCCGTTCTCGCGGTCACTGCCGCGTTCACGCTCGTCCTCGGCATCCTGCCCGGCGCGTTCCTCGACATCGCCAAGGACGCCACCTTCCTGATCCGCTGATCAGAGGTCTACGCGACGTCGCGGCGGCGGCGGAACCACCGGCGGCGGGCGCGCTCGCGCGGTCGAGCCGCCTCGGCCTCGTGCTCGTCGAGGGCACGCGCGGCGAGGTGGTGCGCCTCCTCGATGAGCATCATCGAGTCGGAGAAGTCGAACAGGTCCCGCTGGTCGGACGGGTTCGGGAGCACCACCACGTCGACCTCGGGCGGTGCGTGCCGGAGCTCGAGGTCGAAGCGCTGGTTGCGGGAGATCGCGAACGCGCGCACCGCGACGTCGAGCGGAGAGCGCATCCGCCGTTCGATAAGCGCGCCCGACACGTTGCACACGTAGATCCGGTCGATCGGGCCGGACAGGGCGTGCCACAGCGGCACGGTGTTCGTCACGGCGCCGTCGACGAGGAGACGCTCGTCGTGCGCGATCGGGGGGAAGAGCGCCGGGAGCGCGGTGCTGGCGAGCAAGGCCGGCTCGACGGGCCCACTCGCGAACACGACCTCGTCGCCGGTGCTCAGGTCGGTCGCGACCACGCGCAGCGGCACCTCGGTCTCCGCGAACGTCTCGGCCGTGTGCGCCCGGTCGAGGATTGAACGCAGGCCCTCGTTCGTGAACAAGTGATCGTCACGGCGGAGCACGTTCCACGCCCGGGCGAGCCTGCCGCCCTGGAACACCTCGCCCGAACGGATCGACATCCACACGTCGGCCAGGTGCTCGACGCCGGGGACGGTCGGGTCCGTCGCCACCACCGCTCCGTTGAGCGCCCCCGCCGAGGTGCCGATCACCACGTCGGGGACGATGTCGCGCTCCAGCATCGCCCGCAGCATGCCCACTTGGCTGACGGCCTGGTTGCCGCCGCCGGAGAGCACGAACGCGGTGCGCGGTTGGTCGGGCGAGCGCATGCTCCGGGCAGTCGTCGCAGGAGTGCTCAAGGGCCAAACCTCGCCAGGGCGTCGCTCGGTCGTCGCGGCGACCTCATCTTGGTCGGGATCGAACCGGGCGGGAGGGACCATCGCCCTGCGAGAACGATCGCACATGCCCGTCGATTCCCGGCACCACGCCCCTTCCGTGCTGCTCGCGCCGTTTGTAGCGCCGGAATTGGGCCGGTGTAGTGTCCGTTTGGGTCCTACTCCCGTGGCCTGGGGGTCGCGCGGTGACGACGTACTACGAGACCTATCTCGCGGTCGCGGTGCTTGCCGCCGCGGCGGCGGGGATGTTCGGCGCCATGCTCGGCGTCGGGCGGCTCCTCCGTCCCGACCGCCCGCAGGACGAGAAGTACATCACCTACGAGGCCGGCTCGGACCCCGTTTCCGGCTTCGGTCAGTCGAACATCCGGTACTACGTCTACGCGTTGCTCTTCGTGATGTTCGACGTCGAGGCCGTGTTCATCTTCCCGTGGGCGGTCCGCCTCGAGAGCCTCGGCACGTTCGCCCTGGTCGAGATGGTGGTGTTCGTCGTGATCCTCGCGCTGGGCCTGGTGTACGCCTGGCGCAAGGGGGTGCTCCGATGGGCCTAGTCGAACGGGGCAGGGTCCCGAAGCCGCTCACGTGGCTCCTCAACTACAGCCGCAAGTACTCGCTGTGGATGTTCCAGTGGGGCCTCGCGTGCTGCGCGATCGAGATGGGCGCCGCCCTCGCCAGTCCCCGCTACGACATGATGCGGCTCGGCGTCATCCCGTTCCCGGCCAGTCCCCGGCAGGCCGACCTCGTCGTGATCTCGGGCACCGTCACCGACAAGATGGCGCCCGCCATCAAGCGCCTCTACGAGCAGATGCCCGATCCGAAGTACGTGATCTCGATGGGCGCGTGCGCCAACTGCGGCGGCCCCTACTGGGACTCGTACTCGGTCACCAAGGGCGTCGACCAGATCATCCCCGTCGACGTGTACGTGCCCGGTTGCCCGCCGCGCCCCGAGGCGCTGCTCCAGGGCATCGTCCTGCTCCAGGAGCGCATCCAGCAGGAGGGCATCGGGAACGACGAGCTCAAGGCCCGCTGGACCGGGGAGCCGATCGTCGTTGGCTGACGACCTCGAGCGCGA
>DASYFC010000160.1:0-2169 GCA_036498645.1 Acidimicrobiia bacterium | reverse complement strand
GCGTGGCGACCAGCTTCGGCGCCCAGTACGACCCGACGATGACGCAAGGCCTCTGGCTCGCCGACCAGATCTACGACGACCTCACCGTCGCCCGGGACACCGCCTGGTATTGGTGGACGGCACTGTCATCCGCCATCGGCTGCGATCCCAAAGCCGACCCGTCGTGCGTGACGCGAATCAACGCCACCGGATTCAACGACGGCCTCTTGTACTACGACCAGAACTTCGCCGGCGACGGCAACGTCGACGTCTATACGACGAAGCGCTTCTTCGTGCTCG
This sequence comes from Acidimicrobiia bacterium, assembly GCA_036498645.1. GTDB lineage: Bacteria > Actinomycetota > Acidimicrobiia > IMCC26256 > JACDBD01 > JALZAA01. The sequence continues at coordinate 1,890 of DASYFC010000160.1, read as the reverse complement.
GACAGTTCAGCCGCTACGTGCGCCCGGGTGCAGTCCGCCACGACGTCCAAGGCGCGCCCGACGGAGTCCGCGTGATGGCCTTCCGTCACGGCCGAGGCTGGAGTGTCGTCGCCTGGAACGAAGGCCCGACCGAAGCGACGTTCGGCCTCGCGCTCCCCGGAGGTCGCACGAACGCCCGCCAAGCCGTCGCCACATCGCCGACCGACCAGCTCTCACCGACCGCCCTGCCGGCCCGCGCCAACGACGGTACCTGGGATCTCCACGTCGCGCCCCAGACGATCGTGACGTACACGTTCGGTTGACCCGCGACAACCGGGTCGATCACACGAGACCGCTTGCCGCGACCCCCTGACCCCGCCGGGGTACGAGAATGTTGTGGTGGAGCAACAGTCGACGGCATTGTCCAAGCCCGAGACCGAAGATCACGCCATCGAAGAGGAGCTCCGGGCCGAGCACGTACTGGGGCGCGCGATCGTCGTCAGCGTCCTCGTCGCGGTACCGATCAACGTAGTTGTGTGGGTCGGCCTGGTCGCGTTCGCTGTGAACCGCTCGGGGTCGCCGCTCGGGGGACCGATCGCGATGGCGGTGGTCGTCGGCCTGCTCTCCGGCGTGTTCTTCGGGACCTGGGCGGCCTTCGTGGGGAAGACGCACCTCTTCGAAGAGATGGACCGGAATGTCGATCCCGGGAACGTGAACTCCGGCGCCGAATCGTCCGACGCCGCAGGCCGCTCCCCGAACACATAGCCGAGCTGCCCCCACGTCGCGCGACATCCGAGCCATAGCGGTATGTCGGGAACGCGCCAGAACGCGCACACCGAACATCGCGGTCCGCCGGTCGTTTCCGATGCGCCGTGCACTGGGTAGTACACGCGCATCGCGAGTGGGGGATCACGATGGATGCTTGGGTATGGGCCCTGATCATTGTCGCCGCCATCGTCGTCATTGCTGCAGTTGTGTTCGGGTTCGTGCGGAGGCTCCGGCAGAGGCGCGAATTGCATGACTGGTTCGGCCCCGAGTCCGTCCGCACGAGTCGAAGCGGCGAGAAGCCGTCGGGCGGACGAAGGCGCGCGAGTGGGACGCGCAAAGCACCGTGAACAGCTCGAGACTCGGTCACTCACTCGCATTCCGAGGTATGACTTCGGTGGCGACGCCGATCTCCTAAGGCGTCGACGCGCCGAGACGCGAAACCCTGACGGTCGAGAGCCGCAGCCTCCCGAGCGAGAGCGCCCCGGCGGCGGCCGGCAGCACCGTGGCGATGGCCCGGTAGACGAGCACGGCAGCGAGGCCGACGGCGAAAGGAGTCCCGCCGTGGTGGAGGAGGAGGGGGACGACCGTCTCGACCGTTCCGAGCCCGTCGGGGAGGAGAGGCACGAGGGAAGCGATCATCGCCGCGCCGTAGACGAGCAGGAGCTCACCGGGGCGGGGATGGACGCCGACGGCCCACAACGCGAAGCCGAAGCAGAGGGCGTCGCACGCGATTGACGCCGCCGCGACCAGCACGACGGTGATTCGGTTCCGCCGGTTACCGAGGACCTCTTGGGCGTCGGACCACCACGCTGCACCCGCGGCGCGCAGGACGTCTCTCGATGGGGCGGGCTTCCAGAATCGGAGGCGACCAATGGCGACGGCTATCCACTCGGCCGTCTGGCGCCTGCTGGCGAGCCATGCCGTGAGCGCGAGCACACCGAGCACTCCGGCGCCGGCGAGTCCGAAGAACCCCAGGCGAGCGAGACCGGCGCCGGCCCGAAATTGGACGATGGCGGCGATCACGACGGCGTTGATCGCGACGAGGGCGAAGGCGGCTCGCGTCGTGTACCACTCCGAGAACGCGAGCGCGAGCCGGACTCGGCGGGTTTGCACTCCCCGCCGGTGAAGCTCGCCGGAGGCCAG
>DASYFC010000159.1:0-12650 GCA_036498645.1 Acidimicrobiia bacterium | reverse complement strand
GAGCGGGGTCAGCTGCTGGCACTCGTCCGGATCGCCGATCGCGCCTGGCAGCTGCTCGGGGACTACAACGTGCGGAGTGCCCACGATCGACACGCTTCGGCGTGACCAGCTCAGAGACTCGTCGGCCGTCCTGGCCCGCGCGTTCGACGACGACCCCGTGTTCCGGTACCTCTACCCCGCGCCGCGTCGCCGTCAGTGGTCGACCGGCAGCTTTCTGCAGGCGATCGTGCGCGACGGGCTCCCGTTCGAAGAAGTCTGGGCGGCCGTCGACGACGGCGCCGTCGTCGGCACGGCCGGCTGGCTCCCGGAGGGCGCCTACCCGCCGTCGCGACGGCGGGCGGTGCGCCAGCTCGTCGCCGCGTGGCAGGCGTTGCTCACACCGCACACGTTTCGCGACGGGCTCCGCTACCTGACGGAGACCGAGAAGCTGCATCCGAAGGAGCCGCACTGGTACCTGGCGGTGATCGGCGTCGAGCCCGCGCGCCAGGGCGAAGGGCTGGGCGGGAAGCTGCTCGCCGCCGTGCTCGGCCGCCTCGACACCACGGGCGTCCCTGCGTACCTCGAGACGTCGACCGAGGGGAATGTCGCCTGGTACCGCCACCACGGGTTCGAGGTGCAGCGCGAGGTGCGGCCCGCGCCTGGCGGCCCGCCCGTGTGGACCATGTGGCGCGAGCCGAAGACCTGACGACTACCCCGAGCTTGCGAGGGCGACGGGTCAGCCTTCGACGATGGTCGTCACGAACCGCTCGAGCTGACGCAGGTTCCGGCACTCGTACACGCCGTCGCAGTAGATGCCGAACTCCGAGATGATCGAGTCGCCCGTGTCCCAGTAGCCACGTGGCTCCGGATTCAGCCAGTACAGGTGGCGGGCGCGCTGTTGGAGCTCCTTGAGCACCCAGTTCTGCGACGCGTGGTAGTTGTTGCGGGCGTCGCCGAGCAGGATGATCGAGGTCTTCGGCGTCACCTCTTTGTAGTGATGCTCGTGGAACACCTCGAAGGCGTGCCCGTAGTCGGAGTGGCCGTCGACCCACACGACGTCGGCCTCGGTGTTCACCCGGTGCACCGCCTCGGCGACGTCGTCGGACTCCTGGAAGAACCGCGTGACCTCGTCGATGCCGTCGATGAACACCCACGACCGCACCTTCGAGAACTGGCTCGCCATCGCGTACACGAACTGCAGCGTGAAGCGGGCGAAACTCGCCACCGATCCGGAGATGTCGGCGACGACCATGATCTCGGGTCGTGACGGGCGCGGGTGGCGGAACTTGGGCTCGGCCGGCACGCCGCCGTACGACAGCGAGTGCCGCACCGTGGACCGGAAGTCGAGGTGGCCACGGTTGCGGCGCCTTCGCCGTTGCGCGAGTCGAGCCGCCAGCGCGCGCGTCAGCGGGTAGATGGCGCGCTGGAGGGCGAGCATCTCCTCGCGTGACGCGTGCATGAAGTCGACGTCCTCGGGGAGCGGCTTGCGCAGCGTGCGCGCCATGGCTTCCGCACCGCGGTCGGCGACAAGCCGGCGACGGATCTCGCCCTCGACCAGCTCCTTCAGCTCCCGCAGGCGGGCCTGGAACTCCTCCTCCGCCAGACGCTCGGCCAGCTCGCCGTCGCCGACCTCGCCCCGCTCGCGGGCCTGGCCCATCAGCCGGGCGGTCAGGCCCTCGAAGTCCAGCTGACGCAGCGTCCGGTAGAGGTAGTAGGTGCCCCCGACGGGCCGTCCGGGCTCCATGCCGGCGAAGCGGTCCACAGCCATGCCCGCCAGCTGGCGGAGCTGCTCCCGGTCCATGCTCGTGAGCGCCTGGAGGAGCATCTGCGCCAGCTCCTCGGGCGAGACGTCACCCATGGCGCCGCCGCCCTGGGCACGCATCGCCTCCATCGACTCGAGGTCCAGCGGCTCGCCGTCGTCGCCCTCGTCGCCGATCCCCGCCCCGTGCAGGGAGAAATAGACGTCGAAGACGGTCTCGAACGCGCGCCAGTGGTGGTGGTGCTTCACCAGCGTCGCCCCGAGCGCGGCCTTGAACGTGTCGCGCTCGGCGATGTCGACGTGCTCGACGGCACGCATGGCGTCGAGGTTCTCGGTCATCGACACCGGGAGCCCGGCGGCGCGCAGCTCGTGGATGAACCCCTGGAGCACGTCGAGCATCGACTCGCGATCGCCGACCGGAGGGGCGTCTGTGGAACCCAAGCTCGACATGGCGTCGTTCAGCCTCGCCGGGTTCAGATGGTGCACGGCGTCACGGTCCGGCTGACGCCGTGCGCGCCGGCAGGGGCCCGCCGTCGACCTGCAGCTCCTTACGGGCCTTGGCGATGTCCGATTGGTACTTGAGGAGCACGTGGAGCGTCTCGCCGATCAGCTCGGGATCGATCTCGTTCTTGCCCAGGAACAGGAGCGTCTTCGCCCAGTCGATGGTCTCGGAGATCGACGGCGCCTTCTTCAGCTCGAGCTGCCGGATGGACCGCACGACGCGTGCGACTTGCTCGGCGAGCTCGTCGTCGACGTCGGGGACGCGCACCCGGACGATGTCCTTCTCGCGCTCGAGGTCGGGATAGTCGAGGTGCAGGTAGAGGCAGCGTCGCTTCAACGCCTCCGACAGCTCGCGTGTGTTGTTCGACGTCATCACGACCAGCGGCCGTTGCTTGCCGGCGATCGTGCCCAGCTCGGGGATCGACACCTGGAAATCCGACAGCACCTCGAGCAGGAGCGCTTCCGTCTCGATCTCGACCCGGTCGACCTCGTCGATGAGGAGCACGATCGGCTCGTCGGCGCGGATTGCCTCGAGCAGCGGCCGGGTGAGCAGGAACGGCTCCGAGAAGATGTCGGCCTCGACGTCGGCCCAGCTCGTCTCGTGCTCGCGGTCGGCCTGGATGCGAAGGAGCTGCTTCTTGTAGTTCCACTCGTACAGGGCCTTCGACTCGTCGAGGCCCTCGTAGCACTGGAGGCGGATCAGGCGCGCCCCGGTGACGGCGGACAGAGCTTTGGCGAGCTCCGTCTTCCCCACCCCGGCCGGGCCCTCGACGAGGACCGGCTTCTCTAGCCGGTCGGCGAGGTACACGACCCCGGCGATGTTCGGATCGGCGAGGTAGTCGACGGCGCGCAGGCGCTCGACGACGTCGTCGACGGACTTGAAGCGATCGGCCATCAGGCTCCCGGCGGTCGGCGTACGTGGGTCATTCGACCACCTGGCCGTCGCCCCACAGGACGTACTTGTACGTGGTGAGCTCGCGCAGGCCCATCGGCCCGCGGGCGTGCAGCTTCTGCGTGGAGATGCCGATCTCGGCCCCGAAGCCGAAGCGCTCCCCGTCCGTGAAACGCGTCGACGCGTTCACGATGACCACGGCGGCGTCGACGGCGCCGGTGAAGCGGCGGGCGGCGTCGAGGTCGCCGGTGACGATGGCTTCCGTGTGGCCGGAGCCGAACCGGTTCACGTGGCCGATGGCCTCGTCGAGTGACCCGGCGACGGCGACGGTCATGCGCAAGGTGAGGAACTCGCGGGCGAAGTCGTCGTCGGTCGCGACGCCCATCGCGGGCCACAGCCCACGGGCGCGTTCGTCGCCGAGGAGCTCGACGCCGTGCTCGGCGAGCACAGAACAGACACGGGGCACGAAGGCGTCCGCCACGGCCTCGTGCACGACGAGCGACTCCGCCGCGTTGCACACGCTGGGCCGGTTCGTCTTGGAGTTGACGGCGATCTCGAGCGCCTCGTCGAGGTCGGCGGCCGCGTCGACGTACACATGGCAGTTCCCGTCGCCGTCGATGACGACGGGCACGGTCGCATGCTCGCGCACGCTCCTGATGAGCTCGTGGCCACCGCGTGGGATCAGGCAGTCGACGAGCTCGGTGAGCTGCATGAGCTCGACGGCAGTCTCGTGGGCGGTGTCCTCGACGAGGACGACGCCGTCCTCGGGCAGACCCGTCTTCTGCAACGCCTCGCGCAGCACGCCCGCGATCGCGACGTTCGAGCGCAGCGCCGAGCCCGACCCCCGCAGGAGTGCGGCGTTGCCGGACTTCAGGCACAGGCTGGCGGCGTCGCTCGTCACGTTGGGCCGGTTCTCGTAGATGATCGCCACGACGCCCAGCGGCACCCGGACCCGTTGGATCTCGAGGCCGTTCGGCCGCACCCACCCTTCGAGCAGCTCGCCGACCGGGTCGGGCAGCGCCGCGACCTTGCGCAACCCGTCGGCCATGCCGCCGATGCGACCGTCGGTGAGGCGCAGACGGTCGAGCGGGCCCGGCTCCATGCTGTCTGCGGAGGCGCGCTCGATGTCGCCGGTGTTGGCGGCGAGGATCTCGGGCGTCCGCTCGACGAGCAGGTCGGCCGCGGTGAGCAGGGCGGCGTCCTTCTCGGCCGTCGACGCCGACGCCAGCCGCCGTGCGGCGAGCCGGGCGCGACGCCCGAGCGCGATTACACCCATTTCTCTATCGCCCTCGCAAGCTCGGGCTTTGCGGCGACGGTCGGCAAGGCCGCCATCTCCGCGCGGACATGAGGGCGAGTGTAAACCTTGACCGATTGGTCTAGTTCTGGGATTGCACCCAGGTACGGGAGTGCGAACTCGGGGGGGCAGCGAGGCCGGGCTCCCGCACGGCGGAGGCGCTGCCGCTGGCGCAGCCGTCCGCCTCAGCGCGGTCGTCCGACCCCACTGCCTTCCCCCGCTCCTCGCCGGCCGTTTGAGGCCCCCCGAGCGGGGGCCCTCCCCCCGTCGGCCGGCGACGAGGATCGTGAGACAGAAGTGGCGTCGTTGCCGGGTCCGTAGTGTGACGGAAGGCACGCACCCGCGCAAGAGCGCCCCCGGGAGTACTCGGCTTCGAGCGACGGGCGAGTCACGGCAGCACGACGAGGTCGTCGCGGTGAATGACCTCGTGCGGGATGCCCTCGGGGAGGTCGCCCGTGCGCCGGCCCGCGATCGTGCGCAGGGTGTCCCCCGACACCCGGGTGAGGCCCTTCGCGAACGGGCGCCCGTCCTCGCCGACGACCTCGACGGCGTCGTCCGCTTCGAACCGGCCGTCGACGCCGCGCACACCTGCCGGGAGCAGCGAACGACCGTCGCGCGTCAACGCACGGCGAGCGCCGTCGTCGACGACCACGCGGCCGGCCGCGCCGCGGGCGAACGCGATCCACAGCTTCCGGCTCGGGAGGCGCTGCCGGCGCGGGTGTACGACCGTGCCGACCGGCTTCCCCTCGACCGCGTCGAGCACCACCGACGGCGAGTCGGCGGCGGCGATGACGGCGCGCACGCCCGACCACGCCGCGATCTTCGCCGCCGCGAGCTTGCTCGCCATCCCGCCGCTTCCGTGGGGCGTCCCGGACGCGCCGGCGACGGCCTCGAGGGCGGCGTCCACCTCGGCGATCTCCTCGATCAGCGACGCCTCGGTGTCGAGACGGGGATCGGCGGTGAACAAGCCGGGCGTGTCGGTGAGCATCACGAGCAGGTCGGCGCCGATCAGGTGCGAGACGAGCGCAGCGAGCCTGTCGTTGTCGCCGTAACGGATCTCGTCGTCGGCGATCGTGTCGTTCTCGTTCACGACCGGGATCACGCCCAGGTCGAGGAGCCGGCGCAGCGTCTCGCGCGCGTGGAGGTACTGCCCGCGCTGCACGAAGTCGTGCGGCGTGAGAAGTACCTGGCCGGCAACCAGCCCGTGCTCGGACAGGATTCCGCCGATCCGCTCCATGAGCTTGGGCTGACCGACGGCGGCGACGGCCTGGAGCGTGCCGATGTCGGTCGGGCGGCGCGGCATCGCGAGAGCGGGGAGCCCGGCGGCGATGGCTCCCGAGCACACGAGCACGAGCTCATGGCCGGCGCGGTGCGTCGCCGCGAGCTCGCGGCAGAGCTTGAGGACGGCGCCGTCGTCGAGCTCGCCACCCTCGCTCGTGATGGACGACGAACCGACCTTGACGACGACCTTCACCGGACGCGTGCCCGCTTCCGTCATCAGCCGAAGCCCTCGACGTACTCGAGCTCAACGGGGCCGACGCGCACCGTGTCGCCCTCGCGTGCGCCGGCACGCGCGAGCGCGCGCTCGACACCCATGCGCCGGAACCGGTCCTGCACGTATGCCACCGCCTCCGCGTTCGTGAGGTCGGCCATGGCGACCACCCGCTCGGCGGACTTGCCCGTCACGCGCCAGGCACCGTCGTCGTCGCGGACCACGGAGAAGCCCTGCTCGACCGGGCGCAGCACGACGAACGGCTCGCGCTCGGGCTCGGCGGCGCGGGCGTCGGCGACCATCGCACCGAGCGTCCCGACGAACTCGTCGAGGCCCTCGTGTGTGACCGCCGACAGGCGGGGCCCGTCGAACTCGAACAGCTCGACGTCGGCCTTGCTGCCGACGACGAGGCGTGGCCGGTCGAGCAGATCGGGCCGGTAGCGACCTAACTCGTCGAGGAGCACCCGTTGCTGTTCGGAGGGATCCTCCTGCTCCGGGTCGTCGCCATCGAGCCGGGCGAGGTCGAGCAGCAACACGAGAACGCGGGCCCGCTCGATGTGGCGGAGAAACCGGTGACCGAGGCCACGACCCTCGGCCGCGCCTTCGACGAGCCCGGGGATGTCGGCCAGCACGAACTCGCGACCGTGCGCCCGCACCACCCCGAGGTGCGGCTCGAGAGTCGTGAACGGGTAGTCGGCGATCTTCGGTCGGGCGGCGCTGACGGCGGAGATGAGCGTCGACTTTCCCGAGTTCGGAAACCCCACGAGCGCGGCGTCGGCCATCAGGCTGAGCTCGAGCCGAAGCCACTCTTCCTCGCCGTACTCCCCCTGCTCGGCGAAGCTCGGCGCCCGGCGCGCGTTCGACAGGAACCTCGCGTTCCCCCGGCCGCCCCGTCCCCCCCGTGCGGCCACGTAGCTGTCGCCGTGGCTCACCAGGTCGGCGACGACAGCATCGTCACGCGTCTTGACCCTGGTGCCCTCAGGGACGGCCACGACGAGCTCATCGCCCGCGGCTCCGGTCCGGCGTTTGCCCGAACCGTGGGTGCCGGAGGCGGCGCGGCGGTGCGGATGGTCCCGGAACGCGAGGAGCGACGCGACGTTGCGATCCGCTCGCAGGATGACGTCGCCGCCCTTGCCGCCGTCGCCGCCGTCAGGTCCGCCGCGGGGAACGTGCGCCTCGCGGCGGAAAGACATCGATCCCGCGCCGCCGTCCCCGCCCCGCACGTTGACCTGCGTCTCGTCGACGAACTGACTCACCAGGCCAGGATACGGATGATGCGTATTTCAGGGACGCTCAGCGTCCCTCAGATACGCATCTACACCACGTCGACGAGCTTGCGGCCTCTGCGGTGGCCGAACCGGACGACGCCGTCGACGGTGGCGAACAGGGTGTCGTCGCCGCCGCGACGCACGTTGTCGCCGGGATGGAACCTGGTGCCGCGCTGACGCACGATGATCGTGCCGGCGCGCACGTTCGTGCCGGTCGTGACCTTCACTCCGAGGCGCTGGGATGCGGAGTCGCGCCCGTTCCTCGAGGAGGCTGCGCCCTTCTTCTTCGACATGGCAGAAACCTACGCCTTCTTGGGCGGCCGCTTCTTGGCGGGCGCCTTCTTCGTCGTGGTCGGGGACTTCTTGGCCGCCGGCGCTTTCTTGGCGGCCGGAGCCTTCTTCGCCGGCTCCTCGGTCGGCGCCTGCTTCGCTGCTGACGGCGCTCGGCGGGCGCCGCCGGCCGAGATCCCCGTGATCTCGATCAGCGAATACCGCTGCCGGTGACCCCAGCGCTTCCGGTTGTTCGTCTTGGGCTTGTACGTGAACCCCGTGACTTTCGGCCCACGGGCCTCGTCGACGACCCGGGCGCTCACCCGCGCCGCCTCGAGCTCCTTCGGCGTCGCGAGCACCCGGTCGCCGTCGACCACGAGCACGGGCGCCAGCTCGACCTCGCCGGCGGCGCCGAGCAGCTCGACCGCGAGCTGCTCGCCTTCCTCGACGCGGTACTGCTTGCCGCCGCTCTTGATCACTGCGTACATCTGCTCGCCCTCGGCGCGTCAGGTCGTCGGAGAGATCCGGAACCGGGTCAGCCTATCCGACCGGTCATTGCAGGAGGGATTCGTCGACGAGGAAGCCGCGCCCCTGACACGTCGGGCAGGTCTGGCTGAACGTCTCGACCAGCCCCTCGGAGATGCGCTTCCTCGTCATCTCGACGAGACCGAGCTCCGAGATGTCGAACACCTGGGTCCGCGTCTTGTCGCGGGCGAGCGCGTCGCGGAATGCCCGGATGACGTCCTCGCGGTTCTTGCGGATCTCCATGTCGATGAAGTCGATCACGATGATCCCACCGATGTCCCGGAGTCGCAGCTGCCGGGCGACCTCCTCGGCCGCTTCGAGGTTGTTGCGATACACCGTCTCCTCGAGGTTGGTGCGGCCGACGTTCTTCCCGGTGTTCACGTCGATCACGGTGAGCGCCTCGGTGCTCTCGACGATCAGAGAACCTCCCGAGGGCAACCACACTTTGCGGTCGAGCGCCTTGAGCAGCTGTTCCTGCACATGGAAGCGCTCGTACAGCGGGAGCCCTTCCTCCTCCGGGTCGTAGTACTCGACCCGTTCGGAGAGCTCGGGCGCGATGGAGTCGACGTAGCCGCGCACCTCGTCGTACAGGTCGCGGTCGTCGATGACGACGCCGCGGTACTCCTTGGTGAACTCCTCGCGGATCACGCGCACCACCAGCGTCGGCTCTTGATAGACGAGCGACGGCGCCTTGGCGCGGGCGGCGACCTTCGAGATCTGCTCCCATTGGGCGCGCAGCCGCTCGACGTCGCGGCGGAGCTCAACGTCCGTCGCGCCCTCGGCCGCCGTCCGCACGATCAAGCCCGCGTCCGGTGGGCGCAGTCCTTCCAGCACTCGCCGGAGCCGCTTGCGCTCGTCGTCGGGGAGCCGCTTGGAGATCCCGTACGTCTCGGGCTGGCCCGGCACCATGACCACGAAGCGGCCCGCCAAGCTCACCTCCTGGGTGAGCCGGGCACCCTTCGCGCCGATCGGGTTCTTCGTGACCTGGACGAGCACCGACTGACCGTTCTTGAGCAGCCGCTCGATCCGAGGGTGGCTCTCCTCGACGTCGTGGGGGTCGAAGGCAACGTCGCCGCGGTACAGGACGCCGTTCTTCGGGGTGCCGATGTCGATGAACGCCGCTTCCATCCCGGGCAGGACGTTCTGCACCTTGCCCAGGTAGATGTTGCCGTCGATCGCGGTGTCGTCGGGCTCGAGCGAGCCGACGTAGTGCTCGACGAGGCTACGCCCCTCGAGCACGCCGATATGCGTCGTGCGGTCGTCCCGCACGTGCACGGCCATCATGTAGCGCCCGGCCGGCCGCCCCTTGCGCGTCCGGCCGCGCCTCCGCTCGAGGGCGGTGTCGTCGAGCTCGTCGAGCGAGACCGCCGCGCCGTCGGCCCCGAGGTCGGCGCGCACAGCTTCGGGCGCGGCCTTCGCGCCGGTGCCGCTGCCCGTACCGGTACCGGTGTCGCCACCGCGGGCGCGACCGCGTCCGCGCCCGCCGCGACGGCGTCGGCGCTTCCGCGTCGAGGTGCCGTCGCCGCTCCGCGTCGGCGTGGCGTCGCCACTCGGAGGTGCGGGTCGGGTGTCGCCGATCTTCGGCTTCACGGACGATGAGGCGTCGGCGCCGGTCACCGCGCCGGGTTCAGCGTCCTCGAGACCCGCCTCGACGCGTGCGTCGGCGGCGACGTCCTCCGTCGTGAGACCGCGGTCGGCGGCGGCGTCGGTGTAGTCCTCACCCGCCTCGGCGGGGTCCTTGGCCGCCGCGCCGTCGGGTGCGGCCGCCGTCTTGGCGGGCTTCCGTCGGTTGCGACCGCCGCGCGACCCGCGCCGCCGGCGGCGCCTCGGTGTGCCTCCGCCGGAGCCGGTGCGGCCGTCGCCGCTCGCTCGCTTCGGAGATTCAGGCTGGTTGCCGGCTGCCTCGGCCGGCGCAGTGTTCGCGTTGTGTTCGCCGGAGGCCGGGCGGGCCTCCGTGGGTGTGTCGTCGGACATGGAATCCTTCTCTCATGACGCGCGTGCCTCCAGCACGCGCGAGCGCGCGTCGGCTTCGAGCGGCTCCAGCCGCGCGCCGCCGCGCTCGATCCATTGCTTGGTACGCAGCACCCGGCGGTCGACGAGGTCGCCGTCGATCGCGGTCAGCACCTCGGCGGGCCGGGTGCCGCGCGGTTGGGTTGACAGTTCGAGGTCGAGGACAGGCCCGAGATCGTCGGCGCCCTTGACGGCCATGGTTCGCACGATAGACCGGAGGTCCTCGGTGACCTCGTGACCCTTCCGGGTCCGGGTGACGGGAAGCGCCGGGCGCACGAGGGCACGGTCGACCGCAGCCCCCAGCTCGTCGACGCCGACCCGCTCGTCGTCGGGGCCCGTGACCGTGACGCGGTACTCCACGGCGGTGACCGCTTCCTGCAACGCGGGCGAACGGTCGGCCAGCGCGACCGTGCCGCTCACGTCGATCCCGGCCGGCAACGAATCCGACACCCGCCGGGCGAGCGAGTCGAGCGGCACCTCGTCGACGAGCTGCACGTCGAGGTACTCGGCGTCGCTCTCGTGCCCCACGGAGAGGGCGAGCCCGAAGCTCACCTTGGGCCGGGGTGCAAAGCCCTGGGTGAAGGCCAGCGGGAGCTGCTCGATGCGGAACGCGCGCTCGAACGCCCGCGCCACGTCACGGTGGGAGATGAATCGCACCTTGCCCCGCTTGGCGAAGCGGATGCGGACGGGGAACCCCGCGTCACCGCGCACTGGACTCCGCCTTCTCCCGCACGCCGAGGAACTCGACCGGCGTGTCGCCGCCGCGGCTGAGGTCCTGGCCGGTCCCCTGGCTCCCGCCTGCCGGCGCCACGGGCGAGGCGACGACGTGCTCGAGCGCGTAGTCGGTGCACACGCCGCAGTCGTAACACGGTGTCCACCGGCAGTCCGGAAGGCCGTGCTCGTGCAGCGCGGCCTGCCAGTCCTGCCAGAGGAAATCGCGATGCAACCCGGCCGAGATGTGGTCCCAGGGCAGGACCTCGTCGGACGTGCGGTGCCGTGTCACGTACCAGTCGGCGTCGAGGCCTTCGGCTGCCATCGCGTCGAGCCAGCGGTCGAGCGCGAAGCGTTCGCTCCACTCCTGGAACGTCCCGCCGTCCCGCCAGACGCGTTCGATGACACGCCCGATGCGCCGGTCGCCCCGGCTCGCGATCCCCTCGACGAACGTCGCCGCCGGGTCGTGCCAGCGGAGCTGCACGCCGGACTTGCGGACTGCGCCGCGCAGCAGCCCGATCTTGCGCTCCAGCTCGTCGACGCTGTTCTGGCCGAACCACTGGAAGGGCGTGTGCGGCTTGGGCACGAACCCGCCGACCGACGCCGTGCAACTGGCCTGCTTCGTGTATTTGCGACCGATCTTGACGACGTTGCGTGCCAGCTCGGCGATCCCACGCGTGTCTTCGTCCATCTCTGTCGGCACGCCGGCGAGGAAGTACAGCTTCACGCGCCGCCAGCCCTGCGAGTACGCGCCGTCGACCGCGGCGTACAGGTCGTCCTCGGTGATGAGCTTGTTGAGGACCTGGCGGATCCGCCAAGTGCCACCTTCGGGCGCGAACGTGAGCCCCGTCCGGCGGACCTTCTGGATCTCGCTGGCGATGCCGACCGTGAACGCGTCGACGCGCAGCGACGGCAGCGACAGGCTCACGCACCCGGAGCCCTCCTGCTCGTTGACGAGATCGGCGACGAGCCCGTCGACGCCCGAGAAGTCGGCACTCGAGAGCGAGGTCAGCGCCACCTCGTCGTAGCCGGTGCGCCGCAGCCCGTCCTGCACCATCGTGCGCACCTGCTCCTCGGGCCGCTCCCGGACGGGTCGGGTGATCATTCCGGCCTGGCAGAACCGGCATCCCCGCGTGCACCCTCGGAAGATCTCGACGTTGAGGCGATCGTGGACGACCTCGACCAGCGGCACGAGCTGCTGCTTCGGGTACGGCCACTCGGCGAGGTCGGCGACGGTGCGCTTGTCGACCCGGTCGGGCACCTCGTCGAAGCGGGGCCGCACCTCCCGGATGAACGGCCCGTCGTACTCGACGTCGTACATGGCGGGCACGTACACGCCCGGGATCGTCGCCAGCTCGCGCAGGACGCCCTCGCGGGTGGTGCGACCGGCGCGCTTCCACGCCCCGATCACCTCGCTCATCTCGCCGACGGCTTCCTCACCGTCGCCGATCACGAAGGCGTCGACGAAGTCCGCCATGGGCTCGGGGTTGAACGTGCAGTGGCCGCCGGCGACGACGAGCGGGGCGTCGGGTGCTCGGCGCTCGCTCCGGACGGGCACGCCGGCGAGGTCGAGGCAGTTCAGGACGTTCGTGTACACGAGCTCGGCGGAGAGGTTGAAGGCGATGACGTCGAAGTCGCCGGCCGGACGGTGGGTCTCGACCGAGAACAGCGGCACCCGGTGGCTGCGGAGCTCCGCCTCCAGGTCGACCCAGGGCGCGTACGCCCGCTCGGCGGCGGCATCGTCGCGTTCGTTCAGGATCTCGTAGAGGATCTGCAGGCCCTGGTTGGGGAGCCCCACCTCGTACGTATCGGGGTACACGAGGAGCCAGGACGCGTCGCCGGGCCGGTGGGCCGGCGCCGCTGCCCCTCGTTCCATTCCGATGTACCGAGCTGGTTTCTCGACCCTGGCCAGGAGCGGCTCGATCCGCGGCCACAGGCTGGACATCTGG
>DASYFC010000158.1:0-11352 GCA_036498645.1 Acidimicrobiia bacterium | reverse complement strand
CCCAACGCAGGACGCCGAAGCTCCCCACGACACGAACCGAGCCCGAGGGGTGTCGCTGGACGATCGTGGCATCGAAAGCGCCGGACACCACCACGAGATCCCTTTCGGAGCCCGCGGGCCGGTCGAACACCACCCACTCGTCGTCGCCGTCCGTGCGGCGCACGAGCCAGCTCGAGAGTCCATCGGCGAAACGGCGCGCCGCGCCGAGAGGCTGATCGACCACCGGCGCGCGCGCGATGTCGAGTTCCGTTCCGGTCGACCATTGTTCCGGCTCGGCTGCGGGTTCGAGGATCGTGCCGCTGCTCACGATGCGCCCTTCGTGGACGGTCGGCCGGAGCACCTGGTCGATCTCTTCCAGCAGCATCTCGCGGTAGGGCTCACTGCCATCCCTCGGCAGGCCGATCTCCTCGAGCTCCTCGGCGAGGCGCCACAGACGTCCGGCGCTCGGCTGACGCGAGGGAGGGATCATCGGTAGTCGTCGGGGGAGGCGTCGAGCCCCGGCTCGCGGACCTCCTCGATGAATCGCCAGATGTCCGGCTGCGATCCGTCGACATCGGTGAACCCGTATTCCTGCGCGAGCTGACCGGAGTGGACCGAGAGCTGGTTCCATCTCGCCCGGTCGGGGTCCGATGCCAACGCGACGACGGCGCGACCGATGTATCGAGGTGATTCGGAGAGCGCGAAGTCGGGTGGGGCGATGTCGGAGTCTCGCCAGTTCTCTTCGGAGACGCCGAAGCCGTCGAGCATCATCTCGGAGCGAAGCCATCCCGGCGTGACGGCGACCGCGGTCGTGCCGAAGGGTTCGAGCTCGTGTCCCTGCGAGAACGCCAGCCGGTTCACCGCCACCTTGGCCAGGTCGTAGAACACCGAGATCCGGTACCGCGATGCGTTGTGCTCGGCGGTGCCGTCCGTCACCTCGACGAGCAGACCACCCGGCTTGTCGATGAGCAGGGGGACGAGGTGATGGGAGGTGATGAGGTGGGTGTCGATCGCGAGCCGGAGGATTCGGAGACCGTCGTCGAGATCGAGCTCCCAGATCGGCTTGTTCCAATCCGCCGGGCCGCCTTTGAGCATCTCGGCGCCCCAGATGTCGTTGACGAGCACGTCGATGTGGCCCTGCTCTCGCCGGATGTCGTCGGCGAGATTCTTCACCTGGTGGGGATCGAGGTGATCGACGACCGCCGCGACACCAGTGCCGCCGAGGTCCGTCACGAGCTCGGCCGTCTCTTCGATCGTCTCGGCCCGGTCGTAGTCGGACGGTGTTGAACCGGTCCTCGAGCTGCGGCCGGTGCACACGACCGTCGCGCCTGCCTCGCCCAGGGCGGTCGCGATGCCGCGTCCGGCGCCTCGGGTCGCGCCCGCGACGACTGCGACCCGCCCGCGCAGTGCATCGCGATCGGGTGACCATCCCATCGTCCGACCCTACCGATCTCCGCGGACGCGTCGGTACAAACGCCCGATCGACGTGCAAAAGCGGACAACACCGTGATCCGATCACCCGGTTCGGGTGATGCCGGTCCCGGTCGTGGTCCGTAGGTTCGATGCGATCACACAACCGACTGAAGGAGAGCCGCGTGCTCGCGTACGACTACCCGCTCCTCGGCGCTTTCTGGACGCTTGTCCTCTTCTCTCTGTCCGTCCTGGTCCTCTTCGTGATCCTGTGGGCGTTCGTGGACAACTTCCGCCGCAAGGACCATGGCGGATTGGCGAAGGCGGTGTGGTTCATCGTCATCATCTTCATCCCGCTCCTCGGGACGTTCATCTACCTGATTGCTCGTCCCGTCGACCCTCCGGTGTAGGGACGTTCGGCGTGCGCGGGGGAGACCCCGCGCGCGGTCGTTCCTGTCCGTCCCCCCGGTCGACGGTCTCGTCGTCGAACTCCACGCGGACGCGCTCTTCGGGTCGACGCTCCTCCTGCTGGGCGAGTTGTCGGAGGGCGCGGCGGTCAGGCTCGGTGAGCGGCGGCTGGACGATGCTGCGCGGGTACAGCTTGCGTGCGAGCACGACGTTGAGCTCGGCGGCGTACAGCGTCATCTGCGCGCCGAGCGAGAGCCAGAACAGCAGCCCGAGGACGATCGCGAACAGTCCGTAGATCTCGCTGGTCTGCTGGAGCCGCTGGCTGACGAGGTATCCGCCGATGAGCTGGAGGACGCTCCACGCCAAGCCGGCGAGCACCGCCCCCGGCCACAACTCGCGTGAGGGAACTGACCTCGGCGTGAGCAGGCGGAATCCTGCCAGCGCGATCGCCACGTTGAGGAGGACGGTCACGAGCATGCTCAGCCCTTCCAGCGCCGGCGCCGTCGAGTTGAAGAAGCCGAACCCGGAGAGGATCGTCGTCGCGATGGCGCCGAGGCCGAGCACGCCGATGATCAAGACGCCGCGCCCGAGCCGGGGGAGGAAGCCGGGTCGGTGGACGCCGGGAACGTTCCAGACCTGCGCCATCGCGTGCTGCCCGGCTTGCGTGAACCCCAGCGACCCCCAGGCCAATCCGACCAGGCTGATCACGAGGCCGAGACCGCTGGCGCGGAGCGACTTGACGTTCCTCGCGATCTGGGTGCCGATGATCGGGAACTCCGAGAGCGCGGAGTCGACGAGTCGTCGTTGGAAGTCAGCGTTGTTCTGCGCGACGAACCCCAGGATCGTCACGAGCAGCAGGAGCAGCGGGAAGAGGGCCAGGAACGTGTAGTACGCGATGAGGGCGGCGAGCGAACCGGCTCGGTCGTCGCCGAACTTCTTGACGACGCCGAACGCGAAACCCGTGACCCGATGACGCTGTTGGAACGCATCGACTCGCCGTACGACGCGCTCGACCGGGTTCATAGCTGACCCCCTTTGTACCCTGCGTCACATCCCGAGAAAACTGGCGCCCGGTTCCCTCATGCCGTGGTGTCTGCGAGGATGCATTGAGCATGGGTCGAAACGTTGCGCAGAAGCTCATCGCCGAGCACGTCGTCGAGGGTGAGATGACCCCGGGGACGGAGATCGGCGTCCGGATCGACCAGACGCTCACGCAGGACGCCACCGGCACGATGGTCATGCTCGAGCTGGAGGCAATGGGCCTCGACCGGGCGCACACCGAGCTGTCGGCCCAGTACATCGACCACAACGTGCTCCAGACCGACTTTCGCAACGCCGACGACCACGTGTTCCTCCAGAGCGCGTGCCGCCGGTTCGGGCTGTGGTTCAGCAAGCCCGGCAACGGCGTCAGTCACCCGGTGCACATGCAGCGCTTCGGCGCGCCCGGCAAGACGATGGTCGGGTCCGACAGCCACACCTGCGCCGCCGGGTCGCTGGGCATGCTCGCCATCGGCGCCGGCGGGCTCGAGGTCGCACTCGCGATCGCGGGTGAGCCGTTCCACTTCACCATGCCGGAGGTCTGGGGCGTCCGGCTGGTCGGGGAGCTCCCCGAATGGGTGAGCGCCAAGGACGTGATCCTCGAGATGCTGCGACGCCGCGGCGTCGACGGCGGCTTCGGCCGGATCATCGAGTACCACGGTCCGGGCCTCGAGCAGCTGTCGGCGATGGATCGGCATGTGATCGCCAACATGGGTGCGGAGCTGGGCGCCACCACGAGCGTCTTCCCCTCCGACGACGAGGTGCGCCGCTTCCTCGCGTCCGAAGGGCGCGAGGCCGACTGGCGGGAGTTGCGCGCCGACCCCGACGCGACCTACGAGCACATCGACGAGATCGACCTCTCGACTCTCGAGCCGCTCATCGCGTGCCCGTCGAGCCCGGGCAACGTCGTCCCCGTGCGCGAGGTCGCAGGACGCGACGTGTACCAGGTCGTTATCGGTTCGTCGGCCAACCCGGGCCTGCGCGACTTCGCCGTCCCGGCGATGATGGTGAGCGGCCGCCAGACGAATGAGCGCGTGTCGTTCGACGTGAATCCGACGTCGCGTCAGACGCTCGAGGCGCTGACCAATGAGGGCTGGCTGCTCGAGTTGGTCACGGGGGGCGCGCGGCTCCACCAAGCCGGCTGCAACGGCTGCATCGGGATGGGGCAGGCGCCCGCCACGGGCAGGGCGAGCCTGCGGACGTTCCCGCGCAACTTCCCCGGACGCTCGGGGACGAAAGAGGACCAGGTCTACCTGTGCAGCCCCGAGACGGCGACCGCCGCCGCCCTGACGGGCGTGATCACAGATCCCCGCGACCTCGGCATCCCGTACCCGCGCTACGAACCTCCGGCGCGCAGGTACGTGAACACCGAGATGCTCGTGCCCCCGATTGACGGGCGCGACGTGCAGCTCGAGAAGGGGCCGAACATCGTCTCGCTGCCGGAGTTCGAGCCGCTGCCGAATCGGGTTGCGGGTCCCGTGTTGCTCAGGCTCGGCGACGACATCTCGACCGACGAGATCATGCCCGCGGGAGCCCGCGTGCTCCCGTATCGAAGCAACATCCCGGCGATGGCCGACTTCGCGTTCGACGTCGTCGACGAGACGTACCCCGAACGGGCACGCGAAACGGGGGACCACTTCGTGGTCGGCGGCGACAACTACGGGCAGGGGTCGAGCCGCGAGCACGCAGCGATCGTCCCGCGGTACCTCGGGCTGCGCGCCGTACTCGCCAAGAGCATCGCCCGCATCCACGGGCATAACCTGGTGAACTTCGCGGTCCTGCCGCTCACGTTCATCGACTCGGGCGACTACGACCGCATCGCCCAGGGCGACGTCCTCGCGATCGACGAGCCTGCCGAGCAGCTCCGGCGCGGCGAGCACGTCGAGGTCGTCAACGAGACCAAGGGCGAGACCTATGTCATGCGCCACCGCCTCACCGCCCGCCAAGTCGAGATCGTGGCCCGCGGCAGCCTGATCCAGGTGATCCGCGACCGGGAGCGTGCCTAGAGGGTCGCGGTTCGCGCGGCAGGTTTCGGGGCACGAAGACCCCCGGGAGGTGTCGGGTTGACGGGGGATGTCGCGATCGTTCTGGCCAAGGGGCTCGTCGGCGGTGTCTTGGTCGCCGTCTTCGCATTGATCGGCCAGTCCGTGCAACCCAAGAGCTTCTCGGGCCTGTTCTCGGCCGCACCGTCGATCGCGTTGGCCGCGCTGGCGATCACGCTCCTCACCGACGGCTCGTCCGATGCCAGAGAGCAGGCGATGGCCATGGTGTTCGGCGCCTTGGCCATGGTCCTGTTCTGCATGGTGGCCGCGGTCGCCATCGAGCGGTTCGATGCGGTGTACGGCTCGGCGATCTCCTTCGTCGCGTGGTTCGCGGTGGCAGGCGTGTCGTACGTCCTGGTGCTGCGGTGACGCCGATGAAAGACCCGATACCTCGCGGCCGGCGGATCTTCTTCGAAGGCGGGACGCGGGTCCGCTTCGACCGCGACGCACTCCGCTCGGTTCAGCCCCGCGACTTCGCCGTCCGGTTCGCGTTCGGGTTCGGGGTGTCCGTCGCGGCGGGGATTGTGACGCTGGCGTTCGGAAGCCGGACCGGTGGATTGTTCCTCGCCTTCCCCGCCATCCTGCCGGCCAGCCTGACGCTCATCGAGAAGAAGGAGGGGCGACGCCAGGCCGAGGGCAACGCGGCCGGAGCGATCATCGGCGCCGTCGCGCTCGTTGCGTTCGCGCTGACGGCTTGGGTGCTGTTCACACACATCCCGGGAGCAGCGGTGGAGGCCGTTGCGCTCACTGCCTGGCTCATCGTTTCAATTCTGCTGTACCTGCTCGTCCGTCGTTTGTTTCGCTGAGCATGCCCGTCACGGCACATGGGTACGAACGAGGTACCCGAGATGACGGGAGGCGAAGATGCCGAACAAGCGGCCCAGCGTGAAGAACGAGAAGCAGTACGAGGGACTCAAGAAGAAGGGCATGTCCAAGAGCAGGGCTGCCCGCATCGCGAACTCACCTGGCGCGTCCAGCCGCGGTGGCAAGAAGTCGGGCTCCGGCTCACGCTCGAAGAGCTCCGCGTCCCAGGGTGGAACGACGCAGCAGAAGAAGTCCGCCGGCCGCAAAGGCGGGAAGGCGGCCGCCCGCAAACGGTGATCAGGGCGCCTCTTCGAGCTCGAAGAGCTCGGTGATCTGAAGCACGTCCATCGCCCGCCGCACCATCGGGCGGACGTTGGTCAACACGAGCCTGCGGTCCTGCGCGCGGAGCGCCTTCGCCAGGCGCGTCAGGGTGTCGAGCCCGGACGAGTCGGCGAAAGTGAGCTCGGTGCAGTCGATCCAGGCGTCACCGTCGGCACTCGTGATGTCGGCGACCCGGCTCCGGAGCTCGGGCGCGGTCGCAACGTCGAGCTCGCCGGCGAGCTCGATCCTCGTGCCACCCTCGGCAGCTTGGACGTCGACCCGAAGGTCGGGGTCTGGCATCGCGTCCTGCTGGGCTCTCGCAGTTATGCGGTCGCCCGTGCCCTCAGGACGGAGCCCACAGAGGCGACGCCCCGTGAGTATCACCCGCGAGCGCACGGGCAGACAAGCAGTCCTCGCGCGCGCCGAACGCAGGGAGCCGGTATGCACGGGAGGCGCAGAGCAGCGCGGGGCTACAGTCTGGAGCGGCTCCCTGTCGCGGGACCGGGGAGGTGTGTGGCCCCGATGGCCAGCCCAGGGTCTGAGGTTCCCCGGTGGGCACGCCTCGACTCGCCTCTGCTTCGCGAGATGCAGGCGGCCATCATCGTCACCGACCTCGCCGGCACGATCCAGTCGTGCAATCCGTATGCCGAGGTCTTCTTCGGTCGCCCCGCCTCCGAGTTGATGGGGCGCGACTCCGCCGACTTCGCCGCCGAGCCCGTTCCCGACGATCTCGCGCGGGAGATCTACGAAGCGCTCCGGGCCGGGCGGACCTGGCAGGGCGAGTTCGCGATCGAGCGGAGGGACGGTGCGATTGTCTCCGCCCTCGTCGTCGACTCCCCGCTGCACGACGATCGGGGGCAACTCGTCGGCGTGGCCTCGATGGCGCTCGACCTGACGGCTCGACGGCGGGCCGAGGACCGGCTCCGCGCCCAGTACGAGATTTCTCGCACGCTCGGGGAAGCGCACTCGATCGAGGAGGCGAGCCCGAACCTCCTCCGCACCGTGTGCGAGGCGCTCGGCTGGGACACGGGCGCGCTGTGGGGGCTCGACATCGAGCGATCGGTCCTGCGCTGCCTGGCCACGTGGCGCGCACCCGGCAGCGACGCAGCCGCATTCGAAGAGCTCACCGCGCTCACCACCTTCCGGAAGGGCACCGGGCTCCCCGGGCGCGTCTGGGCCGAGGGAGCGCCGGCGTGGATCCCGGACGTCACCGAAGATCCCAACTTCACCCGATCAGGGATTGCCGCCACGGACGGCTTGCACGTCGGGTTCGGGGTTCCAATCAGGCGCGGGCGCGACGTGCTCGGCGTCATCGAGTTCTTCGCCGCCGAGAGTCGCGAGCCCGACGACGAGATGCTCGACATGATGGACGCCGCCGGCGCGCAGATCGGTCAGTTCATCGAACGCACCGAGACGGAACGTGAGCTTCGCGCGAGCCGCGCCGGCCTCGCGCAGCTGGCCGAGACGCTCCAACAGAGTCTGCTCCCTCCGCATCTCCCCGACATCGCGGGTATCGAGATCGCCGCGCACTACGAGGCGGCGCGAGACGGCAGTGAGGTCGGCGGCGATTTCTACGACGTGTTCGAGAGCGCTCGCAACGACTGGTCGGTCGTCATCGGTGACGTCTGCGGCAAAGGCCCGGAGGCCGCAGCGCTCGCCGCTCTGGTTCGGTACACGACCCGCGCCGCTGCCATCCAGACCCGGCGACCTCGACTGGTACTGAACTTGGTCAACGAGGTGGTCCTGCGCCAGAGCGAGGAACAGTTCTGCACCGCTGCCTACGTTCGTCTCCGACCCGAGGGCGACGGAGCGCGCCTCACGATCTCCTGCGCCGGCCACCCGCCTCCGCTCGTCCTCCGCTCCGGAGGCGACATCGAGAGCGTCGAAGCTCGCGGCCGCGTCCTCGGTCCGTTCGTCGATCTTGCGTCGGTCGATCGCATCGTGCAGCTCGATCCCGGTGACTCGCTCCTCTTGTACACGGATGGCGTCACCGACGCGCGAAATGCCGACGGCTTCTTCGGCGAGGATCGGCTGCGAGACACGCTGATGTCGTGTGTCGGATCGAGCGCCGACGACATGGTCAAGGCGATCGACCGCAGCTTGAACGAGTTCCACGGTGGGAAGCCCCGCGACGACATCGCGTTCGTTGTTCTCCGGGTCCCCGCCTGATCACCGATTCGTCGGCGATTCGATGCTCAGCTCGCACCAGACCGTCTTCCCGTCCCGTCCGTGCGTCTCGGTGCCCCAGCACTCGGCGAACGCGTCGACGAGCCAGACGCCGCGGCCGGTCTCGCCTCTCCGCGGATCGGGACGAAGTCTGCGGTCGGGCTCGCCGAGACTCCCGTCCGAGACCAGGACGCGCACGGCGCCGTCGGTCAGGTGGAGGTCCAAGCTGATCGTGGGGGTCTCGGCGGCGTGGAGCACGGCGTTGGTCACGAGTTCGCTCACGACGAGCTGCGCCGCTTCGACCTCGTCAGCCCGGACGTTCCAGGCCGTGAGCGTCTCAGCGACGAACGCCCGTGCCGCGCGCGGGGCGCGCAACGCACGGACGAGCTGGAGCGTTGCTTGTTGGTTCACGGCCGTGTTCCATCACAGAGCGGTCTTGATGTTCTTCCTTGTTCCTTCGGTACCCGCGTCGTCGATGCCGCGAAACCGCCTCGTTTCCTCGACGGCCCCGTCGGGCATGCACTGGGAGGAGAGGGAGACAGACGAGGCATTTGCAAGGAGGTGATCGTCGATGCCGCAACGAGCATGGAACGCCAAGCGCGAGCGGCAGTACGAGCACGTGAAGGAGGGCCTCGAGGAGCGGGGCCGCCCGGACGACGAGGCCGAGGAGATCGCAGCCCGGACCGTGAACAAGGAGCGGGCACGGAGCGGAGAGGCGAAGCAGGCCAGCCGTACGTCGATCGAGGACATCTCGTCCGGGCGCCGCGGCGGGATCCGGTCGCACCGGGGCCCGGGCGGACGGACCCGGGACCAGCTCTACCAGGAGGCCCGCGAGAAGAACGTCAAGGGCCGCTCCAAGATGAGCAAGCGGCAGCTCGAGCGTGCCGTCGGCCGCCGACCCGGCGGCGTTTAGCGCCCGCGCGGTTGCGGAACGCTGCTGACGTGCCGGTTTCCCCCGCGACGGTGCGTGAGTCGTTCCCTGCGGACGACGCGACGCCGCCCGTCGTCGATGGCACCTCGGACGGCGACAGGGCGGCGACACGGAAACGACGTGCGGCGCTCATCGGCGCATGCGTCCTGGCGTTCGTGGTCGGATTCGCGGGCATGATCGCCCTCACACGTGCCACGGACGGCGCCAAGGGCGCGTCGAGCCCGCGCCCGAGGACGACCCAGCCCAGTGGGCCCGCGGCCGCGCCGGCCCCACCGGCGTCTTCCACGGCGAAGACTCCCTCTTCGGCGCCACCGTCCAGCGCGCTCGTCTCAGAGATCGGCAACGGTCCGCAACCCGCACCGCAATCCGCGCCGTCGATGCCCCGCAGCGACAATGCGGGGCCGCCCGCGCCGTCCACGACCACGCCCGCACCATCGACGACCACGCCCGCGACATCGCCGAGCACCACCACGCCCTGATCCGGCGGTTCAGGAAGGCTGCGCGCGACTGCGCCCGGGGAAATTCCCGGGCGCAATCACGAACTCACGAACGACGAGGCAAGCTACTTGCGGAGCCGGTCCTTCGCCTTGTCGACGAACTCCTCGCCCTTGTCCTTCGCCCGCTCGAGCTTGTCCTTCACCGAGCCGGCGGCGCGATCTGTCTTGCCTTCGCGCTTGAGGTCGTCGTCGTCGGTCAGGTCGCCGGCCGCTTCCTTGACCCGACCCTTGATGTCGTCCTTCTTGCCTTCCATTGATGCTTCTCCTCTATCGCTTTCGTACGTTGTTCCCGAAGCCGACCGGTGGGAAACGTCAGCGGAAAGGCACGGACGGTGAGCCGGAGTACGCGCCCGTTCGGCGCGAAGGAAGGAAAGGAAGCGGGCTAGGAGGCGACTGCCAGCGCCTCGGCGTCGATCCCGTAGAGCGAGGCGGCGTTCTCGGAGAGGATCGCACGGCGTTGCTCGTCAGACAGGTCGCCCGCGTGCTCCGCGAGCATCTCCTGCGACCACGGCCAGGTCGAGTCGCTGTGGGGAAAGTCGTTCGCCCACATCAGCCGGTGCCAGTTCAACAGGTCGGCGGTCTTGAACGCGACCCAGTCGTCCTGGAACGTCACGTAGATGTGCTCGGCGAAATACTCCGACGGCAGGCGCGAGAGCTCCTGGCCCGCCGGCAGCCAGTAGCGGTGGCGCTTGTATGCGTGGTCGAGCCGGTACATGTAGTGCGGCACCCACCCGGCGTCGGCTTCGACGCATACGACCTTGAGGCCGGGGTGACGCTCGAAGACGCCGCCGAGCACGAGCGTGCCCATGATGTCCTGGCAGCCGCGCACTACCGACAGGAACATGTTCATACGCGGACCGCGCGTCGGCGTCGTTTCACGCGTGGTCAGGATGTGGAACGACAGCGGCAGCCCGAGCTCGATCGCCGTCTCCCAGAACGCGTCGTACACGGGGGAGTCGTAGTCCTCGACGGCGGGATTCCCGGGCATCATCACCCCGCGTAGACCGAGCGCGGCGATGGACTTGAGATCCTCGACGCCCTCCTCGGGGGATCGCATCGCGGTCTGCCCGCAGCCGAGCAGCCGGTCGGGATGGCGTGAGGAGTACTCCGCGATCCAACGGTTGTACGCCTGGAAGCACGCCCGCTTGAAGTCGAAGTCCTTGTGGTTGCAGATCTGCATGCCGACGGTCGGGTACAGCACCTCGGCCGCGACGCCGTCGCGCAGCTGGTCGGCCAGGCGTGCCTCCGGGTCCCATCCGCCGCGGTGCAAGGTTTCGAACCGCACGCCGGTGATCCGGATCTCTTCCGCCGGTTTGCCCGCCGCCGCCACCAGGCCCATCGGAACCGGCGTCTTCATGCCGGGGATGACGAACAGGTCGCCGACGTCCTCGCCCATGAACTCGAGATGTGGAGCCTGATCGCGCCACTTGGGGTCGATGCGGTCGACGTAGGTGTCGGGCGGCTCGGTGATGTGCGAATCGGCGGAGATCACGGGAAAGTCCACAACCAGAGGGTACGCGCTGACCGTCCGACGTGCCCTCAGCTCTGAAGCGCCGGCAGCACCTCGGTGGTGAACCGCTCGAGGGCGGCCCGGGCCTCGACGGGGTCGGCGCCGAGCGTGGGTCCCGTGACGATCAGCTTGTCGAGGCCGAGGCCGACGAGCTCGTCGAGCCGCTGGGCGCACGTCTCCGGCGTGCCGACGATGCCGAAGCGATCGATGAATTCGGGCGTGAGCGTGCCCGCCTGCGGCGAGCCA
>DASYFC010000157.1:0-13251 GCA_036498645.1 Acidimicrobiia bacterium | reverse complement strand
CAGCTCCAGCTGCATCGCCTCGCGCACGCGGTCGGTGGCCTCCGTCCAGATCTCGATCTCCTTCTGGCGCCGCTCGTCGTCGGTGATGACACCGCGGTCGAACTGCTGCTCGACCTTGTCGGCCTCGGCCTCGAACCGCTCCAGGAGTGGGCCCTTCTCGGCCGGGGTCCGGACGTCGGAGATGGAGATCGTGAGACCTGCCTGCGTCGAGTACGCGAAGCCGAGGTCCTTGAGCTTGTCGAGGCTCTCGGCCACGACAGCCCTCGGGTAGTTCTCGACCAGGTCGCTGATGAGCTCGGTGACGTCACGCTTGCGCAGCACGCGGTTCACGTAGGGGAAGTCGGCCGGGAAGCATTCGTTGAGAAGCAGGCGACCCAGCGTCGTCTCGACGAGCACCTTGCCGTCGCCGTTGGACCCGGTGCGGTTGAGCACGATCGCGTCGGAGTGCTCGTCGTCACGCACGGGGAACCGGTCCTCGGGGAAGCGCGCCGCCGGCATCCGCACCTTGATCGGCGCGTGGACCGAGAGGCCCTGCTCTTCGCCGTCGCCGTTGGGCGCGAACCGCTGCTCGTGGGCGAGGAACGCCTCGTCCAGCGATGCGAACGCCCGCCCCGCTCCCGGCGCGTCGTCGACGATCTCGGTGACGTAGTACTCGCCGATGACGATGTCCTGGTTCGGCACCGCGATGGGCCGGCCGTGGGCGGGCGACAGGATGTTGTGCGACGACAGCATCAGGATGCGCGCCTCGGCCTGCGCCTCGGAGCTGAGCGGCAGGTGCACCGCCATCTGGTCGCCGTCGAAGTCGGCGTTGAACGCCGCGCAGACGAGCGGGTGGATCTGGATCGCCTTGCCCTCGACCAGCACCGGCTCGAACGCCTGGATGCCGAGGCGGTGGAGCGTGGGCGCGCGGTTGAGGAGCACGGGGTGCTCCTTGATGACCTCTTCGAGCACGTCCCACACCTGCGGGCGGGCGCGCTCGACCATCCGCTTGGCGGACTTGATGTTCTGGGCGTACTCGAGATCGACGAGACGCTTCATCACGAACGGCTTGAACAGCTCGAGCGCCATCTGCTTGGGCAGGCCGCACTGCTGGAGCTTCAGCTGCGGGCCGACGACGATCACCGAGCGGCCCGAGTAGTCGACGCGCTTGCCGAGCAGGTTCTGGCGGAACCGGCCCTGCTTCCCCTTGAGCATGTCGGACAGCGACTTGAGCGCGCGGTTGCCGGGCCCGGTGACGGGCCGGCCGCGGCGGCCGTTGTCGAACAGGGCGTCGACGGCCTCCTGCAGCATGCGCTTCTCGTTGTTGATGATGATCTCGGGAGCGCCGAGGTCGAGGAGTCGCTTCAGCCGGTTGTTGCGGTTGATGACGCGCCGGTACAGGTCGTTGAGGTCGGACGTCGCGAAGCGGCCGCCGTCGAGCTGCACCATCGGGCGCAGGTCGGGCGGGATGACCGGCACCGCGCGCAGCACCATCCCCATCGGCGAGTTGACCCGGCGGCCGTCATCGTTGGTGCGGTTGAACGCCGAGATCACCTTCAGCCGCTTGATCGCCTTGGCCTTGCGCTGGCCCTTGGCGACGGCGATGACCTCCTTGAGGCTGACCTCCTCGAGGTCGAGGTCGAGGCGGTCGATGAGGTCCTCGACGGCCTCGGCGCCCATGCCGCCGGCGAAGTACTCCTGGTACCGGTCGACGATCTCGCGCCACACGTGCTCGTCGTCGACGAGCTGCTTGGGGGCGAGACCACGGATCGTGTCCCACACGCTCTGGAGGAACTCGCGCTCCGACTCGGCGCGCGTGCGCAGCTCCTCGAAGTCCTTGTCGCGGGCCTTCTGGGACCGCTCGGTGTCGGCCTTGCGGGCGTTGCCGCTCGCCGACGCCTTCTCGTACTCGCGGATCTCGCTCTCGTACTGCTCGTCGCGCTCGCGCAGGCGCAGCTCGAGCTCCTTCTCGACCTCGGCGATCTCGGCGCGGATGTCGGCCTCGAGCTTCGGCAGGTCCTTCTGGCGCTTCTCCTCGTCGACCCAGGTGATCAGTCGAGCCGCGAAGTAGATGACCTTCTCGAGGCTCTTGGGCGCGATGTCGAGCAGGTAGCCGAGACGGCTCGGGACACCCTTGAAGTACCAGATGTGGGTGACGGGGGCGGCGAGCTCGATGTGACCCATCCGCTCGCGGCGGACCTTGGAGCGCGTGACCTCGACGCCGCAGCGCTCACAGATGATGCCCTTGAACCGGACGCGCTTGTACTTGCCGCAGTAGCACTCCCAGTCCTTGGTCGGCCCGAAGATCTTCTCGCAGAACAGGCCGTCCTTCTCGGGCTTGAGCGTGCGGTAGTTGATCGTCTCCGGCTTCTTCACCTCGCCGTTCGACCACATGCGGATCTGCTCCGCGGTGGCGAGCGCGATGGTCAGCTGAGCGGAGTCGTTGACGTCGAGCACCGGGCTCATGTGCGTCCTACCTCTTCCTTCGTTCTTCCTCGTTCGTCGTTGTTCGTCGTCGTCAGAACGCCGGCTCGCGACGGCGCTCGTCCTCTTCGTCGGTCCCGCGCTCGGGTCGGGACAGGTCGATGCCGAGCGACTCGGTGGTGCGGAAGGCGTCCTCGTCGAGCTCCCGGATCTCGACCTCTTCGCCCGCCTCGTTGACGACGCGGACGTTGAGGCACAGGGCCTGCATCTCCTTGATGAGCACCTTGAAGCTCTCGGGGATGCCCGGCTCGGGGATGTTCTCGCCCTTGACGATGGCCTCGTACACCTTCACGCGGCCGAGGACGTCGTCGGACTTGATGGTCAGGATCTCCTGCAACGCGTACGCGGCTCCGTACGCCTCGAGCGCCCAGACCTCCATCTCGCCGAAGCGCTGCCCGCCGAACTGCGCCTTCCCGCCCAGCGGCTGCTGGGTGATCATCGAGTAGGGGCCGGTCGACCGGGCGTGGATCTTGTCGTCGACGAGGTGCGCCAGCTTCAGGATGTAGATCCATCCAACCGTGACGGCCTTGTCGTACCGCTCGCCCGTCCGGCCGTCGTAGAGGAACGCCTTCCCGTCGAGGCCGACGAGGCGCTGCCCGTCGGCGCCGTCGCTGTGCATCCGCTTGAACAGGTCCTCGATCGTCCCCTCGGGGCTCTGGCCGGCGCCGCCCTCCTCGTCCCAGTGGGCGCCGTCGAAGACGGGGCTCGACACCCACAGCGCGGGCTGGGTGACCGGGCTCGTCTTGCGTCCGTTCTTCGGCGCGGCGGCCTCGCCCTCCCAGCCGTGCCGGGCGGCGTACCCGAGGTGGGCCTCGAGCACCTGGCCGACGTTCATGCGGGACGGGACGCCGAGCGGGTTGAGGATGATGTCGATGGGGGTGCCGTCGGCGAGGTAGGGCATGTCCTCGATCGGCAGGATCTTGGCGATCACGCCCTTGTTGCCGTGGCGCCCGGCGAGCTTGTCGCCCTCCGAGATCTTGCGTCGCTGCGCGACGTAGACCCGAACGAGCTCGTTCACGCCCGGGGGCAGCTCGTCGCCGTTGTCGCGAGAGAACTTGCGCACGTCGATGACCTTGCCGGTCTCGCCGTGCGGCACCTTCAGCGACGTGTCGCGGACCTCGCGGGCCTTCTCGCCGAAGATCGCCCGCAGGAGCCGCTCCTCGGGCGTGAGCTCGGTCTCGCCCTTCGGCGTCACCTTCCCGACGAGGATGTCGCCGGGGCCGACCTCGGCGCCGACGCGGATGATCCCGCGCTCGTCGAGGTCCTTGAGGATGTCCTCGGACAGGTTCGGGATGTCGCGGGTGATCTCCTCGGCGCCGAGCTTCGTGTCGCGGGCGTCGATCTCGTGCTCCTCGATGTGGATCGACGTCAGGACGTCGTCGCGCACGAGACGCTCGGAGATCACGATCGCGTCCTCGTAGTTGTGACCCTTCCAGGGCATGAACGCCACGAGAAGGTTCTTGCCGAGCGCGAGCTCGCCGTTGTGCGTGGACGGCCCGTCCGCGAGGACGTTCCCCTTGCGGACCTGGTCGCCCGACTCGACCAAAGGCTTCTGGTTGATGCAGGTGCCCTGGTTCGAGCGGCGGAACTTGGACAGCCGGTGCGTCGTGCGGCCGTTCTTCTGGTAGTCGACGACGATCGAGTCGCCCGAGACCTCGGCGACGGTGCCGTTGTCGTCGGCGACCACGAGGTCGCCGGCGTCGCGGGCGGCGCGGCTCTCGACGCCGGTGCCGATGAACGGTGCGGTGGAGCGCAGCAGCGGTACCGCCTGGCGCTGCATGTTGGCGCCCATGAGCGCGCGGTTGGCGTCGTCGTGCTCGAGGAACGGGATGAGGCTCGTTGCCACCGAGACGATCTGCTTCGGCGACACGTCCATGTAGTCGACCTCGCCCGGGTCGACGTACGCGACCTCGCTCCGGCGCGCCCGCACCAGCACCTTCTCGTCGAGGAACCGGCCCCGCTCGTCGACCCGGGCGTTGGCCTGGGCGATGACGTAGCGATCCTCGTCGTCGGCGGCGAGGTACTCGATCTCCTCGGTGGCGACGCCGTCGCGCACCTTCCGGTACGGCGTCTCGATGAAGCCGAACCGGTTGATGCGAGCGTACGTCGACAGGTAGCCGATGAGGCCGATGTTCGGGCCTTCCGGCGTCTCGATCGGGCACATCCGGCCGTAGTGGCTGGGGTGCACGTCACGGACCTCGAACCCGGCGCGCTCACGCGACAGGCCTCCGGGCCCGAGGGCGGAGAGGCGCCGCTTGTGGGTGAGCCCGGCGAGCGGGTTCGTCTGGTCCATGAACTGGCTGAGCTGGCTCGAGCCGAAGAACTCCTTGATGGCGGCGACGACGGGCCGGATGTTGATGAGCGTCTGCGGCGTGATCGCCTCGACGTCCTGGGTGGTCATGCGCTCGCGGACGACGCGCTCCATGCGCGACAGGCCGACGCGGACCTGGTTCTGGATCAGCTCGCCGACAGACCGCACCCGGCGGTTGCCGAAGTGGTCGATGTCGTCGGGGTAGTAGTCGGGGTCGTTGTTGTGCAGCTTCACCAGGTACGAGACCGTGGCGAGGATGTCGGCCCGGGAGAGCGTGAACTCCTTGTCCTTGGGCGGCTTGAGGTCGAAGCGCTCGAGGCCGAGCTTCGGGTACTCGTCGACGAGCTTCTTCGAGACCTTGTGCCGGCCGACCTTGGCCATGTCGTAGCGCTTCGGGTTGAAGAAGAGGTTCTCGAGCAGGCCGCGCGCCGAGTCCGGCGTGGGCGGCTCACCGGGGCGGAGCTTCCGGTAGATGTCGATGAACGCCGCCTCGGCGTTCTCGGTGTGGTCCTTCTCGAGGGTGTTGCGGATCGACTCGTACGGGTTGCCCTGGGCGTCGAGGATGAGGTTGAGCAGCTCCTCGGGCGTCTCGCCGAAGCCGAGCGCCTTGAGGAGGACGGTGACGGGCTGCTTGCGCTTGCGGTCGATGCGGACGTAGACGATGTCCTTCTTGTCGACCTCGAACTCGAGCCAGGCACCCCGGCCGGGGATGATCTTGGCGTCGACGAGGTCCTTCTCGGGCGAGGTCTTGTCGGGGCTGATCCCGAAGTACACGCCCGGCGACCGGACGAGCTGCGAGACGACGATCCGCTCGGTGCCGTTGATGATGAACGTGCCGCGGTCGGTCATCATCGGGAAGTCGCCCATGAAGACCGTCTGCTCCTTGATCTCGCCGGTGGCGGCGTTCATGAAGCGGGCGGTGACGAAGAGCGGGCGCGCGTAGGTCATGTCGCGCTCGCGACACTCCTGCTCGGAGTGCTTGGGCGGGTCGAAGACGTGGTCGGCGAGCTCGAGCTTGAGCTGGCCGGTGAAGTCCTCGATCGGCGAGATGTCGCGCAGGACCTCGGCGACACCCTCGTCGAGGAACCACTGGAACGATTCCCGCTGGACGGCGATCAGATCGGGAAGCTGGAGGACCTCCCGAAGCTTGGCGAAGGACAGACGTTCCCGGGACGCGAGACGAGCCAACGTCACTCCTCTGAGGGAAGGCGCGCGCCGACCAGCGCCAGATTGGTCAGCAAATGCACGAACGGGCAGACACGGCTAAAGAAATATTAGCGCGCGTCGACGATTTCCTGCAACAAACGTGCCTGAAATACGCCGCCCCGGCGGCGCTGTGTTCGGGAGGATACGACGACCCCCCCGGGGGGTCAAGAGCCGCTCCGGACAATTGCCGCGTAAGGACGAGGGCGGCGACGGGTGGGCGGGGAGCGGCCGCCGACGCAGCGGGCGATGCGCCCGGGCAATCCGGCCCGCCCGGCCGAGACCCAGGTCGGAGGCCAGCGGCGGACGCCGACGGCGTCGTCGGCGGGGTTCGGCGGCGGAGCGTAGCGACGCCGCCGGAGGTGGGCGGGTGGGCCCCGGCGACGACGTTCCGGCGGCGGCCGCCGCGCTGCGCTACTTGAGCTCGACCTTGGCGCCGGCGCCTTCGAGCTGCTCCTTGGCCTTGTCGGCGTCCTCTTTCGACACCTTCTCGAGGACGGGCTTGGGCGCGGACTCGACGAGCTCCTTCGCCTCCTTGAGCCCGAGGCTCGTGAGGGTCCGGACCTCCTTGATGACCTTGATCTTCTCGCTGCCGGCCTCGGCGAGGACGACGTCGAACTCGTCCTGCTCCTCGGCGGCGTCCGCTGCCGGCGCGCCGACGGCGGCGCCGGCCGCAACCGCGACGGGCGCGGCGGCGGTGACGTCGAACTCCTCCTCGAACGCCTTGAGGAACTCGTTGAGCTCGAGGACGCTCATGCTCTTGAAGACGTCCAGCAGCTCTTCGGTGCTGAGCTTGGTTGCCACGGTGATTACTCCTCTTGCTCGGGAGATTCGGAAGACTCTGAGGACTCGGGAGCCTCGGTCGAGGCGGCGGGCTCGGAATCCGCTCGTTGATCGATCAGCGCGCGCACGCCGTAGGCGAAGTTGCGCGTGAACGCCTGGAACAGGCCGGCCGCCTTCGTCAGCGGCGCTTGGAAACCGCCGGCGAGCATGGCGAGCAGCTGCTCGCGTGGCGGGATGTCGGCGAGGGCGGTCAGCTCGGCCGCGGTGATCAGCCGGGGCCCGAGCAGGCCGCCCTTTACGACGAGCTCGGGATTGGTCCGGCCGAAGTCGCGCAGCGCCTTGGCCGCCGGCACGGCGTCGCCGTGCACGAAGGCGATAGCGACCGGCCCTTCCAACAGGGGGAGGAGATCATCGAGGCCCGCGTCTTCGGCCGCCCGGCGGGCAAGGCGGTTCTTGAACACCTTGTACTCGGTGTTGGCCGGCCGGAGTGAGCCGCGCAGCTCGGCGAGCGCGCGCACGCTGAGGCCCCGGTACTCCGTGAGCACCGCGGCATCGGCATCGTCGAGCTTGGAGCGGATCTCCTCGACGACTGCGGTCTTCTCCGGCTTCGGCATGTCTCTTTCCGACTGGTTCTCGACAACGAGAAACGGGACGCCCAGACCTGCGAGGACGTCCCGTCGTCATTCGAAAACGGTGTTGCCTCGTCCGGCGGGCCGAGATGGTGCCGACCCATTACCGCTGTGCGACCGGAGGTCTGGGGCGCGTTGTGTTTGTAGCTTCAGATTACTACGAGCCGGCCGGACCCGTCGTGTCGACCTGGACCGTCGCGTCCCACTCCCAGCGGCCGTCGGCGGGCTCGGCGCCGAGCGCGCGCATGGCGTCGAGCGAGAAACGCACGACATCGGGTGCGGCGACGTCGCGGGAGAAGTGGAAGACGCACTGCCCGAACGACATGCGCGCCTCGGGGCCGGTGACGCCGGCCGCCGCCAGCTGTTCCGCCACGGTGTCTTCCTTCCCGGGCGGCCCCGGCGGGCGGACGTGCACGGGCACCGACCGGCGGATGGACCCGGCTCGGCCGATCCATGTGCCCGGGACCTCCTGGCGCCGGGCCTTCCGCTCCTTGCGTCCGAGGCCTTCGAGGCCGCTCACGACGGGCCGGATCGAGACGCCGTCCACGCGGCTGAACCTCCCGAGCACGCCGCGATGGAGCAGCTTCCGCTCGATGAACTCCTCCACCTCGCTGGAGTCGCGGTCGGTGAAGGCCCCACCCTTCGCCACTGCTACGCCGCGGTGGTGCGCGCCGCCTCGACCACCGCCGGGTCGATGCGGATGCCGGGTCCCATCGTCGACGACGTCGCGATCGACTTGATGTAGCGGCCCTTGGCGGCCGCCGGCTTGTTGCGGAGGGTCTCGTCGAGGACGGCCCGGAAGTTCTCGAGCAGGGCGTCGCGCTCGAAGCTGACCTTGCCGATCGGGACGTGCACATTGCCGTTCCGGTCCGTGCGGTACTCCACCTTGCCCGCTTTGAACTCGGCCACCGTCTTGCCGACATCGGTCGTGACCGTCCCCGTCTTCGGGTTCGGCATCACGCCCCGAGGCCCGAGGATGCGGCCGAGCCGCCCGACCTGGGACATCAGATCGGGCGTGGCGATGGCCACGTCGAAGTCGAGGAACCCCTCCTGGACCCGCGCCACGAGATCGTCCGCGCCCACGACGTCGGCACCGGCCTCCTCCGCCTCACGGGCGGCGTCGCCGGTGGCGAAGACCGCCACCCGGACGGCCTTCCCGGTGCCATGCGGCAGCGACACAGTGCCGCGGATCATCTGGTCGGCCTTGCGGGGATCGATGCCGAGCCGGAACGTGATCTCGACGGTCTCGTCGAAGTTGCGCTTCGCCAGCGACCTCACGAGATCGAACGCCTCTTCCGGGGGATACAGCCGATCGCGGTCGAACTTCCGAGTCGCGTCGACGTACTTCTTGCCGGTGCGGCTCACGACTCCTTCACTTCGATGCCGGCGGACCGGGCGGTGCCCTCGACCTGGCGCATCGCACCCTCGGGGTCGACGGCGTTGAGGTCGGGCATCTTCGTCGCGGCGATCTGGCGGACCTGCGCCCGCGTCACCGAGCCGACCTTCTCCATGCGCGCGTTGGCGGCGCCCTTCTCGACGCCGGCCGCCTGCTTGAGCAGGAAGGTCGTGGGCGGGGTCTTGGTGACGAACGTGAACGACCGGTCCTCGAAGATCGAGATCTCGGCCGGGATGATCAGCCCCCGCTGCGACTCCGTCTGCGCGTTGTACGCCTTGCAGAAGTCCATGATGTTGATCCCGTGCGGCCCGAGCGCCGTGCCCACCGGCGGGGCGGGCGTCGCCTGCCCCGCGGGGATCTGGATCTTGACCACTGCGGCCAGCCTCTTCTTCGCCACTTCCCTGCGCTCCGCTCTCGTCCCGACTACAGCTTCGAGACCTGGCCGAACTCGAGCTCGACCGGGGTCTCGCGTCCGAAGATGTTCACGAGCACCTTGAGCTTCGAGCGGTCGACGTCGATCTCGCTGATCGCGCCGTTGAAGTCGGCGAACGGTCCGGCCACCACCCGCACCTGCTCGCCGGTCTCGAACTCCAGCCGGGGACGGGCCTTCTTCTGCGCCACCTCGGCGCCCTCGACCTTCCCGACGCCCAGGATGTCCTCGACCTCGCGGCGGGACAGCGGCGTCGGCTTGGCTCCGCTCCCCACGAACCCCGTGACTCCCGGCGTGTTGCGCACGACGTACCACGAGTCGTCGTCGAGCTCCTGGCGTACGAGGAGATACCCGGGGAAGACCTTCTTCTGCACGACCACCTTGCGGCCGCCCTTGAACTCGATGACGTCCTCCATCGGGATGACGACCTCGTAGATGCGGTCCTCGACGTTCATCGAGCGGACGCGACTCGCAAGGTTCTGCTTCACCTTGTTCTCGTAGCCGGCGTAGGTGTGGACGACGAACCAGTTGCCCGGTCGGTCGTACGGGCTCGGCTCGGCCGGTGCCGCGGCCTCCTCCTCCTCGACCTCGGTGACGTCGACGAGCTCGGCGTCCTCGAGGGACGGCTCGGAGGTGACCTCGACGATCTCCTCGGCCGGCGCCCCCGGCGATTCGAGCACCGACATGGGCTCGGCCGCGTCGGCGTCGGCCTCCTGGCTCTGATCGGGACCGACCGAGAGGATGGCCTCGGCTTCGGCGACGATGTCGCTCTCGGACGCGCTGGCGAGGTCGGCCCGCTCGTCGGTCTCGTCCTCGGCGGCTTCGTCCTCCGCCTCGACGGCGCGGGCGTCCTCGAGGGGTGTGGTCTCGGCGTCGTCGGGCGTCTCGTTCGCGAGCTGCTCGTCCGCGGCGAGCGAATCCTCGGCCGGCGTTTCGGGAATCGACTCGTCGACGGAGCTCTGCTCGTCTTCGGCGCGCTCCTCGGCCGGGGTCTCGTCGTCGCGGCCGGGATCTTCGGGGGGAAAGGTCGTCATCGTCAGTCGAAGAGGAACAGGACGAGCTTCGCCGAGAGGTAGTCGTACCCGAAGATGAGCGTCGTCATGAAGATCACCGCGATGAGCACGATGATCGTGGAGTTGACGACCTCGTGGCGGGTGGGCCATGCGACCTTCCGCAGCTCGCCCCGGACCTCGCCGAGGTACTGGCGGGGGCCGGTGCGCTCGCGTTGCGGCGCAGCCTGAGGGCGGGCCTTGCGCTCGGGCGCGCGCGGCCGGTCGGCCTGCTGGCGTTGCATCAGTCGCTTGGTCTGTCGGTTCACGTCACCGCCTCGGTGCGGGCGATCTCGCTGTTGGGTTCGTGGTGGCAGCAGGGCAGGAGGGACTCGAACCCCCAACCGCCGGTTTTGGAGACCGGTGCTCTGCCAAATTGAGCTACTGCCCTCCGGGCGCGCGGGGGCCCGGATGTCAGCGTAGCAGCGGCCCTCCGAAGTACGTCAGCCGGGTCGGGCTATGCGACCGCGGTCCGGCGGCGGGAGCGGGCCAGGATCAGCGCGGCCGCCGTGCCCGCGGTGGCGAGCGCGGCGCCGCCGATGGCGCCGGCGTACGCGAGCCGGCGGCCCGAGAGCAGCGACCGGACGGCGTGACGCTCGCCCGCCTCTTCGAGCGCGGCGAGGGTCTGGGCGAGCAGGCTGGGCGACGGTTCGAGGAAGCGCGTCCGCAGCTGCTGGAGCGCCCGCAGCATCCGCCGGTACCGGGCCAGCTCGGCCTGGCACCGCAGGCACGACTCGATGTGCGTCTGCATCGCCAGGTCGACCGGTGTCCCCTCCACCGTCTCCGGCAGCATTCGCGCCACGTCTTCACACCGCATGGGCGGACCTCCCGCCTTCTTCGAACACCACGTCACGAAGGCGCTTCCGCCCCCGGTGCAGCCTCACCTTCGCCGCCGCCACCGAGATGCCGAGGTCCTCGGCAATGGCCTCGTGCGACAAGCCGTACACGTCCTTCAGGACCACGACGCTCCGCAGCTTCGGTGGCAGCGCCGCGACCGCGTGGGCGAGATCCTCGAGACCGATTGCCGACTCCGCCGCCGCTTCGGGGTGTCCCTCGATGGACGTGTCGATCGGTTCCTCGACCATGTCGAGGGACTCGGCGCGCCGGCGACGCCGCTTCTGCACCAGGGTCGCCGCCGCGTTGGCGGTGATGCGGTACATCCACGTGGAGAACTGCGCGTCGCCGCGGAAGCGCTTGATGCCCTTCCAAGCCCGGAGATACGACTCCTGGACCACGTCGCGTGCGTCCTCCTCGTTGGCCGTGAGCCGCATCGCGAGGGTGTACGTATCGACGTAGGTGCGCCGCACCAGCTCGTCGAACGCCGCCCGGTCACCTTCTCGGGCAGCGGCGACCAGACGGTCGACCTCGGCCCTCAGCTCTGCGGTTGGGTCCGTAGCCATTCAGACCTCCGACGCATGCGTCGGGTTACGGGCCACCGGCTACCGGGTCTCTTTGTGGAGCGTGTGGCGGCGGTCCCAGCGGCAGTACTTCCTCATCTCGATGCGGTCCCGATCGTTGGTCCGGTTCTTCATCGTGATGTAGTTCCGCCGTTTGCACACCTCGCACGCCAGCGTCACCTTCACCCGCTTGTCGCTCGCCACTGGGCTCCCCTACTTGATGATCTTGGTGACGCGGCCGGCGCCGACCGTGCGACCGCCCTCGCGGATCGCGAAGCGGAGGCCTTCCTCCATCGCGATCGGGGCGATGAGCTCGACGGTCATCTCGGTGTTGTCGCCCGGCATCACCATCTCGACCCCTTCCGGCAACGCGATCGAGCCGGTGATGTCCGTGGTGCGGAAGTAGAACTGCGGGCGGTAGTTCGCGAAGAAGGGCGTGTGGCGGCCGCCTTCGTCCTTGTTCAGGACGTACACCTGGGCCACGAAGTTCGTGTGGGGCGTGATGCTGCCCGGCTTGGCCAGCACCTGACCCCGCTCGACGTCCTCCTTCTTGGTACCGCGCAACAGCACGCCGATGTTGTCGCCCGCCCGCCCCTCGTCGAGGAGCTTGCGGAACATCTCGACACCGGTGACGACGGTCTTGGTGGTGTCCTTGATGCCGATGATCTCGACATCGTCGCCGGTGTGGATCACACCCTGCTCGACCTTGCCGGTGACGACGGTGCCGCGGCCGGTGATCGAGAACACGTCCTCGATCGGCATGAGGTACGGCTTGTCGAGGTCGCGCACGGGCTCGGGCACATAGGTGTCGACGGCGTTCATCAGCTCGACGACCTGCTCGACGGCACCGGGGTCGCCGTCGAGGGCCTTGAGCGCGCTCACCCGGACCACCGGCACGTCGTCGCCGGGGAACTCGTACTCCGTGAGCAGCTCCCGCACCTCGAGCTCGACGAGGTCGAGGAGCTCCTCGTCGTCGACGGCGTCCACCTTGTTGAGGGCGACCACGATCGACGGCACGCCTACCTGGCGGGCGAGCAGCACGTGCTCGCGCGTCTGGGGCATCGGGCCGTCGGTGGCGGCCACGACGAGGATGGCGCCGTCGATCTGGGCCGCGCCCGTGATCATGTTCTTGATGTAGTCGGCGTGCCCCGGCATGTCGACGTGCGCGTAGTGCCGGTTCGGAGTCTCGTACTCAACGTGGGCGATGTTGATCGTGATCCCACGCTCCTTTTCCTCCGGTGCCTTGTCGATCTCGTCGAAGCTCGTGTACGTCGTCGACGGATCCTGGTCATGGAGGACCTTGGTGATGGCGGCAGTCAGAGTCGTCTTGCCGTGGTCGATGTGACCCATCGTCCCGACATTGAGATGCGGCTTGGTCCGCTCGAACTTCGGCTTGCTCACGTCGTTACTCGCTCTCTTTGATTCCTGTGGATTCCTGTGTCGATCGTCTTGGTAGCGGTGGCGGGACTCGAACCCGCGACGCCGCGATTATGAGCCGCGTGCTCTGCCAACTGAGCTACACCGCCGAGCCCCCTTACGGACTCGAACCGTAGACCCCTTCCTTACCATGGAAGTGCTCTGCCGACTGAG
>DASYFC010000156.1:0-2382 GCA_036498645.1 Acidimicrobiia bacterium | reverse complement strand
ATCGTCGCGCCCGCGGTGACGGCCGTCGTGACGTTGGCCATGAGCGCGTTGCCATGGAAGAGCGGCATCGACTCGTAGAGCACGCTGTCGCGGTCGACCTCGAACATCTTGATCGTCGTCCGCCCCGCGCCCGCCAGGCGCCCCGAGCTGCAGACGACGGCCTTCGGCGCGCTCGTCGAGCCCGACGTGAACAACAGCAGCAACCGGGTATCGGGCGCGGGCAGCGTCGACGGCACCGGCGCGCCCACGTACTGGCGCAAGTGTGCGTCGTACGCGCCGGTCCCGACGGTGAGCATCGCGTCCGGCGGCATGCCGAGATCGAGCCCCGCCAGCATCCCGGC
Source organism: Acidimicrobiia bacterium (assembly GCA_036498645.1). Taxonomy (GTDB): domain Bacteria; phylum Actinomycetota; class Acidimicrobiia; order IMCC26256; family JACDBD01; genus JALZAA01. The sequence goes on along the minus strand of DASYFC010000156.1, from coordinate 2,041 downwards.
GCCGGCCTCGTCGGTCACGACCAGCTGGCAGTCGGTGTGGCGCACGTCGTGCGCGAGCTCTCCGCCCCGGCGAGTCGGATTGATTCCGACGACGGCCGCGCCCGCCAGCGCGGCCCCGCCGATCCAGTACAGGTACTCGGGCACGTTCTCTAGCAGCACGCCGACGTGGAACGGTCCTTCCCGGCGTGCTTCACGCAACAGCGTCGCCCGCGCGGCCGCTTCGGCGATGAACGCCCGGTACGAGATCGCCACGTCCTCGAAGAGGATCGCAGTGTGATCGTCCTCGGCCCTCGCGACGAGCAAGTCCGCGAAGCTCGGAACGGCCCCCGCCGCCATACGTCAGCTCCCGACGAGCTCGCGGAACGGGACTCGCTTGTCGGGGCGAGGCTCCGGTGGAAGCCCGAGCACGCGCTCGCCGATCACGTTGCGTTGCACCTGCTCCGTGCCGCCGCCGATGCGGGTACCCCACTGGTTCAGGAACTGCTGCTGCCAGAAGCCGCCGTACGGCGCGTCCTCGTGCAGCAGCATTGCGGTGGCGCCCTCGAGCGCAAGAGCCAGGTCGCCGTTCAACGCCACATTCTGGGACACGGCGAGCTTCAGGACCGACGCCTCGGCGCCCACCGCAGCGCCATTGCGCCGCGCCGCCTGCGCCCGCCGCCCCAGGTACTTCACGATCTCGAAGCGGATATATGCGTCGGCCAACCGCTGACGCAGGACCGGGTCCCCGGTCCGCTCCTGCTCACTCGCCAGGCGTGCCAGATCGCGGAACCCGACGGCGCCGCCGCTCCCGATCAGCACACGCTCCGCGCCCAGTGTCGTCTGGGCGACACCCCAGCCACCGTTCACCTCGCCGACCACGTTCTCGTGCGGGATCCGCACTTCGGTCAGGAACACCTCGTTGAAGTGGGCGACGCCGTTGATCTGGCGCAGTGGCCGCACCTCGATCCCGGGCGAACGCATGTCGAGCACGAAGTACGTGATGCCCTGATGCTTCGGGGCGTTCGGATCGGTGCGGGCCAACAAGATGCCGAGCTCACTGTGATGCGCGCCCGAGCTCCAGACCTTCTGTCCGTCGACGACCCACTCGTCGCCGTCGCGCACGGCGCGGGTCCGGAGCCCGGCGAGGTCCGACCCCGCGCCCGGCTCACTGAACAGCTGGCACCACACCTCGTCGCCCCGCAGCAGCGCCGGTAGGTACCGCTGCTTTTGTGCTTCGGTGCCGTGCGCGATCAGCGTCGGCCCGACCATCCCGATGCCGACTGCGAACGCGCCCGCGTCGACGTCGAAGCGCGCCTGCTCCCGAGCGAAGATGCGAGCCTCGGCTGGTGTGCCGCCGCGCCCGCCGTACTCCTCCGGCCACGCGATCCCGGCCCAGCCGCAGTCGAACAGCGTGCGCTGCCACTCCTTGCAGTGGCGCACGTGCTCGGCGTCGGCCTCGGGGCTCGGGTCCCCGAGGAACCGGAAGCGCGCGAAGTCGTCCTCGCCGGAACGCCGAGGGCGCGCGTGCGCCTCGAGGAACGCCCGCGCCCGGTCCCGGAACGCGGCGGTGGGATCCTCCGGGGCGTCGCCCTCAGGCACCCGCGGGCGGGACGATCGACTTCAGCTCGACGTAATGGGACAGGCCCTCGACGCCGAACTCGCGCCCGAGGCCCGACCCCTTGTAGCCGCCGAACGGGGCGATGAAGTCCATCGTGTACTGGTTCACGCCGTACGTGCCGGTGCGGACGCGCCGAGCGATGTCGAGGCCCTGGTCGATGTCGCCGGTCCACACCGAGCCGGCCAAGCCGTACTCGCTGTCGTTGGCAATGCGCACCGCGTCGTCGGTGTCGTCGTAGGGGATGACCGCGAGCACGGGACCGAAGATCTCCTCGCGGGCGATCCGCATCGAGTTGTCGACGCCGGAGAACACCGTGGGCTTCACGTACCAGCCCTTCTCGAGGCCGGACGGACGGCCGTTGCCGCCCACCGTGACCTTGGCGCCCTCTTCCTGACCCACGGCGATGTACTTCTCGACACGCTCCTGCTGGCGCTCGGCGACCAG
>DASYFC010000155.1:0-39669 GCA_036498645.1 Acidimicrobiia bacterium | reverse complement strand
TGCTCTGCTCCTCATCTGTTCGCGGGGTGGTGTCTGCATGCCTCGCTCATCCGCCCACCCGGCGGTCGGAGGGGAAGCCGGCGCCGCCGAACCGGAACCGGTTCGGAAAGCCGTCGGCGCCGTTCTGGGTCGCGCTCTGGGCGGCCGAGGAGGGCAGCGGCTCGGAGACGTTCGCGAGCACGACCTCCTGGCCTGCGCTCAGGCCGCCCTTGATCTCGGTCCAGGTGTTGCCGACGGCGCCGACCGTCACCGCGACCCGGCGCGGGCCGCCCCTCTTGAGCACCTGAACCGTGTGGCGGTTCCCGAAGGCGGTCACCGCCGAGGTCGGCACCGCGAGCGCAGCCGTGGCGCTCCCGGTGGTGATCGAGACGGTGCCGGTGGAGCCGTTCTCGAGGTTCGAATCGTTCTGGTTCAGCCCGACGATTACGAGGTACGTGGGCGTGGCATCGCTCGTGGTGCTGCTCGTCGTCGGGACGACCGAGATGTAGGCGACCTTCCCGGTGAGCGCCTTGCGGCCGCCGTCGGGCACGAGCGTCGCGGGCTGGCCGACCCTCACCTGACCGACCCGGTCCACGCTGACCGTCGTCGCCACCTCGTAGCCGCCGGCGCCCTGCACGACGACGTTCGCGGTCGACGAAGCCGCGCTCACGGTGTCGCCGACGTTCAGGTTCACCGCCACCACGGTGCCGTCGATGGGACTGCCGATCGTCGCCTGGTTCATCGCCTGCTCCGCCATGGCGACGTCCGCCGCGGCCGCGTCGACCGACTGCTGATCGGCCGCCAGGTCGGCCGCCGAAGGTGACGAGCCGCCACCGCTCCGGCCGCCTGTCCCGCCGCCCCCGGACCCGGTACGGGACTGGGCGCCACCTCCGGACGGACCGGTGCGCGCCGGCCCGGGCGCGCTCTCGCCTCCGGTGTTGCCGGCCGCCACGGGCGGCGCGGTCGTCGCCGGCGGCGCGGTCGTCGCCGGCGACGCGGAGGTCGCCGGCAGGGTCGTAGTCGGGGGAGGAGTCTGGTCGGCGCGCTGTTGCAGCAGCGTGTCGAGCTTGTTCGACGCGTCGACGAGGGCGTTCTGCTTCTCCTGCACGACGCCCTGGGCGTTCTGCACCGCCGAGAGGGCCTGCTGACAGGCCGACACTTGCTGCGGAGTCGGCGGTGTGCTCGGGTCGTTCCCGATCGGCGCACACACATTGGTTGCGCTGTGCAACGCGTTCTCCGCGTTCGCGATGGCGACGTCGACGACGTGCTGGGCCGCGATGACCGCCAGCTGCGCGCCGGCGATCTCGGGATCCGTCGACGAGGAGTGGAACGCCACCAGGCGAGCCGTCGGCGTCGACCCGGACCGGAACGCACGCAGCGACGCGTTCGTCCCACTCGACGAGCCCGTGGACCCCACGCTGCCGGCACCCGCGCCGCTCGACGCCGACTGGCCCGAGAGCGCATTGTCCAGCGTGAGCTGAGCTTCCGTGAGCGATTGCCGCTTGCTGTCGAGGTCGGCGAGGAGCGACGCCGGGTCGAGCGAAGCGAGGGGCTGGCCGACGCTGACCGTGTTGCCAACGTTGACGTTCACTGCCGCCACGGTGCCGCTGATCGGGAAGGCGACGCTCGCCTGCGACACCGGCTGGATGGTCGCGGTGCCCGTGAGCGCGGCGTCGACTGCCCGGCGCCCGACGATCGCCGTCTGGTAGTCGGAACCCGACGATCCGAAGGCCCGCGCCGCGAGCACGGTCGTCACCACGACCACGACCGCGGCGACGGCGACGACCCGGCGCCACCGCAACCACGGCGGGCGCGCCGCCACGTCCGGTTCGGGAAAGAGTGCTGCGAGCCGGTCACCCGAGGAGAGGCGCGCGTCGGCGGCCATCATTCGCTCCTGAGCGCGTCGATGGGGGCGAGACGCGCTGCACGCGATGCCGGGTACACCCCGAAGGCGATGCCGACCGCGATCGCGACTGCGAGCGATCCGACCATCGCGATGAGGGACAAGTCCACCCTCGAGTCCGAGAAGAGCGGGATGACGACCGCTCCGAGCAGTCCCGCCAGCAGGCCGAGCGCGCCACCCGCCAGGCCGAGCACCGACGCCTCGACGAGGAACTGCCGGCGGATCACGCCCGGCCGCGCGCCGACCGCCTTGCGAACGCCGATCTCACGCGTCCGCTCGGCGACGGACACGAGCATGATGTTCATCACGCCGATCCCGCCGACGAGCAGTGCGATCACCGCGATGCCCGCGAGCATCACGGTCAGTGTGTTGTCGACCGAGGTCGCAGCCTGCAGGATGGACTGCTGCGTCGCGATGGAGAAGTCCGCGTTCCGCGGGTTCGTCACGCGGTGCGTGTTGAGGAGGAGTGCGTTCGCCTCCTGGTAAGCAGCCGAGAGCCGGCCGGACGAACGCGCCTTGACGTAGATCGAGCTGACCGAGTTGCGGTTCGCCCCGCCGACGAGCCGTTGCTGGTACGCGCTGAGCGGCACGACGGCCAGGTCGTTGTTGGATGCGTTCTCGGACGAGCTGAGGCTGTCGAGCACGCCCACGACCTGGAGCGAGACGCCGTTGTAGCTGACGGTCTGTCCGACGGCGTTCGGGTTGCCCCCGAAGAGCTGGGTGACGGTGTCGGGGCCGAGCACGACGACGGGGGCCGCGTTCGCCTCGTCGTCCGCCGTGATGAAGCGTCCGGTCGAGACCCCGCGGGAGCGCACCTCGCTCCAAGCCGGAGTCGTGCCGGTGAGCGTCGTGGTCCAGTTCGTCGATCCGGCGCGCAATGCCGCCGATGTCGTGGAAGCAGGCGCGGCGGTCTGCACGTCGGGTGCCGTCACAGGAGAGCTCAGGGCGGCCGCGTCCTGGCGCGTCAACGTCGACGCCGAGCCGAATCCACCGCGCGTGCCCGAAGTGCTGGTCGAGCTCCCCGGCGAGACGACGAGCACGTTCGTACCGAGCTCGTTGATCTGGTCCTGGACCTTGGCCTTTGCGCCCGCGCCGAGCCCGACCGTCAACACGACGGCCGTGATCCCGATCAGGATGCCGAGCATCGTCAGCGCCGAACGCAGGCGATGGGTGCGGACGGCCTCGGTCGCGGTGCGGATCGTGTCCCGCCAGGTCACGGTGTCGGCTCCGTCATCGTGAGATCGCGCGCCGGTCGCGCTCCCGGTTCATTCGCGGCCTCGATCTCCCCGTCGCGCATCGTCACGATGCGCCGGGCGAGAGCGGCGATGTCGCGCTCGTGCGTGATGATGACGATCGTGCGTCCCTCGCCGTTGAGCTCGGCGAGTAGCCGGAGCACGTCGGCCGAGGAGTTGGAGTCGAGGTTGCCGGTCGGCTCGTCCGCGAGGACGAGCGCCGGCTCGGTCACCACGGCGCGCGCGATCGCCACCCGTTGCTGCTGCCCACCCGAGAGCTCCCCGGGACGATGGTCGGCCCGGTCGGAGAGGCCGACCCTCTCCAACGCGGCCAGCGCCCGGGCACGCCGTTCGTCGGGCGGGATGCCGCTGTACACGAGCGGCAGCTCGATGTTCCGCCACGCCGACAGGTAAGGCAGGAGGTTGAACTGCTGGAACACGAACCCGATCGCCAGGTTGCGGACGCCCGCCAGGACGGCCTCGTCCAGCGACTGCACGTCGTGACCGGCCAGCCGGTAGACGCCGCTCGTGGGCACGTCGAGACAGCCGATGATGTGCATCAGCGTCGACTTGCCGGATCCCGACGGCCCCGTGATCGCGAGCAGCTCGTTCTCGTCGATCCGCAACGAGACGGCCTGCAGCGCCACGACTTCGAGCTCGCCCGTCTTGTACACCTTCCCCACGTCGACGAGCTCGATCACCGGCGGCGCGGCGCGGGGCTCGTCCGGCTCGGCGGCCGCGGTCGGCACCGCGGTCAGGGTGGTGGCGGCCTCCGCTTCGGGGCTCACGGCCCGCCGGCGCCGCCGCGGGTGATGGTGTTCTGACCGCTCGGCGCCGATCCCGCCCCGAGCCCGCGGAGCCCGGTCGGGAGCGGGACGACGACCTGCTCGCCCTCCGTGAGGCCGGAGGTGATCTCGACCATCCCGTTGGCCGTCAAGCCCGTCTTCACCGTGCGGGCCTCGTTCTGACCGTTGTGGCGCACCGTCACCGTCGGCGTTCCGTTCGTCGTGGTGACGGCGCGCGCGGGGACCTGCAACACGTCGTTGCGCGTGTTGGTACCGATCGCGCCCGTGACGGTCGAGCCGACGAAGATCTGGTTGGAGCCGGCCGTGAAGGCCACCGTCACCGGGTACTGGGCGACACCGGTGCTGGCGGTGGCGACCTGCGCGACGTCGGTCACGGTGCCCGTGGCGCTCGCCGTCCCCGCGGCCGCCTGGCCGTTGCCCCGCTGGCCGGCGCCTCCCTGGCTGTTGCCGAACTGGCCGTTGCCGCCCTGGCCGCCGCCACGCTGACCGCCGCCACCGGTGCCCGCTCCGCCTCCGGCTCCGCCGCCGCCGAAGAAGCCGGGGAACCGACCTCCGAACCCGGCCGTGGAGGTGCTGGCGGTCACGGTGAGCGTCGCCGTCTGTCCGACCTTCACGGAGCTGACGTCCGCGCTCGCGACCGGAAGTTGCACGACGTAGCTGTTCTTGCTGACGACCTGCACGTTGGGGCTGGACGAAGAGGACGAGCTGGAGGAGGACGAGCTCGAGGAGGAACCCGACGAGGACGACGAGCTCCCGCCGCCGTTGCCCCCGCTCCCGCCATTCCGTCCGCCGAAGCCGCTGCCCGTCCCGCCTGACCCGCTGGCGTTCGAGGCGGTCGACGCCGACGAGTTCCCCGAGCCGGTGGCCGATCCCGTCGTCGAGGTGCCGCCGGTGCCGCTCCCGGCGAGCTGCTCACCTGCGGTGACGTTGACCTGCGACACCACGCCGTCGAGCGTGGCGACGAGCGACGCGCCGTTCAACCCCGTCTGTGCATTCGTCAGTTGATCGTTGGCGGAGGCGACGCTCGCCTCGTCCACCGCCAGCCGGTCGGCTGACACTCCCGACGACTGGTCGTCCGACAGTTGCGCGTCGGCCTTGGCCACGGCGGCCTGCGCCGAGGCGAGGTTCGCCTGGAGCTGCGCGGAATCGATCGTCGCCAGGACCTGACCGGCGTGCACCGCGTCGCCGGCCTTCACGTCGACGGACGTCACCGTCCCCGACGAACCGAAGCTCAGGTTGTCGGATTGCGCGGCTGCGACCGTCCCCTGGGCGCTGACCGTCTGGGTCATCGGTCCCCGGGTCACGGTCGCGACCTGCGCCGTCGACGACGTCGTCGAAGTCGCGGCCCCTCCGAGGGCGCCCATCCCCAGGCCGACGACGACGGCCAGCACGAGGAGGGCGGGCAGGACCACGTACGGCTTGTGCACCCACCGCGACCAGGCGGTCCCGGATCGGGCGTCCACGGCCGGCGGTGCCGAACCGGCCGTGCGCGTCTTCTCGGGACCGGCTGCGGAAGGGGTGGCGGGCGCCGCCGGTTCCGGCTGCACGGCACGGCTCATCGGGCGCGGAGTGTGCGCACCCAACCTGGGAGCCAGGTGTGACGAAGCTGGGAGCCCCCGTCGAATCGGGCCCGTTCGAACGGATCCGCCCGTTCGTCCGTTCGGCGGTAGCTGCCGGTCAGGTCCTCACTTGCGCTTGACGAGCCAGCGCAGCTTCTCGGCCTTCTCGAACGCGGCGTCGCCGGCGAGCTGCCCGACCGACGTGCCATAGGTCGGGTAGACGTGCATGAACTGCGACAGCTCGTTGAGCTTCACGCCCTCCTCGATCGCGAGGGCGAACTCGTGGATCATCTCCCCGGCCGCAGGAGCGAGGATGTGCGCGCCGACGATCTTCTTCTTGTCGGTGATGACCACGATCGCACCCTCGGCCGCGCCGTCGGCGCGGGCGCGGTCGTTGTGCTCGAGGTCCTGGTGCCACACCTCGATGTTGTCGCCGTGCTGCTCGCGCGCCTCGGCCTCGGTCAGGCCGGTGTGAGCGAGCTCCGGGTCGGTGAACGTGCACCACGGCACGGCCGCGACGACCTTGCCCTTGCCCGGGAAGAACATGTCGCGCACGGCCCGCACGCCCTCGTAGGCGGCGGAGTGCGTGAACAGGTAGCGCCCGGCCACGTCGCCGCACGCATAGATCGTGTCGACGCTCGTGCGCCCGCGGTTGTCGACGACGATCGCCTTGGGCGTGCACTCGATCCCGAGCTCTTCGATGCCGAGGCCTTCCTTGTTGGGCCTGCGCCCGACCGCGACGAGCAGCTCGTCGGCCGACCACGTTGCCGGCTTGCCGTTCTCGGTGCCGTGGACGACCTTCTTGCCGTCCTCGACGGTGACCTTCTCGGTCTCGACGTTGAAGCGCAGGTCGATCCCCTCGGTGCGCAGCTTGTCGACGAGCCGGTCGACGAGGGCGGGCTCGTCCTTGGGCAGGATGCGCGGGCCCTTCTGGAGCAGCGTCACGGGAATGCCCAGCCGGGTGAAGCCCTGCACCATCTCGACCGCGATCGGACCGCCGCCGATGTTCACGAAGCTCGCCGGAGGGTCCTCGAGCTCGAAGAGGCTCTCGCTGGTGATGAAGCCGGCCTCCGCGAGACCTTCGACGGGCGGGACGGCCGGACGGCTGCCGGTGCACAGCAGCACGTAGCGGGTCTCGAGGGTCCGGTCGCCGACCTGCACCGTGTTCTTCCCCGTGAGCTCGGCGGCGCCGTACACGACGTCGACGCCCATCTTCTCGAAGCGCTCGGGGTTGTCGTCGGTCGACGCGATCTCCTGCTGCACGGCGCGGATGTGCTTCCACACGCCGCCCCGGTCGACCGTGGGCTCGACCGGCTCGATGCCGAACTCGTCGGCGGTGCGCATGTGGTGGGCGACCTTGCCCGCCGCGAGGAGCGCCTTGCTCGGGACGCAGCCGGTCCAGAGACAGTCACCGCCGACCCGGCCGCGCTCGGCGACGGCGACCTTGAGGTCGAGCGTGGCGGCGAACTCGGCCGCCACCATGCCGCCCGAGCCCATCCCGACGATGACGAGGTCGTACCGGTCTGCCACAGCTATCCTCCTGGCCGCGCGTGCGGAGCCTAAGACCTGTTCGTCTCGCCGCCGGGCGGTGGATGATGCGGGCGATCGAGGTGCTCGCGGTGCCCGAATCGCGGTGATCCGCGTGAACGGGCAGTGACGAAGTACGGAACGTGGGGGGCAGGAGCGTGACCGAGCACGTCGGACGGCAGGCGGGCAGGGACGTCCGTCCGAGTCAGTGGGAGCGCACCACGCGGGACCGGCTAATCGCGGGCGAGGAAGGCGCGCTCAACGAGATCTATGACCAGTTCTCATCGTTCGTCTACGGGCTCGCGTTGCGGGTCATCGGCGACGCCCGTGCCGCCGAGGATGTCTCCCAGGACGTGTTCGTCACCGTCTGGGAGCGACCCGCCGCGTTCGATCCCGACCGGGGTTCGCTGCGCACGTGGCTCGGAACCCTCGCCCACCGTCGCGCCGTCGATCACGTCCGCCGCGAGGAGGCGCGCCGCCGCCGGGCGATCAAAGACGCCGCCCGGCCCGTGTCGACCCCCGACGTCGAGGAGATGGCGTTGGCGCTCGTTACCGCCGAGCGGGTCCGCTCGGCGCTGGACACGCTTCCCGACGACCAGCGGCGCGCCATCCAGCTCGCGTACTTCGGGGGCAAGACCTACCGGAAGGTGGCCGAGGTGCTCGGCATCCCCGAGGGGACGGCGAAGTCGCGCCTGCGCTTGGGGCTTCGGCGCATCGCCGATGTGCTCGAGACCGAAACCGTCGCGAGGAGCGAGTAGAAGCCGATGAGCACCGACGACACGATGCTCGACGAGCTGCTCGGTGCGTACGCGCTCGACGCGGTGGACGCCGGCGAAGCCGTCGCCGTCGAGGAGTACCTCGAACGGGCGCCGCACGCCGCCCACGAGGTCGCGCGGCTCCGGAACGCCGCCGCGTGGATCGGCGCCACGGAGGCGCTCACGCCTCCGCCGGAGCTGCACGACACCGTGCTGGAAGCCGCGAGGTCGCGTCGGTCGGTTGGCAACGACGACGACCCTTTTCTCGGCGCCTACCTGAGTGAGACGGGCCGGTTCGACGCGATCCTCGAAACCATGGACGACCGCGCCCTCGATCGACCCACCTTCAACGGGCTCACGGTGCGCGAGCTCGTCATCCACCTGGCGGCGATGGAGAGCGCGGTGGCCTCGACCATCGGGCTCCCCACTGCGCCCGACGTGACCGAGACGGACATCGAGCGCCGTACCGCACAGCTCGTCGAACGGTTCCGCGACCGGCCGCTAGGTGACGCACGCGCTCTCTGGCGGGCCTCGGTCGACGCCGTCCGGCAGTGGGCGCTGGCCGAGTCTGCCGCCGGCGACGTGCCCCTGTTCGGCCTCACGTTCTCGCGCGATTCGCTGCTCGTGACTCGGGCGTTCGAGACGTGGACCCATGCCGACGACATCCGCCGCGCGCTCGGACGGCCCGAGGAGCCGCCGGCCGCCGAGGTGGTGGCGCGCATGGCGGACCTGTCGATCACGACATTGCCCGCCGCCCTCGAGATCGCCGGGCGCGCCCATCCGGGCAAGACGGCGCGGATCGTGCTCACCGGGGACGGCGGCGGCCACTGGCTGATCCCTCTCGGGTTCGGCGAGACGGGCGAGACCCCCGATCTCGTGTTCACCGCCGACGTCGTCGACTGGTGCCGGTGCGTCTCGGAGCGGATGGCGCCCGACGCCCTGCCCCGGGAGGTCGAGGGCGACTTGGCCCTCGCTGACGACCTCGCCGCCGCCGCCTCGGCCTTCGCCACGTTGTAACCGCCCCCGCCGGCAGGCCACCGCCCCCGCCGGCACGCGACCGCCCTCGATGGGTCGGAAACCGGCCCTCGGCGCGAGGTTTCCGACCCAACGCTCGAGGTAGCCGTCATACCCTCGCGGCACAATGAGCGAGGTGACCCAGCTGACCGCGCCCGAGCTCGCGCCCCCGATCGGCCAGGCCGGCCACGGCGCGGTGGACGGCTTCCACCCGGCCGTGGCCGAGTGGTTCCGGCGCCGCTTCCCCGACGGGCCCACCGAGGCGCAGGCCCAGGGCTGGCCGCACATCGCCACCGGCGCCGACACCCTGATCGCGGCGCCGACCGGCTCGGGCAAGACCCTCGCCGCCTTCCTGGTCGCGATCGACCGGCTCTACCGCGAGCACGACCGCGGCGTCGACGTGTCGATCGGCACGCGCGTCGTGTACGTCTCGCCGCTGAAGGCGCTCGCCGTCGACATCGGCGAGAACCTCGAGCGGCCGCTCGCCGAGATCGCGGATGTCGCCGCCGAGCTCGGCCTCGACGCGCCCGAGATCCGCGTCTCGGTGCGCACCGGCGACACGACCAGCTCGCAGCGATCGGCGATGGTGCGCCGTCCGCCCAGCTTCGTCGTCACCACGCCTGAATCGCTCTATCTCCTCGTGACGAGCGCGCGCGGCCGCGAGGCGTTGCGCACCACCGAGACCGTCATCGTCGACGAGATCCACGCCGTCGCCCGTGACAAGCGCGGCTCGCACCTCGCGCTCACGCTCGAGCGGCTCGAGGCGCTGTGCGACAAGCGGCCGGCGCGCGTCGGCCTCTCGGCGACGCAGCGGCCGATCGAACGGGTCGGGCGGCTGCTCGTCGGCGAGCGTCCGCTGCCGGAGATCGTCGACGTCGGTCATCAGCGCGCGCTCGATGTCACCATCGAGCTGCCCGAAGGCGAGCTCGAAGCGGTCGCGTCGGCAGAGCAGATGTCCGACGTCATCAACCGCATCGCCGAGCACGTCACGCACCATCAGACCACCCTGGTGTTCGTCAACACCCGGCGGATGGCGGAGCGGCTCGCGCACCAGCTCGGCGAGCGCCTGGGCGACGACGTCGTGGCCGCGCACCACGGCAGCCTCTCCAAGGAGCGCCGCTGGCGGGTCGAAACCCGGCTGCGCGCCGGTGCGCTCAAGGCGCTGGTCGCCACCGCGTCGCTCGAGCTCGGCATCGACATCGGCCCCGTCGAGCTCGTCTGCCAGATCGGCTCGCCGCGCAGCATCGCGACGTTCCTGCAGCGCGTCGGCCGCTCGAACCACACGCGCACCGGCACGCCCAAAGGGCGGTTGTATCCGCTGACACGCGACGAGCTCGTCGAGTGCACGGCGCTGCTGATGGCCGTGCGCGCCGGCCGGCTCGACGCCATCCAGTTCCCGCACCAGCCGCTCGACATCGCCGCCCAGCAGATCATCGCCGAGGTGGCGGCGGAGGAATGGAGCACCGACGAGCTGTACGAGCTCGTGCGCCGGGCGGCGCCGTACGCCGAGCTCTCCCGCGACGAGTTCGACGAGGTCGTCGAGCTCGTCTCCGGCGGCATCGAGACCGGGCGGGGGCGGCGGGGCGCGTACGTGCACCACGACGCCGTAAATGGAGAGCTGCGGGGGCGCAAGGGCGCGCGCATCGCGGCCGCGACGTCGGGTGGCGCGATCCCCGAGACCGGTGACTACCGCGTCGTGGCCGAGCCCGACGACACGTTCGTCGGCACCGTCAACGAGGACTGGGCCGTCGAGTCCATGGCGGGCGACATCTTCCTGCTCGGCACGCACTCGTGGCAGATCCGCCGGATCGAGCCCGGCGTCGTGCGCGTGCGCGACGCCGCCGGCGCCCTACCCACGATCCCGTTCTGGCTGGGGGAGGCGCCGGCGCGCACGGTGGAGCTGTCGGCCGAGGTCTCGGAGCTGCGCAGCCGCGTCGACGAGTCCCTCGTCGAGGGGAACCCCGACGACGCGCGCCGGTGGCTGATCGACGCCGCCGGGATACCGCGCGAGGCGGCCGTGATGATCGTCGACTATCTCGCCGCCGGCCGGGCCGCCCTCGGCGCCATGCCGACCCAGCACCAGCTCGTGCTCGAGCGGTTCTTCGACGACACCGGGGGGATGCAGCTGGTCGTGCACTCGCCGTACGGCGGGCGCATCAACCGCGCCCTCGGCCTCGCGCTGCGCAAGAAGTTCTGCCGGACGTTCGACTTCGAGCTCCAGGCGGCCGCCACCGACGACGCGATCGTGCTCTCGCTCGGGCTCACGCACAGCTTCCCGCTCGACGAAGTGCCCCGCTACGTCCGGAGCGCCACGGTCGAGGAGACCCTGGAGCACGCCATCCTCGACTCGCCGATGTTCCAGGCCCGATGGCGTTGGAACCTCAACCGGGCGCTCATGGTCCTGCGCTTCCGAAACGGCCGGCGCAACCCGCCGCCGATCCAGCGCATGGAGTCCGACGACCTGCTGGCGGCGGTGTTCCCGCAGGCGGCCGCGTGTCAGGACAACCAGACGGGCCCGATCGAGATCCCCGACCACGTGCTCGTGCGCGAGACGATCGGCGACACGCTGCACGAAGCGCTCGACGTCGACGGCCTGCGCCGGGTGCTCGAGGGCATCGAAGGCGGCGACGTCGCCGTGCACTGCGTCGACACGACGGAGGCGTCGGCGCTGTCGCACGAGATCATCAACGCCCGGCCCTACGCGTTCCTCGACGACGAAGAGTTCCAGAACCGCCGTACCAACGCGGTGACGCTGCGGCGCGGGCTCACCGTCGACCTCTCTGCGATCGGATCGCTCGATCCCGACGCCATCGAGCAGGTGCACTCGGAGATCGCGCCCGAGCCCACCACCGCCGACGACCTGCACGATCTGCTGTCGTCGCTCGTGCTCGTCCAGTCGCGCGACGACTGGCGGCCGCAGTTCGACGAGCTCGCCTCTCGCGGGCGCGCCGGTGTGCTCGACCACGACGGCGTGGAGCTCTGGTGCACGACGGAAGCTCCTGACGCCGCCGCCGCCGCCCTCGCGGGCGACGACGTCGCGACGTCCCGCGTGATCCGCGGCCACCTCGAGATCTCCGGCATCACGTCGGCAGAGGCCCTCGCGGCGACGACGACCCTCGCAGCCGGATCGGTCGCGTCCGGGCTGGCGGCGCTCCAGCACGAGGGCTTCGCGATGCAGGGCACCTACCGGCCCGACACGGACGGCGCCGAGTGGGTAGCGCGCCGGCTGCTTGCTCGCATGCACTCGTATTCGCGGCGGTCACGGCGCGAGCGCGTCGAGCCCGTCACCGCCCAGGACTTCATGCGGTTCCTGCTGCGCTGGCAGCACGTCACGCCGGATACGCAGCTCACCGGCGAGGCCGGGCTCGTGTCGATCGTCGAGCAGTTGCAGGGCTTCGAAGCCGCCGCGGTCACCTGGGAGCCAGACCTTCTCGCGCGCCGGCTCCGGCACTACGAGCCTGCGTGGCTCGATCGGCTGTGCCACGACGGCGACGTCGCCTGGCTCCGGCTCACACCCGGCGCGCGCGACGCCGACGCGCCCGCGGGCGCGCCGTCGAAGGCCACGCCGATCGCGGTCGTGTTCCGAGCCGACCTCGCCTGGCTCCTCGACGCCGTGCGCCTCGGCACCGAGCTCGCCGAGCCCTCGGTCGGCGCGACGGCCGAGATCGTGCAGGTCCTGCGGGACAGCGGCGCCTGCTTCGCCACCGACCTCGTCGACTCCACCCGCCGCCTCCCCGACGACGTCGAGCGCGGCCTCTGGGACGGCGTGGCGCGCGGGCTCGTCATGTGCGACGGCTTCGGCGCCATCCGGGCTCGCATCAGCGGCATGCGCAACGCGCCCGAAGGCCGGCGCATGTCGCGGCTTCGGCGCGGCGCCCGGGGGAGCACGTCGCCGGGGCGGTGGTCCGTCGTGCCCGGCGGCAGCGACGACGTCGACCGCGACGAGCTCGCCGAGGCCGTCGCCGAGCAGCTCATCAACCGCTGGGGTGTCGTGTTCCGGGACTTGGCGGTCCACGACTCCCTCCGAATGCCGTGGCGCGACATCCAGTGGGCACTGCGCCGTCTCGAGGACCGCGGCCTCGTGCGCGGCGGGCGCTTCGTGAGCGGGTTCAGCGGTGAGCAGTACGCGCTCCCACATGCCGCCGACGAGCTGGCCCGGGTCCGGAAGGCGCCGCGGACGAGCGAGCGGGTCGTCGTGAACGCGACGGATCCGCTGAACCTCGTGGGCTTGATCGTGCCGGGCGCGACGGTCCCGGCCGTACGCACGAAGCGCGTGGTCTACGTCGACGGCATCCCGGAGAGCGCCGACGCGCCGGCGGACGAAGCGGTCGCCGAGAGTGCTTGACCGGTCGCCGTCGCGAGCTCCGGCTCCTGCGGCGCCGGTCGGCGAAGCCGCCGTCGCCGCGGCCTGAGACAACGCCGGGGAGGCCACACAGACGGCGGCGCCAAGTGCCTCGCGTTACCGCGCTGCGTTCTCGGCAGCGGCCACCCGGGCCTCCCCGACGACTCGTCCCCGAATCGGTCCGCCGCAAACGAGCGTAGCCAGGAATCAGCGTTTTGGCAGAGGGTCCAGGATCTCGTCGGCCCAGGTGACGTCTGGGCGGGGGCGGTGGCGATCAGCGAACGCGTCGGGCACGTTGATCTCGAGGCGCACGAGCGCGCCGCCCAGCGTCTTGCCGAGACTGTCGGAGCGCAGCGAGCGGGGGCCGCCGCCGCCGAGCGCGTCGCGGAGCACGAAGTTCAGCGCCAGCACGTTGCGCGCCTCGTAGCGCTCGACTGCTCCTCGGACCATCGCGCCGAAGTGCTGCTTGACTCGCTCGGCCGTGACCTCGCGCACGATGAGGTCGTAGGTCTCGTCGTCGTCGGCGAAGATCGCCACGTCGGCGATGTCGCCCTTGTCGCCGGCCCGGTAGCCACACAGCTCACGGAGCTGCAGGCGCGCCGTCACGTGACCTCCTCGAACGTCACGCGCACGTTCTCGTCGACGAGCTTCCGCTCGACGAGCGTGGGCCAGATGCCGAGGAGCTCGTTCGGCCGGCCACCGCCCTGCCGGCCCATGCCGGTGAAGCCGGCGGGCGGCGCGGACAACGTCAGGGGGATGAGCTCGCGGCCGACGACGGCGGCCGTGCGTTCGTCGGCGCAGCGCCACGCGGCCCGGATCGCGACCTCGGGCGGGTCGTGCGGCGGCGGCGCGGTCGGTCCTCCCAGCGCGTTCACGCCCCAGTACTCGAAGCACCACTCGTCGATGGCGAGGCCGGCCATCTCGACCCGCTTCGCGAGGAGCGCGGCGGTGGCCTTCGCCTTCTCGTACGCGTCCGGCCACGAGAACGCGGCGCGCGCCTCGCCCGACCAGCCGGCGTGGTACGCGAGCAGCGCCTTGTAAGTCGGCGTCGCGGGCGCGCCGCGCACTCCCTCGACGCGGACGCGGTCGCTCCCGAGGTCGGTGAACGCCGCCGACGTGAAGTCGGCAACGACATCGGGCGCGAGGTAGGCGGCCGGGTCGTGCACCTCGTACAGCAGCTGGTGGCGGACCGTGTCGAAGTCGACGCGCCCACCCGAATCCTCCGGCTTCGTGATCACGGCGGAGCCGTCCGGCTCGACCTCCGCGATCGGGTACGGCAGGTCCCACGGATGCGGGATCGTCCACCATTCGCCGCTGTAGTTGCCGCCCGCGACCTGACCCGAGCACTCGAGCAGGTGCCCGATCAGCGTGCCGGCCGCGAGGCGATCCCAGTCGTCCCACTTCCAGCCGTGGGCGTGCGCGGCGGCGCCGAGGAACAGCGCCGCGTCCGCCACTCGCCCCGTGATCACGACGTCGGCGCCGCCGTCGAGCGCGTCCACGATCGGGCGCGCGCCCAGATACGCGGATGCGAACAACGGCTCACCGGGGAAGTCGTCGAACTCGGCGCCCGACTCCGAGTTCGCCAGCGTCGTGCCCGCGTCGCGCAGCTCCGCGAGCCGGGGCTTGAGGTCGTCGCCCAGCACCGTCGCGATCCGGAGCCCGGACAAGCCGAGTTGCTTCGCGGTTTCGACCGCCGCCCGCGCCGCCGCCGTCGGATTGATCCCACCGGCGTTCGTGATGAGCTTCGTGCGTCCCGCCGCCACCGCCGGCAACGCCTTGGTCAGGTACCGCGGCAGGTCGCGCGTGTAGCCGAGCGTCTCGTCGCGTTGGCGGTCCTTCTGGAGGATGGCGAGCGTCAGCTCGGCCAGCGCTTCCAGGCAGAGGTAGTCGACGCCGTCGTTCAGCAGGCCGTCGACGGCCGCGGGAGTGTCGCCGTAGAAGCCCTGCCCGCCCCCGATCCTGACGGTCACCGGGCGTCCGGTCAGGCGTGCACGGGCGGGCGCCGGTCGGCCCAGGGCCGGGCCTGCTCGAGCTGGGCCGCCACCCGCAGGAGCAGGTCCTCGCGGCCGTAGGCGGCCACGAGCTGCGTCCCGATCGGCAAGCCCTCGTCGTTCCAGAACAGCGGCAGCGAGATCCCGGGCTGGCCGTTCACGTTGAACTGCACCGTGAACGGCACGAACTCGGCGGCGCGGATGTATCCGTGCAGCGGGTCGTCGGGCTTCGGGTCGAGCGTGCCGAGCGGCAGCGGCGGCTCGCCCAGTGTCGGCGTGAGCAGCAGATCGAAGCCGCCGGCCCACCAGCCGGCGCTGGCTCGGCCGGTCTCCTCCATCACGCGTACCGCTTCGCGGAACTGCGCCCCCGTCACGGCGCGCCCCGACTCGGCGAGCGCCCATGTGAGCGGCTCGACGTCGGCCTCGGTGATCTCCTTGCCGACCAGATTGGAGAAGTCGTCGAGGTAATGCGCGGTGTCGGTCGTCCAGATGGTGGTGAACGGAACGAGTACCTCGGGGTCGGAGAACGCTACGGGGTGCCCCGGCTCGACGTGGTGGCCGAGCGATTCGAGCAGGCGTCCGGTCTCCTCGGCGGCGGCGATGCAGTCGGCGTGCACCTCGCCCGTGCCGAGCTCGTTCTTCGTGAGGATGCCGATGCGCAGCCGGCCGGGTTCCGCGCCGACCTCGTCGACGAACGGACGCGCCGGCGCCGGGGCGATGACGGTGTCGCCCGGGAACGGCTTGGCCAGCGCGTCGAGCACGCCGGCGACGTCGCGCACCGAACGCGCCAGCGCGAGCTCGCAGTTGAGGATCGCAGTCAGCTGACCCCAGCGCGGTCCCAGCGACGTGCGCCCGCGCGACGGCTTGAGCCCGACGAGGCCGTTGCAGCTGGCCGGGATGCGGATCGAGCCGCCGCCGTCGTTGCCGTGGGCGACGGGCACCATCCCGGTGGCGACCGCGACCGCCGAGCCGCCGCTCGAGCCGCCCGGCGATCGCGACGTGTCCCATGGGTTGAGCGTCGGGCCGTACGCGGCGGGCTCGGTCGTGGGCACGAGGCCGAGCTCGGGAGTGTTCGTGCGGCCGCAGCAGACGAAGCCGGCCTCGCGGAAACGGCGGACGAGGTTGTCGGTGTAGTGCGGCCGGTAGTCGTTGTCCTTCAGGAAGCGCATGCCCTCGTGGTACGGCTCACCCTCGACCGCGCACATGAGGTCCTTGAACAGTGTCGGCACGCCCCGGAACGGCCCGTCGGGGAGCGCGGCCGCCGCGACCTCGCTCCGCGCCTGGTCGAAGCGGGAATGGATGACGGCGTTGAGCTCGGGGTCGAGCTTCTCGATGCGGTTGATCGCGGCGTCGACCAGCTCCACCCGCGACAGCTGTCCGCTGCGGACGAGCTCGGCCTGGGCGGTCGCGTCGAGAAACGCAAGGTCATCTGTCACAGAGAGCACGCTACGGCCCACCGGCCGAGCCGGTCCAGGTCAGGCGTTCGTCTCGTCCGGTCCCCGGCACAACAACGCGATGGTGACGTCGTCGCGGAGGCGCCCGGGTGCAAAGGACGTGACGTCGTCGACACAGCGCTTGACGATCGCGTCGGCGTCGTCCGGCGCCGCGCCGCACACGAGGTCGGTGAGCCGCTGGAGCCCGAACTCGATGCCCGCCGCGTTGCGAACCTCGATGAGCCCGTCGGTGTACACGGCGAGCATGTCGCCGGGGTCGAGGCCGGCGGTGGCGTTCTGCCACGAACCGACGAAGGGCCCGACGATCGGCCCCGTGTGTTCCAGCTCGGCCGCGTGCGAGGGCGAGCACAGCAGGGCCGGCGGGTGCCCGGCGTTCGCGTACGTGACGTCGCCGGTCTCGAGGTCGACGACGGCGACGAAGGCGGTCAGGAACGTCTCCTCGCCGAGGTCGTCGAGCTGCTCCGCCGCCCACAGCACCGCTTCGTCGGGCTCGAAGCCGTCCCGGAGCCCGGCCCGCAGCAGCTCCTTGCAGCGCAGTGCCAGGATCCCCGAAACCGCTCCGTGCCCGGAGATGTCGACGACCACCAGGCCGAGCCCCGACGGCGGCAGGTTGATGACGTCGTAGCAGTCCCCGGCAACGACTCCTTCGGCGGGTTGCAGCTGCGCGGCGACGGTCCATCCGGCGGGGAGCTCTTCGACACCGGTCGCCAGCTCGGACCGGAGGTGGAGCACCACCGACGCGCTCTGTTCGATGGTCTCGCGGGCGCGCACCGCATCGAACAGCGCGCGGTTCATCTGGAGACGCATGGCGTCGACGTCGCGCGCGAGGTCCGCGATCTCCGGTGGACCTTGTGGCGCGATGACGCCCACCTTTCCGGCTCGCGCGCTGCGAACGGCGCGCGCGAGACGTTCGATTGGTCGCGTCACCCAGCGGCGCGTGAGGAACGCCGCTGCGAGCGTCGTCACGAATGCAAGGCCGAGGAGGATCCCGAGCGTCGCGTTGAGTTGGATGCGAAGATCCTCGAGACGGTTCTGCGTCGCGCTGAGCTCGGCTTGCTGCGCGTTGTCCAACGGGACGGCCGCGACGAGGGCGCTTTGCTTCGTAAGGAGGTCATCACGCTGGGTGGTGATGCGGAGCACCAACGCCCCGCCCGCGAGGACGATGACGAGGTACGCAAGTGAAACGAGAAAAAGGCGCCGGCGCAGCGACACGCCCGCACTGTATCTGCACAGATCGGCACGACTCGGGCCGAACTACCAGCCCCGGAGGTCGATGTCCCACGCGTCGACGACCTCGTCGCCGGTCACGAGATTCATCCGCTCGTGGTACGCAACGGTGGGGTCGACGTGTGCGGGCAACACGCGTACGCGGTCGCCGACCGCGACGGGAGTCTCCAATCCGAACGTGACGTGCTCGTCGGAGCAGTACCAGACGGTGTGACCGATGACGGTCGGGTCGCCGTGGTCCATCCCCAGGGCCTTGAGCCCACAGTCGGCGACGGCCCAGCCTTCTGACACCGAGATGACGGTGGCGACGATCGACAGCGCGAGCTCGAACGGCAGGTCGAGATGGCCGTACGCGGTGTCCATGAGCGCGTAGGAGCCGGCTTGGATCTCGGTGACCCATGTGTTGATGTCGAACGTCCCGGTTCCGCCGCCCGAGACGAGCTCGCCCCCGACGTCCGCGTGCGCGTCGAGGAGCTGGCGCATCGCCGTCTCTGTCTGCTCGACGCGCGTCGCCCGGTCGTGCAACCCGACGACGTGACCCTCGTAGCCCATCACGCCCCGTACGGAGAGGCCCCGCGACCGAGCTGCGTCGGCGAGTTGTCCGGCTCGATCCGGAGGGCAGCCGCAGCGCGGCATGCCGACGTACACGTCGATCACGACCTCGCCCAGACCGGCGCGGACGGCGGCGTCGATGGTCTCCTCCGAGTCCACGGCGACGGTGACGCGCGCGTCGAGAGCGGCAAGGCGCCGAAGCCGGTCGGAATCGACGACCTCGTTCGCCAGGAGCAGGTCGTCGCCGAGCCCGGCGTGGGCCATGCCCTCCATCTCTCTCGGCGTCGCGCACGTGAACGTGCGGTGGCCCCGAGCGGCCTGCTCGCGCGCCAGTGCGGTCGTCTTGTGCGCTTTCACGTGCGGACGGCACCGCGCGCCCGGGAGTGCGGCGGCCATCGCCGCCAGGTTGTGCTCGAAGGCGCCGGTGTCGACGACCAGCGCCGGCGTCGGGAGTTCCTGCACCGAGGTCATGCGGGTGCGAGCATTGCAGAATGGCCACGTCGCCCGAGGAGCGGCCGCCCGTCGCGGTCGACTACCACACGGAGGACCTGCCGCCGCTGCCGCAGCGCGACTACCTGATCCCGGCCGAGCGGTGGGTCGAGGCACCGCCCGAGCTGCGCGAGCTGGGCGCCGATTTCGGCGTGTCGCTCGTGGCGTACAAGCGCCGTATCGGCCGGTACCTGCTGTGGCGGGCGGGGCCGGCGTCGCGCGCCGACGCCTGCTACATGGCGCTCGCCTCCGACGACCTCGCCGAGCGGTACACGTTCCGGCTCCGACCCGACGGCTCGGGCGAGGGGATCAGCGCCGACGGGAAGACGCATCAGCGCTTCCGGACGTGGAAGGAGGCCCTCCTGGCGGCTTCGTAGCCGCTAGGCGAGGACGTCGCCGGCGCCGGCGCGGAGCCGGTCGAGCGTGCGCGCCAGGATGCGCGAGATCTGCATCTGGCTCACCCCGAACCGGTCGGCGATCTCGGACTGCGTGAGCCCGTCGTAGAAGCGCAGCACCACGATGTTCCGCTCACGGGACGGGAGCGACTCGAGCAGCTGCGACACGATCATCCGCTGCTCCACCGCCTCCATGCCGCTGTCGAAGTTGCCGCGCCGGTCGACGACTCCGCCCGTGCCGCCGTCGCGGTCCTCGTTCTCGATGGGCGCGGCGACGATCGCCCGACCGGCCTCCAACGCTTCCAGCACGTCCTCACTGGACAGGTTGGTGTCGGCGGCGATCTCGTCGATCGTCGGCGAACGACCACACCGCTGGGTGAGCGTCGCGACGCTCTGGTTGACCTCGAGCATGAGCTCTTGGAGCCGCCGGGGGACGTGCACCGCCCATCGCTTGTCGCGGAAGTGTCGCTTCAGCTCGCCTTCGATCGTGGGCGTCGCGAAGCTCGAGAACGCGAGGCCGCGCTCGGGATCGAATCGCTCGACGGACTTGAGCAGACCCACCAGTGCGACCTGCAGGAGGTCGTCGTGGCGCTCGCCGCGGCCTCCGAAGCGACGGGAGACCGCTTCGGCCAGCCCGATGTTCATCTCGATGAGCCGGTCCCGCAGTCGGCGGTCCTCGGTGCGGCGATACTCGACGAACAGCGCCGCCCGCTCCTGCGGGTCGGTCGGCATCTCAGCGACGCCGGGCGCGCTTGAGCAGTCGGAAGCGGAGCGCGTCGCCGTCACGGTCGAGGTCGTGCTCGTCGACCACGGCGGCGACGATCGTCCGCGACAGCTCGCTGGGCTTCGATTCGCCGCCCGGCTCGATCGGTGGTCCGACGCCGGCGACGACCAGCCCGTCGTCGTCCAGCTCGAAGACCAGTTCGACGGTCCCGCTGCCGTCGGCGCGCATCACGGAGTGACAGAGCTCGTCGACGGCGATGCGGAGGTCCTCGATCTCGTCGAAGGTCAGGCCGGCGCGGCTGCCCGCATCGGCGGCGGCGAGGCGTGCCAGACGCAGGAAGTCGGCTTTGCCCGGGATGATCAGCCGGATCTCGACAGGATGTTCGGGCATTGGGAACCCCTCGTTCGCCCTCCGGGATGTCGATGTTCCACCGAGCGTCACTCTCGTGACAAAACGGCGGAAATCCGCACAAGTGCGGGGGCTCCGGGCGCTGTCGCCCACCGCATGGTTTCCGCAGGTCGTGGGTAGGTTCGCCCCAAGCACGCAAATGGGTTGGGGGTTCGTCCGCGGTGTCCATGATGCTCGACAAATTCGAGGACGTGGTGGGCCAGTGTGAGCTTCGTCTGCAGGTTCCGCCCACCATCGAGCACCTGCGGACGGTTCGGCTGGTCGCCGCCGATGCCGCCGATCGTGCGGGATTCGACTGCGACGAGACCGACGACCTCCGCATCGCCGTCGACGAGGTGTGTCACGCAGTGCTCAAGAGCACGGAAGCGCCGATCACGGTGGGCTTCTCGACCGAGCCCGGGCTCGTCCAGGTCACCGGGGCCGCCCGGCGCCAGGGCGCGATGCGGCCCCTGCACCTGCCCCGGCTCTCGCAGCTCATCGTCGACGCCGTGTCGGACGACGTGGAGATCGTCGATGGGTCCGACAGCATCCGCTTCACACTCGTGAAGCGAGCCGGCCGCGCGGACGCGACGTCAGGGTGACCGTGCACGTCGGCGAACGGCCCACGAGGGAGCAGCGCACGCCGGGCGAAGATGCCCCGCCGTCCGGGCACGACCGGAGACGGGCGCGCGGCGACAGGGGCGACCAGGCAGTCGACGAACGGTTCGGCGTCTATCGCCGCACCGGCGACCGGCGCGTGCGCGACGAGCTCGTCGAGGAGCACGCCCCGCTGGCGCACTTCCTCGCCAGCCGCTTCGCGAATCGCGGCGAGCAACGCGATGACCTCGTCCAGGTGGCACTGGTGGGCCTGTTCAAGGCGGTCGAGCGTTTCGATCCCGATCGGGGACTCCAGTTCTCGACGTTCGCGACCCCGACGATCCTCGGCGAGCTGAAGCGGCACTTCCGGGACCGCGGGTGGGCAGTCCGTGTGCCGCGTCGTGTGCAAGAGCTCCACCTCCAGCTGGGCCGCATCGTCTCGGCGCTCGGCCAGGAGAAGGGGCGTTCGCCGACGCCGGGCGAGGTTGCCGAGCGGGCCGGGGTGTCCGAGGAGTCGGTGCTCGAGGCGATGGAGGCAGGCTCGCTGTACCGCCTCGTGTCGCTCGACGGATCGGTGACGACGGACGACGAGGGCGGCGAGCTCGCCTCGTGCCTGGGCGACGACGACCCCGAGTTCGAGCGGGTCGAACACCGCGCCGAGATCACCGAGCTGCTGAACGTGCTCCCCGAGCGGGAGCGCCGCATCGTCGAGCTCCGCTTCTTCGAGAGCATGACCCAGTCGGAGATCGCCGAGCACGTCGGAGTCAGCCAGATGCACGTTTCGCGTCTGCTCACCCGGAGCTTGGAGCGGTTGCGGGCGGAGGCGAGCGCGTGACTGCGCACACGAGCCGCGCCCGGCGCGGCGGCGGCAGGAGCGAGATGACTCCGGACGAGCTCTCGACCGTCTTTCCCTCGGTGGCGCCGAGCGCAGCCAGCGCCCGCCGATTCGTCGCCGCCGCGTTGCGACGCTGGGGATGCCCCGACGACTTCATCGAGTTGGTCCTCCTCCTGACCAGCGAGCTCGTCACGAACGCCTACCGGCACGCCGGCACCGAGACGCGTGTTTCCGTCCTGCTCGACGACGACTGCACCCGGGTCGAGGTGCGCGACGTCGGACGCGGCGAGCCCGAGCTCCGGCCCCTCGACACCGATCGCGTCGACGGTCGCGGGCTCCAGATCGTCGACGCGCTCTCCGATCGATGGGGCTACCACTCGAACGCCGGCGGCACCGCCGTGTGGTTCGAGCTGGTTCAACGGCGATAGCCACTGGGTAGTCTGGCCGCCATGGTGCCGCCCGGCTCTGAGTCGCCCGCGGGCGATGACTTTCGGATCTCGGTCCGTGACGATGCCGGCACGCCGGCGGTCGTCGTCGAGGGCGAGGTGGACGTGGCAACCGCGCCGGCGCTGCGCGACGAGCTCTACCGGCTGATCGAGCAGGGCTCCCGCGAGATCGTCGTCGACCTCTCCGGGATGGACTTCATCGACTCGACCGGCCTCGGCGTGTTCGTCGGGGCGCTGAAGCGGGCCCGCGAGGGCGGAGGCGGGATCGAGTTGCGGGGGCTCAAGCCCTCGGCCCGCAAGGTCTTCGAGATCACGGGGTTGAGCTCCGCCTTCACCATCGCCGGCTGAGACGATCATTCTCGGCCGCTCCGCGGCCGGTGGCTTCGCCGCCGGCGAGGGCCCGGCGCTACCGTAACGGTTCGTAGGAGTAACCGCTCCCAGAGTGGAGACGCCCATGAACCGGAGCATCCAGGCGGCGCTGGCATGGAAGCCCGCCGCCGACACCGAGTACGGCGACATCCGCTACGAGGTCGCCGAGGGCATTGCCAAGCTCACGATCTGCCGCCCGGAGGTGCGGAACGCCTTCCGGCCCCGCACCCTCTTCGAGCTGCAGGACGCCTTCGAGCGGGCCCGCAGCGATCCCGCCGTCGGCGTGATCGTGCTCACGGGCGAGGGTCCGCAGGCGTTCTGCTCCGGCGGCGACCAGCGCATCCGTGGCGACGACGGCTACGTGGGCGACGACGGCGTCGGGCGCCTCAACGTCCTCGACCTCCAGGTCCAGATCCGCCGGCTGCCGAAGCCGGTGGTGGCGATGGTCGCCGGATACGCGATCGGCGGCGGCCACGTCCTGCACGTCGTGTGCGATCTCACCATCGCCGCCGACAACGCCCGCTTCGGGCAGACGGGCCCGAAGGTCGGGTCCTTCGACGGCGGCTACGGCTCCGGCCTCCTGGCGCGCAGCGTCGGTCAGAAGAAGGCGCGCGAGATCTGGTTCCTGTGCGACGAGTACGGCGCCGAGGAGGCGCTCGACATGGGTCTCGTGAACAAGGTCGTCCCGCTCGAGCAGCTCGAGATCGAGACCGTGGCCTGGTGCAAGCGGATGCTGCAGCACAGCCCGCTCGCCTTGCGCATGTTGAAGGCGTCGCTGAACGCCGCCGACGACGGCCTCGCCGGCATCCAGCAGCTCGCCGGAGACGCGACGCTCCTCTATTACATGAGCGAGGAGGCGCAGGAGGGCAAGCAGGCGTACCTCGAGAAGCGTCGTCCCGAGTTCGACCGGTTCCCGAAGCGTCCCTGACATGACGACGGCGGCGGAGTGGTTCGCGGGGGCGCGGCCGCGGACCCTCGGCGCCGCGCTCTCTCCCGTGCTCGTCGGCACCACCGCGGCGTACGCCGACGCCGGCACAGTGATCTGGTGGCGGGCTGCTGCCGCGCTCGTCGTCGCCCTCGCGCTCCAGGTGGGGGTGAACTACGCGAACGACTATTCCGACGGCGTGCGCGGCACTGACACCAAGCGCGCCGGCCCGCTCCGCCTCACCGCTTCGGGAGTCGCCGCGCCGGCCGCCGTGCGCAACGCGGCGGCGCTGGCGTTCGGCGTCGCCGCCGTGGTCGGGCTCACGCTCGCGATCGCGGTGGACCTCCGGCTCCTCGTCGTGGGTGCGGTGGCCATCGCGGCCGCCGTGTTGTACACCGGCGGCCCGCGCCCCTACGGCTACTCGGGGCTGGGCGAGATCGCCGTGCTCGTGTTCTTCGGGTTCGTCGCCACTGCCGGTTCCGCGTACGTGCAACTGGAACGCGTGCCGGCGGGGGCGTGGTGGGGCGCGGTCGCGGTGGGACTGCTCGCCTGCGCCATCCTCCTCGCCAACAACATCCGGGACATCGACACCGACCGCGCGACCGGCAAGCGCACGCTCCCGGTGCTGGTCGGCGCCCCGGCAGCACGGGGGTTGTTCGTGGCGTGCTCGGCGGGCGCGTTCCTGGCCGTTGCCGCCGTGGGGGTGCTGTATCCGCCGGCGCTGATCGCGCTGGCGGCGCTCCCGCTCGCCGTGCAACCCGTCCGGCTCGTCCTGACCCGGCGCGACCCGCCGTCGCTCGTCGCCGCGCTGGTCGCAACGGCGCGCCTCGAGTTGGTGGTCGCGGTGCTGTTGAGCGTGGGGTTGGTCACCGCGTGAAGGAGCACCGGCTCCGCATCGGGGACCGGGACGTGACGCTCGTCGCCGGGCCGGAGGGCTGGGGCGAGGCGTCGCCGCTCCCGGGCTACGCCTGCGGGGACGGCGCGTCACGGCGGGCGGCCGAGGAGTCGGCGCGTGACGGTTGGCCGGCGGCCCTGCGCGACACGGTGCCGGTCAACGCGCTCGTGGACGACGGCCCGGTCGATCCCGGCGCACTGGCCGGCTTTCCCGCCGTGAAGGTGAAGGTCGGCCGGAGGGACCCACGCGCTGACCTCGACCTGGTGGCCGCGGTGCGCGACGCGGTCGGCCCCGACGTCGCGCTGCGCGTCGACGCCAACGGCGCGTGGGACGTCGAAACCGCCGAGGAGATGATCCGCCGGCTCATGCCCTACGGGCTCGAGCTCGTCGAGCAGCCCGTCGCCGCCCTCGACGACCTCGCCCGGCTCCGGCGGCGCGCCGACGTGCCCCTGGCCGCCGACGAATGCGTCCGCTCGGTCGGCGACGCCCGCTGCGTCGCCGCGCTGCACGCCGCCGACGTGGTCGTCCTCAAGGTGCAGCCGCTCGGAGGCGTGCGGATCGCGCTGCGTGTTGCCGAGGCGGCCGGGGTGCCCGCGCTCGTCACCTCGATGCGCGAGACGTCGATCGGGATCGCGGCCGGTCTCGCACTCGCGGCGGCGTTGCCGGAGCTGCCGTACGCCTGTGGTCTCGCGGCGCGCATGCCCGGCGGCGACGTCGTACGCGATCCGCTCGTCCCCGTCGACGGTCAGATGCGCGTGCGACGCGTCGAGCCCGATCCGGCCCTGCTCGCCCGCTACGAGGTGACGTCGTGAGCGACGCGCCGAAGCAGCGCCGCGACCGCTTCGGGGTTCTCGAGGTGTGCAGCGTGGCCCGCGCCTCCGATCAGCACGGGGTGGACGTCGGGCCCTACGCGTCCGGCCATCTCGAACGCGATGTCGACGTACTTCTCGTCGAGGACGCCGGCGGCCGGCACGAACGGCGGCTCGAGCTCGCCGACGCGCCCCCACAGCGGCTCTTGCGTGCCCGGTCCCAAGGCGCGCAGCGCGTGCGTGAGCGTGGCGACCGTGTTGCCGGCGCGCCGCGCGTCGAGACCGGCGGCGTCGGGCGGAAGGGTCGCGAACAGCGGTTGGCGCAGCCACCGGACGAGGAACGCGTCGACGCCGTCGCGCTCGATCTCCTGCGCGAGCCTCTCGTCGGCCTGGCGCCGGGCGGCGCGCTCGGTGTCGTCGACGATGCCGGGCGAAGCGCTCAGCAGCACCAGGCCGCGGACCAGATCGGGCCGGTCGAGCGCGAGGCGCAGGCACAACCGTCCCCCCATCGAGTACCCGGCGTAGACGGCGCGGCCCTCCCGCTCGCCGATCGCGGCAGCCGTCTCCACGAACCCGAGCCCGGCGGGGACGTCGACGGCCACCGCCTCGAGGTCCGGCGGCAGGTGCGCGAGCACCGGATCCCACGACGCTGCCGTCTGCGTGAACCCCGGTACCAGGACGAGCGGCACCTACGGATCCTCGCATGACCCGCGACGCCACCACCGCCTTCGCCCGCGCCCTGGTCGACGAGTGGGCCCGGGCCGGCGTGCGCGAGGCCTGCCTGGCGCCCGGGTCGCGGTCGGCGCCCCTCGCGCTCGCGCTCGCCGTCGACGACCGCATCCGGGTCCACGTGCACCTCGACGAGCGTTCGGCGGCGTTCTTCGCACTCGGTACGGCCAAGGCGAGCGGGTCGCCGGCGGTCGTGCTGTGCACCTCGGGAACGGCCGCCGCCAACTTCCATCCCGCCGTGCTCGAGGCGAGCCATTCCCGCACGCCGCTCATCGTCTGCACCGCCGACCGCCCGCCGGAGCTGCGCGACACCGGCGCCGGGCAGACCGTCGACCAGCTCGAGCTCTACGGCCGCGCCGCCCGCTGGTTCTGCGAGGTCGGCGTGCCCGAGGACCACCCGAGCGCGGCGGCGTCGTGGCGGTCGACCGCCGCGCGCGCCGTCGCCGAGTCCGTCGGGCCCCCCGCCGGCCCGGTGCACCTCAACCTCGCGTTCCGCGAGCCGTTGGTGCCCTCGGGCGCGCCGCTCGTCGAGGCACCCGGTCGTGCCGACGGGCGTCCGTGGACAACCGTGACGCGGCCGACCCGCGCGCCCGACGAGACGACGGTCACGCGTGTCGCCGAGGCCGTCCGGGCGCGCCCCCGCGGGCTGATCGTGGCGGGATGGGGGAGCGACGCGTCCGCCGAGGCCGTGGATCGCGTCGCGACTGCGGCGGGGTGGCCCGTGCTCGCCGACCCGATCTCCGGCTTGCGCCAGGGCGGCAACGCGGTGTCCACGTACGAGGCACTGCTGCGCAGCCCCGGGTTCGCCGAAGGGCACCGCCCCGATCTCGTGCTCCGCCTGGGCGCGGCGCCGACGAGCAAGCCGCTCAGCGCCTGGCTCGGTCCCGAGCTCCCGCAGCTCCTCGTCGACCCCGACGCGTCGTGGCTCGACCCGGGCCGGGGTGTCGCCGAGCGTCTCGCCGTCGACCCGGAGCCGTTGCTCGCCGCGCTCGCCGACGCGCTCGCGCCGGTCGCCGAGCACGACCGGGCCTGGCTGCGCTCGTGGCAAGACGCCGAGCGCGCTGCCCGCGCCGCGCTCGACGACCTGCTGGACGGTTGGGAGACGTTGTTCGAAGGCCGCGTCGCGCGCGACACGGTCGACGCTTTGCCCGACGGCGCCACGTTGGTCGTGGCGTCGAGTATGCCGGTGCGTGACGTCGAGGCGTTCGCCCGACCGCGAGCCGGCGTGCGCTTTCTCGCCAACCGAGGGGTCAACGGCATCGACGGGTTCGTCTCGACCGTGCTGGGTGCGGCATCCGCCTCACTGGGACCGACGGTCGCGCTGGTCGGCGACCTGTGCCTCCTCCACGACGCCAACGGCCTCCTGGGCGCCGCCGGGCGCGGCGTCGATGCGACGTTCGTCGTGCTCGACAACGACGGCGGCGGCATCTTCTCGTTTCTCCCCCAGGCCGAGCAGCCCGAGCACTTCGAGCTCCTGTTCGGCACTCCTCACGGGGTCGACCTCGCCGCCCTGCCCTCGATGCACGGTCTCCCGGCCGATCGGGTCGAGAAGGCGGGCGAGGTGGTTCCCGCCGTGGAGGCGGCGATCGCGGCCGGCGGCGTCCGCTTCGTGATCGTCCCGACCGAACGGGCCGACAACGTCAGGCGTCACCGCGACGCGTGGAAGGCAGTCGCCTCCGCCCTCTAACCGGGGCTAACCGATACGAATCTGGGTCTCGGGCGGCGCCGTGACGTCCCGGCCGGTCTCGTCGAACGTCCACACCTCGTACACACCGGCGTTCGGCTCGAACGTCCCGAACTTGTTCATGTGCTTGAACGCCGCCGACGCGCCCTGGTAGCTGATCGTCTTCCCGGCGTCGAGAAGCCGCTTGCAGTCGGCGAACGTCCTGCACTGCTCCTTGCCCTTGGTGTTCGCGGCGAAGACCTTCTTCATCTTGGTGGGGTCGTCCGACTTCGCTTTCTCGGCCGCCAACGCCGTGAGGACCGTGCAGTCGTAATAGAAGGACGAGTAGATCGGGTCGATGCCCGTCGCGTTGAACGCGTCGAGGAAGGGGTGCTGCACGCCGGCGGGCTGGGTCGCGGGAGACGTGCCTTTGAGGCCCGTCGCGGCGGCGGGATTGTTCGGGTCGAGGAGGGTGGGGAAGGCGTTGGTGCGCATGCCGTCGGCCGTGTAGATCGGGAACTGCTGGGGGGACAATCCCTGGGCAATCAGTGTCCGGACGATGTCACTCCCGTCGCTCTCGAACCCGAGCACGATCACCGCGTCGGGCTGCTTGTCGACCACCTTCTGGACGTCGCGGTCGAAGTTCGTGGCATCGGGGTCGTAGGAGACATCGGCGACGACCTTCGCGTGGCCGTTCTCCAGCGTCTTCCTCACCGAGCTCGCCAGGCCGAGGCCGTACGTGTCCCTCCGGGCGAGGATTCCGACCTTCTTACGGCCGTCGTCGAGGACGAGCTTGCCCAGCGCCGGGCCTTGCAGGCGGTCGGACGGCGTCGTCCGGAAGTAGAACCCGCCCGAGTCCGTGGTCGACAGCTCGGCGGACGTGTTCGATCCCGAGCACATGAGCACGTTGCGCCGGCGGACCTCGTCGATGATGTTCAGGGTGATCCCCGACGAGGTCGGCCCAATGATCGCGTCCACCTTGCTGTCCTCCAGCAGACCCTCGAGCGACTCACTGGCGACGTTGGGGTCGGTGGCGTCGTCGGCCACGGTGTAGGTCACCGGCTTGCCGAGCACGCCGCCGCCGGCGTTGATCTCGTCGACCGCCATGGTCACCGGCATCGTGAGCGACTGCACGATGTTGCTGAGCGGGCCGGTCTGGGACGCGAGCTGCCCGAGCTCCAGCGATCCGTCGACGTTGCCGCGGTTCGTCCCGCCCGCGCCTGCCGGCCCGCCGCCCGCAGCGAAGACCGTCGTGGCGAGACCTGCCGCCGCGACGATCGACACGAGCTTTGCCATCCGCGAGCTGCCCATGTCGGTCCTCTCGTGAGGGCTCGGCGCCGGGCGAGCGTCAGAGCTTAGAGAATCCGGGGCGCCGGGCCTCGCCGAGCGGTGCACCGCTCAGGGCTGCACCAACACCCGCAGCATGGGCTCGAGCTTGGCCTGCGTCTCGGCCCACTCGGCCTCGGCATCGGAGCCGGCGACGACACCGGCCCCGGCCACGAGGCGGGCCGTGCTCCCCTCGAGCTCGGCGCAGCGCAGCGCGACAGCCCACTCGCCGTCGCCGTGCGCGTCGACCCACCCGACTGGTCCGGCGTAGCGACCGCGGTCGAACGTCTCGAGGTCCTCCAGCATCGCCAGCGCGAAGTCCCGCGGAGCGCCCCCGACGGCCGGCGTCGGATGGAGGCCCAAGGCCAGCTCGAGCGCGGAGCGCGCCGACCGGGGCTCGACGGTGCCGGCGATCGTGGTGGCGAGGTGGCTCACGGTCGCGAGCCGGGCGACCTCGGGGCCGCGCACCGTGGTGACGTCGACGCCGCCGCCGCGCAAGCCGTCCACGACGGCATCGACGACCAGTCGGTGCTCGAGGCCGTCCTTGACGGAGGCGGCGAGCGCGGTCTCGGCGGCGTTGTCGCCGGCGTCGGTCGCACCCCGCGGGATCGTGCCCGCCATCGGCCGGGAGGTCACGCTCGCGCCCTGCCGGCGCACGAGCAGCTCCGGGGTCGCGCCCACGAGACTGTCGGCGGCGAACACCACGCACCCGCCCTGGGTCGCGCGCAGACGGTCGATGATGACACGCGCGTCGAACGGTGCGTCGGCGTGCACCACGACTTCGCGGGCGAGCACGGCCTTCGCCAGATCTCCGGCGGCGACCGCGTCGAGGATGGCGTGCACCTGCGATGCCCACTCGGCCCGGGACACCCGACCTTCGACGCTGAACCGGGTGGGCGGCGGCGTCGCGTTCGACGCAAACGATGACGTCGATCCGATCTCGGTGCGCCACGCGAACCCGTCCGCATCGACTCCGACGACGGAAGCGGGTATCACCAGCTCACCCGCGCTCGCGTCGTGGAACGGCAACGCACCCACGGCGATCGCACCCGTTCCCGCCCGCGCAACGGGGTCGTCGACCTCCATACCTGCGAAAACGCGATCGACGTCGCGGGCGCGAACCCGCGCCGCGACACCGGATGTGACGAACCCGGACCCGTCGCTCAGCCACGCGAAGCCGTCGGGCGAGAACGAATCGAGCAGATCGCCGGGCCGATCCACCGCCCGAGTGCGGGCGGCGAGACCGGCGGCGACGGAGGTCGCCGTCATCGCCGCGTTCCCGTGACGAGCTGCACCGCGCCCGCGGTGAACGTGCGCCGCTCGACGCTTGCGAAACCGGCCGCCTCGACCAGTGCGAGCACGTCGTCGGGTGGGGGCAGGTAGGCGGTCGATCGGGGCAGGTACTGGTAGGCCTCGGCGTCGTTCGACAGGGTCGCCCCGACGAACGGCACGACGCGCCGGAACCAGATGTGGTGCCCGGCCCGGAGCACGGCGCTGGCGGGCTCGGCGGTCTCGAGGATGGCGACACGCCCACCGGGCCGCAGCACGCGCGCGCACTCCCGGAAGAAGCGGTCGAGGTCGACGAAGTTGCGGAGCGCGAACCCGCTGACGACGCCGTCGGCGGACGCGTCGGGAACCGGCAGGGCCAGCGCGTCGGCGCGGGCCAGGGGAACCATCGTGTGCGCGGCGGCCAGCATGCCGGCTGAGAAGTCGATGCCGGTTGCGGAGTACCCGGCAGCCGCGACGACGTCGCACAGGTCGCCCGTGCCGCAGCCGAGGTCGAGGACGGTCGCGCCCGGCGCCAGTCGCAGCGCGGCGACGGTGTGGCGCCGCCACCGGCGGTCCTGACCGAGCGAGATGATGCGGTTGAGGCGGTCGTAGCGCGGCGCGATGCGGTCGAACATCGCCTCGACGGCGCGGTGTTTGTCGTCGCCCTCGGGAAGGCGAGCCTCCGTCGCGGGTGCCTGCGCGGCCACGCGGGTCACGGCCAGACGACCTCGAGGCGGCGGCTGGCCTCGGCGTTGGCGGCTTCCAGCTCGGCGGAATCGCCGACCGACTCGAGGTGCTCTTGGGCGACCTCGAGCAGCACGCGCCGGAAGTGGTGGGCGACGAGCGCGGTCACCGACGGGAGGAGCACGCGGAACGCCTCGACGAGCCGGTCGGCGCGCTCGTCGTCGGACAGGTCGGCGGCGCGGAGGGGCTCGCGCACGTAGGCGTCGAACATCGCGACCGCACCCTCGGCCGTCTCGCGTGTGGCTTCGTGATGCCGGCGCGCCAGCGCGAGCAGCTCCGGCATCGGGAGGCCCGTCTCGAGGAGACGTAGTCCGGCGGCGACGATGTCGACGTCGGCGGTCGTGAACCGGGCGTCACCTTCGTGGCGGCGGGGGACCATCAGACCCTCGCGCACGATGGACTCGATGAGCGCCTGCGGGACACCCGAGCGCGCCGCCAACTCGTCGAGGGTGAGGAACTCTTCCGCACCGCTCTCGGCCCCGGTGCCGTCCTCGGCCGCACCGACCACGGCCGCGGCCAGCGGCTCGTCGGCGCGGTCCAGCTCGCCGGTCACGATGCGACGGATGACCGCGAGCGAGAACCCCCGTCGCTGCAGGTCCTTGATGTGGGCGAGGCGCTCGACGTGCTCGGGCCCGTACCAGGCGATGCGCCCTCGCCGCTGCGGCGGGGGGAGCAGCCGGCGCTTCTGGTAGAAGCGGATCGTGTCGACGGAGACGTCGGCCCGCCCCGCCAGCTCTTCGACCCGCAGCTCCGGAGACGACCCCGCTCCCATGACCCGCGATTCTAGGAGTGTTTGCTCCCGCGGTCACGATCGGGCGATCAGGGCCGGTCAGGCCCCCGTCCACTCGGGCGGGCGCTTCTCGGCGAAGGCGGTGGCGCCCTCGATCGCGTCCTTGGTGGAGCCGACCTCGGCCGCGAGCTCGCTGTTGAGCCGCCAGGCGTCGGCCTCGGACAGGTCGCCCGCCTCGCGCACCATGCGCAGCGAGGCGCGCACCGCGACGGGCGCGTTCGCGGCGATGAGCCCTGCCAGCGCCAGCGCTTCGTCCACGACCTTCTCTCGCGGCACCACCCGGTTCACGAGCCCGAGGGCATGAGCGCGCCCGGCGTCGATGGGCTCACCGGTGATCGCCACCTGGGTCGCCAGCGCGAGCGGCACTCGTTTCGGGAGCCGGACCAACCCTCCGGCCGACGCGAACAGGCCGCGCTTCACCTCGGGCAACCCGAACCGTGCGCCGTCGGCCGCCACGACGAGATCGCACGAGAGCACGATCTCGAAGCCGCCGGCCAGCGCCGGCCCGTTCACCGCGGCGATGATCGGCTTGGGGAACGAGCGCTGTGTGATCCCCGCGAAACCACCGCGCTTCGTCATCAGCTCGAGGCCGCGACCGGCGGCGACGGCCTTGAGGTCGGCGCCGGCCGAGAACACCGGGCCCTGGCCCGTGACCACCACGGCCCACACGTCGTCGTCGGCTTCGACGTCGTCGAGCGCGGCCTCGATGCCCTGGGCGACGTCGGCGTTCACGGCGTTGCGGGCTTCGGGCCGGTTGATGGTGAGGACCTCGACCCGCCCTCTCCGCTCTCGCTCGATGATCATGCGATTCGGACGGTACCGGAGGGCCGCGGCGGGGGTCCACGACGGGCCGAATCGCGCGAACATGGTGGGCCTCAGGCGAGGAGGGCCCGGCATGAGCACCACGACCGACGAACGCCAGAACCCCGTCACCCAGGACGAGCGCGAGGTCGTCGAGACGCGCCCGGAAACTCGCGAATGGCTGGGTCAGCAGGTCGCGGGGCACCTCGCACTGATCGTGGGCCTGTCGTGGTACGTGCTGTTCTCGATCGCGGTCGCGATCGAACCGGCGGCCGACCACCCCGACGCGATTCCGTCGTGGCTCGCCAACACGATCGACTTCACGCTGCTCGGCGTGCTGGCGGTCACGGCGGCGGGTCTGATCACGCGTCGTCGCTTCGGACTAGTGGCTGCGCTCGGCGCGGCGGCCCTGTTCGTCGGGATGGTGGTCGCCTGTCCCGTCAGCGGCCACCACACCTTCGGGACCTGGTGGTACGGCCAGATGGCCTGCGCGCTCGGGCTCGTCGCCATCACCGCGAGTGCCCTCCGCCGGTCCTGACTCGGTCGGCTCGTCGAGCGCGCGGGTGAGGTCGGGCCGCAGCACCCGCACCAGCAGCAGCGCCGCGGCCATCAACAAGGCGGCGCCGGCGGTCGTCACCCGCAACCCGACTCGGTCGGCGATCGCGCCCTGGAGCACGCTGCCCAGCGGGTAGAGCGTGCCGAGCAGCACCATCAGCAGGCTGAGCACCCGACCCCGCAGCTCGGCCGGGGCGCGCAGCTGGGCGATGGTCGTGAAGCTCGACAACGCGCCGAGATAGAGGAACCCGACGGCGAAGATCGTCACCACGCCCGCGGCCAGGTTGGGCGCGGCGGCGTAGGCCACCAGCGCGATCGGCAAGCCGCCGAGCACGCCCACCAGCACCCGCCGGCTCCCGAAGCGCGCGAACAGGGGACCGAGCGACAGGCCCATGAGCACGGCGCCGACTCCCTGCGCGGTCACGAGCAGCGCGGTGCCGAAGTCACCGTTGCCGAACACCTTGAGCGCGACCGCCGGCACGAGCGCGATGAACGGCGCCGCGAGCAACGAGTTCAGCGCCATGTACGAGATCACGACCCGCAGCCCCGGGTCGGCACGAGCGAAGCGGGCACCGGCGCGGATCGACGCGAAGAGCGACGCTTCCTGCACCGGAGCCGGCGGAGGAAGGCGCAGCGACAGGACGACGGCGATCACGGCGAGGAAGCTGAGCGTGTTGAAGCCGAAGGCCCACTCGAAGCCGCCGAAGCCGATGACGATGCCGGCGAGCGCGGGGCCGATCACGCGGCCGAGGTTCCACTGCGCCGACGACAGCGCGACCGCTCCGGGCAGGTCGTCGCGAGGGACGAGATCGGGCAGCAGCGCCATGTAGGAAGGGAACCCGAGTGCCATGGCGCAGCCCGCGCCGAGCACGATCAGCGCGACCACGCCCGGGTGGGCGCTGTCGGTCGCGGCGAGGAGCGTGAGCGTCCCGGCGAGCGCGGTCTGCACGGCGGTGGTCGTCAGGAGCACGCGCCGGCGCGGGAGCCGGTCGGCGAGCGCGCCGCCGAGCGGTCCGAGGAACGCGTTGGGGACGAATGCAGCCGCGGCGACGAGCCCCGTCCATCCCGCTTGGTGCGTGGTCGTCGTGACGAGGATGCCGACGCCGACGGTCTCCATCCAGGTGCCCACGTTCGACGTGAACGCGCCCGCCCAGAGCAGCGCGAACGACCGGTGACGCAGCGGCGCGAGCGACCGGGGAAGGGCCACGGCGATCACGGTAACGGAGGACGGTACGGTTCAGGTCATGCCGCGCGAGCCCCGGTCCGGCGGCCGCATCGTGGAGGTCGCCAACCTTCCGTCGCGTTTCCAGGCCGACACCGCGATCGCCTTGCTCGAGGCGAACGGCATCGAGGCGACGGCGAAATACGGCGACGCCGGAGGGTGGGCGCCGTTCTTCGGGACGATCGACGGCTTCCGCGTGCTGGTCTTCGACGACGACCTCGACGCCGCCAAGTCGCTGCTCGAGTCGAACGACCTGTTGCCTCCGCCGCCGGCGTCCTGAGTGCGGCTACTCGACGAGCGGTGTGGGGCGGGGCGTGAAGATCGGGAACACGAGGAGCTCGGGCGCGGGCTCTCCCTCCCAACCGAACGAACGGATCTGTTCGAGGCTCCGGCGACCGGTCATGGCCCGGAACAGCTCGAACCGATCGACGCGGACGCCGACCTGCCGCGTGCCGGTGCCGGCCGTGGCCGTGCCGGCTTCGGTCTCGATGCGCAGCGTGGCATCGGCGGGCTCCGCCAGCCCGGCCAGGATCTGCACGCCCCAGTCGACACCGATCACGATCGCGTCGCAGTCACGCGCACCCGGACGCCCGAGCCCGCCGCGTATGTCCTGCTCGTGCGTGGCGGCGTCCATCGTCATCTGGCCCACCGCCACCTCGGGCAGGCCCACCATCATCGCCTCGACCTTGGACGCCTCGACATCCCATTCCTCGAGCACCTGCTCGATGCTCCAGTCGCGCCGGGCGTCGACCTGACGGGCCGTCCACGGATCGGTGGCGACACCGTCGAGGTTGCCGGCGTTGATGTCCGCCGTGATGCCGCTGAGATGTGCGACGACATCGCGGACGCGCCATTCCGGCGTCGCCTGCGTGTGCCGCTCCAGCTGCTCCGTGTCCGCTCCGCGCACCAGGTCCGAGACCCGGCTGCGAAGCGCGCCGTAGGTCTGCGCGTAATCGGTCATTCGATTTCCCCCGCTAGCCTCGCCCGATGCCACTCAGCAGCGGACCGGTCGGGCCGTTCCCCGACGGCGCCGATCCCGAAGAGTACGACCGGTTGCGGCGGCGTGTCCTGTGGACGATGCCGTCCGGCCTCTACATCCTCGGAAGCCGTGCGGGCGAGCGACGCAACGGCATGACGTGCAACTGGGTGACACAGCTGGGCTTCGATCCGAAACTCCTCGGCGTCAGCGTCGAGAAAGACGCCGTCACGCACGAGCTCGTCTCGGAGGGCGGCGTGTTCGCTCTGTGCATCGTCGACCGCGAGGACCGGGCCATCGTGCGGAAGTTCACGAAGCCGGTCGAGGTCGACGTCGAAGCGCGCACGCTGAACGGGTTCCCGTTCCATGACGGTGCCACCGGGGCTCCGATTCTCGATCAGGCCGTTGCGTACGCGGAGTGCGAGGTGCGCTCGACTCTCGATGTCGGTTCGCACACGCTCTTCCTCGGAGAGGTCGTCGACGCCGCGTTCCAGAAGCCCGAAGACACCGCGGTCCTGCGCATGGAGGACACCCGGATGAACTACGGCGGCTGACTCCTGGGAGCCAGCCGCCGCAGTCGTACGCGGGTATGAGCCGCAGCTACTTGTTCTGCAACTTGCTCAATGCGTCGACGAAGGCCTGGTAGCTCTGCTGCGACGTGTTGCAGAGGTTCGTGTTCTGGTCGATGGCGGAGTTCAACCCGTCGATGAGCGGGTTGACGTCGGTTCCCGCCTGCGCCGCGTTCAAGACGTCGACCGCTTGGTTCTGAACTGCATGGCCCGAGTCCGTGCACGCCTTCAGGTCGTCGGCCGACTTGGCGCCCGTGCGGACGAGGTCGCCGAGGATCTGGCCCGCGCCTTTCGTCGTGTCGAGCTCGTCCTTGGTCGACGTCAGCTGCTTCTTCGTCGACGCCAGCTCCTTCTGCGCCTTGTCCTTGTCGTCCTCCGCGCTGCTCTTCCCGGTGAAGCTGATGATGGCGAAGATCAGCGCCCCCACGAACAACACGCCCGTGACGATGAAGAGGATCAGCCAGATGTTGCCGCCGCCGCCGGTGCTCTTCGGCGGTGTCGCGCCCGGCGCGCCGGCCGGCAGCGGTGCGGACGGTGGGCCCGGCGGCGGTGCGGACGGCGGACCGGGCGGTGGTGCCGGCGGTGTCGTGCTCATGAGAGGTGCTCCTTTATTTCGTGCATTCCTGCCGAGTAGTGCGCCGGGAGTTTGCCACACCTCCCGCGATGCAACGCCGAACGTCCGGGTACGCTCGACCGGAACAGGAGGGTGTGAGTGACGGACGTGAGCGACCCCCCGGAAACGAAGTCCGGCGTCACGACGCGGTCCCGGCTCCTCGGCAACTGGCGTCACGTGTTGCGGACCAGCAACCCGCCGGCCGGGCGGGTCGACGCCGTCTCGCGCTGGCTCGTGCTCACGCGCGCGTCGGTGATTCCGATGACGATCACCGCGGCCGCCATCGCGGGACTGCTCGCCGCCTTCCACGACGAGAACGTGCGGTGGGGCTTGTTCGCACTGGCGGCGGTCGGCTTGGTGCTCGCCCACGTCGCAAACAACCTGATGAACGACCTCTTCGACCTCGAGGTCGGCTCGGACTCCGATACGTATCCGCGAGCGCTGTACGCCCCTCACCCCGTGCTGTCCGGGATGATCAGCCGCCGAGGACTGCTGACGTCCGCGATCGTCGTCAACGCGGCCGACCTCGCGATCCTCGTCGTGCTGCTCGTGTTCCGGGGTTGGCCGATGGTCGTGTTCGCGTTGAGCGGGTTCCTGCTCTCGTTCGCGTACACGGCCCCTCCGCTGCGGCTCAAGAAGCACGGTCTGGGCGAGGCCACGGTGCTCGTGGTGTGGGGGCCGTTGATGGTCGGCGGCACCTATTACGCCGCGACCGGTCACGTCCCGTTCGCGATCTTCGCCGCGTCCTTGCCGTACGCGCTCCTGTGCACGGCGGTGCTCATGGGCAAGCACATCGACAAGATCCCGTGGGACGCGCCGGACGGGACGCGCACACTGCCGGTGCTGCTCGGCGAGGCCAAGGCGCGCGCCGTCACACAGGGGATGATGATCTCGTTCTATGTCCTCGTGGTCCTGCTGGTGGGCACGGGAACGTTCCCGATTGCCGCGCTCATCGTGCTGCTCGCTCTGCACAAGCTCGCCACCGTGTGGACGCCGTTCTCGCAACCGAAGCCGGCCGAGCCCCCCGAGAACTTCCCGATCTGGCCGCTGTGGTTCGCGGCGCTGGCGTTCGTCCACACTCGGCGGGCCGGGGGTCTCCTCGTGCTCGGTCTGATCGTGGGTGTCATCCTCGGCTGGTGAGCGCGACGAACGACAACTGAACGTTCTTGGGGGGGCGAAATGCTCGAGAGCACGATGCAGGATTTCCCGTTGACGATCGCGATGATCCTGCGGCACGGCCGCACCGTGCACGGTGACAGCGAGGTCGTCACGTTCGAGGGCGACAGTTCCCGACGGGCACCGTTCGTCGACGTTGCCGGACGCGCCGAGCGGCTCGCGGCCGCGCTCCGGCGGCTGGGCGTCGAGCCCGGTGACCGCGTCGGCACGTTCCAATGGAACACCCAGGAGCACCTCGAGGCGTATCTCGCCGTCCCGACGATGGGCGCGGTCCTGCACACGCTGAACATCCGGCTCTTCCCCGAGCAGCTCACGTACGTCGTGAACCACGCCGAGGACCGAGTCGTGATCGTCGACGACACGCTGATCCCGTTGTTGGCGAAGGTCGCGCCGGACCTCAAGACGGTCGAGCAGTACGTCGTCGTCGGCGAGGGCGACGCCTCCGCGCTCGTGGACGCCGCTGCCGGCGCCGACGTGTTGCGCTACGACGAGGTTCTCGCCGCCGAGGACGCAGGGTTCGCGTGGCCCCAGGTCGACGAACGGTCGGCGGCGGCCATGTGCTACACGAGCGGCACCACGGGCAACCCCAAGGGAGTCGTGTACTCGCACCGGTCGACGGTGCTGCATTCGTTCGGCGTCAACCAGGCCGGCGCCATCGGGCTCACCGAACACGACCGGGTGCTGCCGGTCGTGCCGATGTTCCACGCCAACGCGTGGGGCCTGCCCTACGCCGCGTGGCTCGCCGGCGCCGGCTTCGTGATGCCGGGGCGATTCCTCCAGGCCGAGCCGCTCGCGAAGCTCATCGAGGCGGAGCGGCCCACCATCGCCGGCGCCGTACCGACGATCTGGTCCGACGTGCACCGCTACGCCGTCGAGCACCCCGTCGACCTGAGCTCGTTCCGGCTCGTCGTGTGCGGCGGGTCGGCGGTGCCGCGCGCGCTGATCGAGCGGTTCGAGCAGGACCACGACGTCCACATCGTCCAAGGCTGGGGAATGACCGAGACCAGCCCGCTTGCCGCGCTGGCGCGCTCACCACGCGGTGTCGAGGCCGGCACCCCTGAGGAGATGGACTGGCGCGCTCGGGCCGGGCGGGTGATCGGTGGCGTCGAGCTGCGCATCGTCGACGGCGACGGGGCGCCGCTGCCCTGGGACGGCGAGGCCGTCGGCGAGATCGAAGTGCGCGGGCCGTGGGTCACGGGCAGCTACTACCGCGATCCCGCCACCGACAAGTTCGACGACGGCTGGTTGCGCACCGGTGACGTCGGTTGCGTCTACGAGAACGGGTTCATCCAGATCACCGACCGCGCGAAGGACGTCATCAAGTCGGGCGGCGAGTGGATCTCGTCGGTCGATCTCGAGAACCAGCTCATGGCGCATCCGCACGTCGTCGAGGCGGCGGTGATCGGTGTGCCCGACTCGAGGTGGGACGAGCGGCCGCTGGCGTGCGTCGTGTGCGACGAGGGTGCGACCACCACCGCCGCCGACCTGCAGGCGTTCCTCGCCGACAAGGTGGCCAAGTGGCAGGTGCCGGAGCGGTGGGCGTTCATCGACGAGGTCCCGAAGACCAGCGTCGGCAAGTTCGACAAGAAGGTCCTGCGCGCCCGTCACACGGAGCACGAGCTCACCGTCGAAGAGCTTGGCTGAGGCGACCCGCTCGCCTCGACGAAGGACGGCACGATGATCTTCGGCGCCGAGCAACTGCGCGACCTCATCGACTTCGCCGTCCTGCTGTCGCTGCCGGGCGTGCTCGTCCTCGCCTGGGTCGTCGGCCGGCTGCTCGGCGTCCGACGCTCGTGGACGACCACGTTGCTGTCGGGCGTGATCGGCTGGGTCGGCGGCGTCGCCTTGTCGCTCGCGATCGCGAGCCAGCGAAGGGACATGTCCGAGGGCTTCACGCGCAACGTGTGGCTGTTCTCGACCCTCGGGGTCATGTCGGCGTCGGTCTGGATCGAGCTGCTCGCGAAGCCGGGCACGCTCACGCGCGCCCAGACCGGCCTCACGTCGATCCCGCATCCGATCAAGGC
>DASYFC010000154.1:0-20166 GCA_036498645.1 Acidimicrobiia bacterium | reverse complement strand
GGCTCACCGATGAGCACCGGGTTGTTCTTGGTCCGGCGCGACAGCACCTGGATGACGCGCCGGATCTCCTCGTCGCGTCCGATGACCGGGTCGAGCTTGCCCTTGCGCGCCTCTTCGGTGAGGTCGCGCCCGAAACGCTCGAGGGCCTGATACTGGTCCTCGGGGTTCTCGCTCGTGACCCGGTGGCTGCCGCGCACGTCCTTGAGCGCGCCGAGCACGGCGTCGTGGCTGACGCCGAGGCCGCGGAGGAGGTCACCGACGCCGCCCGTCACCTCGGTCATCGCGAGGAGGATGTGCTCGGTGGAGAGATAGTCGTCGTCGAGACCGGTGCGCTCCTGGTCGGCGGCCTCGAGGATCCGGTACGCGTCCTGCGTGAGCTGGGCCTGCTGGGC
The DNA here is from genome assembly GCA_036498645.1 of Acidimicrobiia bacterium. Lineage (GTDB taxonomy): Bacteria > Actinomycetota > Acidimicrobiia > IMCC26256 > JACDBD01 > JALZAA01. The sequence continues at coordinate 19,774 of DASYFC010000154.1, read as the reverse complement.
GGTCTGCCCGTACACCTTGGGAAGGCTCTGCAGGGCCTCCTCGACCCGGTCCCGCACCGTCTTGGCCGGGACTCCGACCCGCTCCAGCACCGGGAGGACCACGCCCTCGGGCTGACTGACCAGCGCCGCCAGGAAGTGCTCGGGCGTCACCTGGCTGTGGTTCTGCTCCCGCGCCAGGGCCTGGGCCGACTGGAGCGCTTCTCCCGTCTTGCGGGTGAAACGGTTGGGATCGAGTGGCATAGGGCTACCTCTGTCTGGGACTCGTCCCCGAAGTTGACAACAGTACCATCAAGTTTATTCCGGTTTGTTGCGGGCCCTTTGAATGGTGGAGCACCCGGGTCGAAGCGGCAAGTGTGACGTCGGCGGGGTCGTCCGCTGCACCGACCACGGTGGCCGGCCAAGACCCAGGCTGCGGGTCGTGGCGTCACGAGCCGTGCATCTGGTAAAAATCGGCCTATCGGTGCAATCGACCGAGGTGGCCGTATGGGGGGCGAATCCGTCGGTATCGACCGTCGCCAGTTCCTCGCCCGCGCGGGGGTGCTGGGGGCCGCAAGCGTCCTTCCCTCCTTGATCCCCGGCCGCGTTGCGGCGGCTCTGTTGAGATCCGACCCGGTGCTGGACGCGCTCTCTCCCGTCCTCCAGCAGGTCTCGCGCGACACGATCAGCGGGCTCGTCGCCTTCGTCGTGCCCGGTCCCGACCCGTACTCCGCCGCCCAGGGCGTGACGACCTCTGAGCCCGGCGGCATCGACGCCAAGGGAGCGGAGTTCCTCCTCGACGCGCTGGATCACTTCTTCCCCCTCCCCGACGAGGTGCTCCGACCCGTCGTGCAGGCGCTCGGGACCGCGATCAGCGACACGAAGCCCGGCCTCCTGCCCCCCAACCTGCTCAACGTGCCGCTCGATCTCGTCCACCAACTCGACGACGCGCTCGGGACGCTGCTGCGCAGCAACGACACCGTGCCGCTGTCGATCGTCGTCGCCTTGTTCCTGAATTTCCTCGCCACGATGGTGCAGCCGAGCTCGCTCGTCGGGCCGTTCCCGGCCTCTCCGTTCGCAAACCTCTCGTCCGCCAAGAAGGCGGAGGCCTTCCGCACCCTCGAGCAGGACACCGCAAGCGTGGTGGCCCGCGTGGACGAGAACCTGTCCGAGCCGGCTCGACAGACGCTCTCGGGCGTACTTGCCTTCCTCGCCGGCGCCCTGCTCGAGTTCGCCGCCTTCGGCTCCTACTCCGAGTGGAGCGCGTTCGATCCCGCCACCCGGGCCGTCAACGGCGTGCCGGTGGGCTGGCGCCTCTCCGGCTACCTGTCCGAGACCGGTTTCGTGCCCGTCAACGGCTGGGACGAGTTCCTCGGCTACTTCGAGAACCGAACACAAGTGAGCGGCTGAGATGCGCGACGTCATCGTGATCGGCGCGGGCGGCGGCGGCCCGGTGGTGGCAAAGGAGCTTGCCGGCCGCGGTCTCGACGTCTTGCTGCTCGAGGCGGGCGGCAACTTCGACAAGCCCGAGTCGCAATGGACCCACCTCGAGAACGACGCCAACAACCCGCTCACCGGGTTCTTCCGCTTCGGCCCGTCGGACCGCTCCAAGCCCGCTTGGTACCGGGAGACGCCCCAGAACTCGTTCCTTTGGCAGCTCAGTGGCGTCGGTGGCACGACGCTCCACTACTACGGCAACTGCCCGCGCGCGATGCCCGGCGTGTTCGCCGGCTACGGCGGCCCCGACCGCTCCGCCTACGACACGGCGCATCTGTTCCCGTTCGAGTACAGCGAGCTCGTCCCGTACTACGAGTGGGTCGAGGCCACGCTGCCGGTGCAGACGGCGGCGATGGGAACCAAGGAAGAGACGTTCTTCCGGGGCGCGCAGGGGATCGGCCTGCCGGTGAACGCGACGAAGAATGTGTCGCGCGACTCGTTCCGTCCCCAGGAGAACGCGATTCTCCAGCCGAGCGGCACGGCCGGGCACGTCACCGAGACGATCGCCAACACGAGCCAGCTGCGCCACCCTCACGCCCAGGGCTGCACATTCTGTGGCTACTGCTTCCAAGGGTGCTTCGAATCTGTCGGCGCGCCACTCAATCTGAAGGCCAAACGCTCCACGAACGCGTCGTACGTGCCGATGGCGCTGACGGCAGGGGCGTGGACGGCGGGCGGCCACGCCGTCACGCTCGTCAGCGACGCGTTCGCCACCAAGATCAACACCGCAGAGGAGTCGGGCCAGACCGTCGCGCGGGGTGTGACATGGCGCGACACGAAGACCGGCGCGACATCCACCGAGGACGCAAAGGTCGTGGTCATGGCCGCCGGGTGCACCGAGAACCCGAGGCTCTGGCTCAACGGCGGCCTGCCGAACCCGAACGACTGGGTCGGGCGAGGCTACACCGACCACTTCTTCGACTGGGTCTTCGGGGTCTTCGACACTCCCACCGGCTCCTCGAAGGGCGTCGGGTCGTCCGCCCGCTGCGACTTCCCGGGACAGGGGGGACTCGAGAACGTCGGCCTCCCACCCGGCCTTCAGGCCTTCAGCATGAACTTCAGCGACAGCGGGATCCGCGGCGCGTATACGAACGGCCGTGGGCCAACCGGTCCCTGGGACGGCCCGGCCGGACGCATCCTCGGGCCCGACCTCAAGCGGATCCTCTCCCACGTCGACCAGCTCCTCAACGTGCTGGTGATCACAGACGACGACGTCGAAGCGCAGAATCGCGTGACGCTGTCGGCGATCAACGCCGACGAGCACGGTCCGGTCGCGAAGGTGGAGTTCCACGCCCGTCAGCGATCGGCGCGGACACTCCGGAACCGGGAGCACATGGCCGCCAAAGCCGCCGAGCTCGTGCGCGCGGCCGGAGCGCGCGAGGTGTTTCGGCTGGACTGGCCACCGCTCATCCTGCACGTGCAGTCGACCATGCGCATGGGCCAGGACCAGGCCACCTCGGTCCTCGACGAGAACGCCGAGGCGCGTTGGGTGCGCCGGCTCTTCGTCGCCGACAACTCGGCGCTCGCCAACGCGCTGGGCGGCCCGAACCCGACGCTCACGTCCCAGGCCCTGGCGACGCGCACTGCCGAGCGAATCTTCCAGCACTACTTCGGCGGGCAGCCCTGGGTCGGCACCGAGGCGCCGGTGCCCTCGACCGACCCTCGAGTGACCGCCGCGCTGCCCTGATCGACGCGACGACGACGCGGCCTGTCACAACGGGCCGGCGCCGGCGACTCGTTCAGCCGCGCCGCACCCGGACGACGGCCTTGCTGACGGGCACGAGGTCGCGGCGGTACTTCCGGTGGACGCGCTCCTCGGCCTCGGCCACATCGCGCCGAGCCTTGCGCACCTGGGCACGAAGGCGCTCGATCTCGTCGGCAGCGTCGTCGAGCGCGGCCTCGAGCTCGAGGATGCGCTTCACGCCGGCGAGCCCGACGCCCTCGTTGGTGAGCTCCTGGATGTGCTGGAGCAGCTCGATGTCGCGGTCGGAGTACCGGCGGCTGCGGCCCTCGGTGCGCTTCGGCTCGATGAGGCCCTTGCGCTCGTAGATCCGCAGCGTCTGCGGATGGACGCCAGCCAGCTCCGCCGCCACCGAGATGATGTAGAGGGCCCGTTCGTCGTCGTTCATTGGCTACACCCCTAAATGCTCACGCGGGTTCTCGGTGAGCGCGTCGCCTAGGTCCTCGATCGCCTTCTTGGCGGCGCCGTCGACCTTCTTGGGGACGACGACTTCGAACGTCACCAGCAGATCACCTGGGCTTCCCTTGCCCGTGTCAATCCCCTTGCCGCGTACCTTCACGGTCTTGCCGCTCTGCGTCCCGGCCGGCACCTTCACGGTCACGGGCTTGTCGAGCGTCGGCACCTTCACCTTCGTGCCGAGCGCCGCCTCGGTGAACGTGATCGGCACGCGCACGGTGAGGTCCTTGCCCTTGCGCCCGAAGATCGGGTGCTTCCCCACGTGGACGACGACGAACAGGTCGCCGGGCGGGCCGCCGTTCGCGCCGGCGGCGCCGCGGCTCGGCACGCGGATGCGCTGGCCGTCGTCGACGCCCGGCGGGATCCGAACCTTGACGTCGCGGCGGCGACGCTCGACGCCCCGTCCGCCGCATTGGTGGCACGGGTTCTTGATGATCGTGCCGCGCCCGCCGCACGTGGGGCAGACCTGCGAGAACGAGAACGGACCCTGGTCCACGAGCACCTCGCCGCTGCCGCCGCACTGCGGACAGACGTCGGGGGTGGTGCCGGGCTCGGCGCCCGACCCGTGACACACCGAGCACACCGCGTCGGCGGTGAAGCTCACGCTGGTCGTGACGCCGTGCACGGCGTCGAGGAAGTCGAGGTGCAACTCGGTCTCGAGGTCGGCCCCGCGCTGCGGGCCCGCCTGCCGCGCCCCGCGGCCACCACGCCCACCCCGGCCGCCGCGACCGCCACGACCGAACAGACCTCCGAGCAAGTCACCGAAGCCGGCGTCCTCGTCGAACTGGAACGTGCGGAACCCCTCGGCGCCGCCGGGCCCGAACCCGCCCGGACCACCGCCGCCGCTGAAGGGACCGGCGCCCGAGGCCACCATCTGGCGGACGTCGTCGTACTCCTTGCGCTTGGCCGCGTCGCCGAGCACGTCGTAGGCGGTCGCGACGGACTTGAACTTTTCCTCGGCCTCCTTGTTCCCCGGGTTCGCGTCGGGGTGGTGCTGCTTGGCGAGCTTGCGGTATGCGCGCGTGATGTCCTTCTCGGACGCCGACGGCGACACCCCGAGCACGTCGTAGTAATCGGTTTCGAACCACTCACGCTGCGGCGCCATGGCCCGTTACCTCGAGACCTTCACCATCGCCGGGCGCAGCACCCGACCCTTCAGCGTGTAGCCCGTGCGCAGGACGTCGGTGACGACGGGCTCGCCGTCACCGTCCTCCTGCATGACCGCCTCGTGGACGTTGGGGTCGAACGGCTTGCCCTCCGCCTCGATGCGTGACAGCCCCGCCTTCTCGAGGACGCCCAGCAACTCGGCGTACACGAGCTCGACGCCCTTGCGCACGCTCTCGATGTCGTCGCTGCCGGCCGAGTCGAGGTTCTTCAACGCGAGCTCGAATGAATCGAGCACCGGGAGCAGCTGCTCGACGAGGCCCGAGGTCGCCCGGTCGACGAGCGCGGTCTGCTCCTTGATCACGCGCTTGCGGTAGTTCTCGAACTCGGCTTGGACGCGCCGCAGCGTCTCGAGGTACTCGTCGCGCTCTGACTCGACCTGAGTCAGCTGGGCGAGGTCGGCCTCGAGCTGCGAAGCCGCGGCCTCCTCCTCGGAGACCGCGACCTCATGCTGGTCGTCAGGGGTAAACCGCTCGTCGGGCACGGTCAGGCCCCCTTCTGCTCGCCGCCTTGGTCGTCGTCCTCGACGATCTCGGCGTCCGCGACCTCGTCATCGGACGGCGCCGACGACGGGCCGGAACCGGCGCCGGCCGACCCACCGGCGGCCGCGCCTTCCTGCTGCTGATTCTGCGCCGACTGCTGATACAGCCGCTGGGCGAACTCCTGGCTGGCCGCGAGGAGCTCCTCGTGCCCACGCTTCACCGCCTCGATGTCGGAGCCGGCCAGGGCGTCCTTGAGCGCCTTGAGCTTCTCCTCGATCTTCTGACGCTCGTCCTCCGAGACGTTGTCGGCCTGCTCCTTGAGCAGCTTCTCGGTCTGGAACACGAGCGAGTCGGCGTTGTTGCGGGTCTCGGCCTCCTCGCGACGCTGACGGTCCTCGTCGGCGTGCGCCTCGGCCTCCTTGACCATCGTGTCGATGTCGTCCTTCGACAGCGCGGTGCCGCCAGTGATCGTCATCTGCTGCTCCTTGCCGGTGGCAAGGTCCTTCGCAGACACGTTCACGATCCCGTTGGCGTCGATGTCGAACGTGACTTCGACCTGCGGCACGCCCCGCGGCGCCGGCGGGATGCCGACGAGCTGGAACTTGCCGAGCGTCTTGTTGCGGTACGCCATGTCGCTCTCACCCTGCAGCACGTGGATCTCGACGCTGGGCTGATTGTCCTCGGCGGTCGTGAAGACCTCCGAGCGCTTTGTCGGGATCGTCGTGTTGCGCTCGATGAGCTTCGTGAAGATCTGACCCTTCGTCTCGATGCCGAGCGACAGCGGCGTGACGTCGAGCAGCAGGACGTCCTTCACGTCGCCCTTGAGCACGCCGGCCTGGATGGCGGCGCCGACGGCGACGACCTCGTCGGGGTTCACACCCTTGTGCGGGTCCTTGCCGGTGAGCTCGCGCACCAGGTCGACGACCGCGGGCATGCGTGTGGAGCCGCCGACGAGGATGATGTGGTCGATCTGGTCCTTGCTGAGGCCGGCATCGCGGATCGCCTGCTCGAACGGGCCGCGGCACGCGTCGAGCAGGTCGGCCGTCAGCTCCTGGAACTTCGAGCGCGAGAGCTCGAGCTCGAGGTGCAGCGGCCCCTCGCTGGTCGCGGTGATGAACGGCAGGTTGATCGTGGTCTGCTGCGCCGAGGAGAGCTCGATCTTGGCCTTCTCCGCGGCCTCCTTGAGACGCTGCAGCGCCATCTTGTCGTTCGACAGGTCGACGCCGTGCGCGTTCTTGAACTCGGTGACCATCCAGTCCATGACTCGCTGGTCCCAGTCGTCCCCGCCGAGGTGCGTGTTCCCAGAGGTCGACTTCACCTCGAACACGCCCTCGCCGATGTCGAGGACGGACACGTCGTAGGTGCCGCCGCCGAGGTCGAAGACAAGGATCGTCTGGTCGTGCTCCTTGTCGAGCCCGTAGGCCAGCGCGGCTGCGGTCGGCTCGTTGATGATGCGCAGGACCTCGAGCCCCGCGATCTGCCCCGCTTCCTTGGTCGCCTGGCGCTGGGCGTCGTCGAAGTACGCCGGCGTCGTGATGACGGCCTGCGTCACCGTGTCGCCCAGGTACGCCTCGGCGTCGCGCTTCAGCTTCTGGAGGATGCGGGCGGAGATCTCCTGCGCCGAGTAGTTCTTGCCATCGATGTCGATCTTCCAGTCGGTGCCGATGTGGCGCTTGACCGAGCGCACCGTCCGGTCGGGGTTCGTGATGGCCTGGCGCTTGGCGACCTCGCCGACCAGTACCTCACCGGTCTTCGAGAACGCGACCACCGAGGGAGTGGTCCGAGCGCCTTCGGAGTTGGGGATGACGGCGGGCTCACCCGCCTCGAGCGTGGACACCACCGAGTTGGTGGTGCCGAGGTCGATGCCGACGGCCTTGCTCATAGGGGCATTCCTCCCGAGATCGAACTTGAGTCCTTGAGTATCAACTTAGTTTAGGAAACTTCTCGCCCCCCCTGCCAATTCCCCGTTCCTGCTTCTTTTTCTGGCCCAAATCGCCGAGGAACGCCGAGGCACCCGGGGCGACCGCCCTCAGGGCCGTCTCGGAGGCGGGAGGAGGGCGACACCCGAGCGCGCCATTGACACCCTGACTAGATTCCGGACATGGCTCGCCTGCGTCGTGATGCGTTCCTCGACCACTTGGCCGAGGTCCCCCTCTTCTCGGCCCTCTCCAAGAAGGACCTCCAGTTGGTGGCCCGCCGCGCGGAGGACGTGAAGGTGGACGCCGGGAAGGTCCTGGTCACGGAGGGCAGCGCCGGGGCCGAGTTCTTCGTGATCGTCGACGGCAAGGCCAGGGTGACGATGCGCGGGAGGAAGGTCGCCGAGCTGGGACCGGGCCGCTTCTTCGGCGACCTAGCGCTCCTCGATCGGGCGCCTCGCAACGCCACGGTCGTCGCCGAGACCCCGATGGAGTTGCTGGTGCTCGGCCAGCGGGAGTTCGCCGCCCTCATCGACGAGGTGCCCGGGTTCGCGCACAAGCTGCTGGCCGGTCTCGCTCGTCGGCTCCGCGAAGCCGACGCCAAAAGCATCCAGTAAGCGTCAGGCCAGGCGGCCGAGCGCGAACTTGGCGGCGTCCTCGTCCTTCTGCTGGATCTGCTGCGGGGTCAACGGCTTCGGGTACCGGTAGTTGTGGAGCGCGGTGCTCAGGACCCGGTCACCGACGAGGACGTGCAGCTTCAAGTCCTTGATGAAGGCGTCGTCACCCAACCCCGGCACCGCGTCCGTCTTGGTCGGGTCCGCCGACTTCGCCGTGTTGTAGTCGTTGACGAGCGTGGCGCCGGACTCGACCACGATCTCGAGCTCGAGCGGCTGACCCTTGAGCCCGCCTGTCCCCTTCTTCTTCGCCGCCCACACGCACCGGTCGCCGGTGATGCCCTGGGCGGTTCTGGTCTGCTGCTTCCCGGCGCCGACCGGAGTGGCCAGGACCCTTCCCGCCTCTCCGACCGTCACCAGCCTGCAGGAGCCCTTCGGCGCCACCTCCGGCACCGCGGACGCCGTCGCGGGGCCGGCGGCCACCGCGACTCCGGCCGCCAGCGCGGCGCACCCGACGATCTTTCGACTGGCTCTCATGCGCCGAGGAGCGTAGTAGGCGGACACCACTACTAGATTCACGGCCCGTGAGGCGGATCCCGCTTCCGAAACCGCATCAGCTCGTCCTGGGCGTGGGCGTGCTCGCCTCGCTCGGCGCGCTTGCGTCCGGCGTCGTCCCCCGTCTCACCGGATGGGAGGACGACTCGCGGATCAGCCGGCAGGTGTTCGGCAACGTGCCCGACCCGCTCTACTGGGCGTTCTACGCCACGGTCAGCGTGATGTTGCTCGTGGTGGCGTGGCTGGTCGCGCAGCGGGTCCAGAACTACGAGCGGGGCAAGCCCGACAACCGCCGCACGAACCGGACGAATGTGAAGCGGCGGCTCGAGGGCTTCCGCTCCGGCGTGTGGATGCAGACCTTGCTCCGCGACCCGGCGGCGGGCGTCATGCACTCGATGATCTACTTCGGGTTCCTCGTCCTCTTCGTGGCGACGGTGGTCCTCGAGATCGACCACCAGCTGCCGGACTCGGCGAAGTTCCTTCACGGGCGCGTCTACGAGGGCTACGCCGCCACCGCCGACGTGGCCGGTGTGATCTTCGTCGTCGGGATCGTCTGGGCGTTGGGACGCCGGTACATCCAGCGCCCGTATCGCATCCGCATCAAGACCAAGCCCGAAGACGCGCTCATCCTCGGCACGTTCCTGGTGATCGGGCTCACGGGCTTCGCGACAGAAGGCCTCCGCATCGCGCTCATCGGACGTCCCGCGTTCGAGAAGTGGTCGCTCGTCGGCTATCCGATCGCCGTGCTGTTCGACTCGCTCTCGCACGGGACGCTGCGCGACGCGCACCGGTGGCTCTGGGGCATCCACTTCGCGTCGTTCGTCGCGTTCCTCGTCATCCTGCCGACCACGAAGCTTCGACACATGATCACGTCGCCCATGAATATGTACTTGGGCCCCCGCGAACGGCCCAAGGGCGCGATGAGCCCGCTCCCGAACCTGATGGAGACCGAGCTCGACACGTTCGGCGCTTCGACGGTCGAGGACTTCACCTGGAAGCAGCTGTTCGACACCGACGCGTGCACGATCTGCGGCCGGTGCACGTCGGTGTGCCCGGCGCATGCGACCGGCAAACCCCTCGACCCCCGCGAGATCGTGCTGAAGGTCGGGGAGGTCATGGCGGCGTCCGGTGATCCGCAGGTGTCCCCACCGGTCGGCGTCGACCGCGACATCACCGTCGGCGCCGACTCGCTCTTCGAGCGCGTCACCGCCGAGGAGCTGTGGGCGTGCACGTCGTGCAAGGCGTGCGACGAGATCTGCCCGGTCGACATCGAGATCCTCGACAAGATCCTCGACATGCGGCGCTACCTCTCGCTCATGGAGAGCAACTTCCCGACGGAGCTCGGGAACACGTACCGCTCCATGGAGAACTCCTCGAACGTCTACGGCCTGAACCAGGCCGATCGGGGCGACTGGGGCGGCGACCTCGAGGGCATCCCGATCATCGACGGCTCCGGCCCGTTCGAGCACGAGTACCTCATGTGGGTCGGATGCGCGGGCTCGTTCGACGACCGCAACAAGAAGACGAGCCGGGCCGTCGCCAAGCTGCTGCAACGGGCCGGCGTCGACTTCGCGATCTTGGGCCCGAGCGAGCTCTGCACCGGGGACCCGGCTCGCCGTTCGGGCAACGAGTACATCTTCCAGATGCTCGCGATGCAGAACGTCGAGACCCTGAACGGTCTCGGCGTGCAGAAGGTCATCGCCCAGTGCCCGCACTGCTTCAACACATTGAAGAACGAGTACCCGCAGCTCGGCGGCGACTACGAGGTCGTCCACCACTCCCAGTTCCTCATGGAGCTCATCGACAGCGGGCAGCTCGACCTCGAGGAAGCGTCGCTCGAAGAACGCGTGACGTACCACGATTCGTGCTACCTGGGCCGGCACAACGACGTGTACCTCGCGCCCCGCAACGTGATCGGTTCGTTGGGCGGGATCGACGTGGTCGAGATGCCGCGCAACGGGACGCGCGGGCTGTGCTGCGGCGCCGGCGGTGCGCGCATGTGGATGGAGGAGCACACGGGCAAGAAGGTGAACATCGAGCGCACCGAGGAAGCCCTCGGCACCGGCGCCAGCCGGATCGCCGTCGCCTGCCCGTTCTGCTACGTGATGATGGACGACGGCGTGAAGGAGAAGCACCGCGACGAGGACGTGAAGGTGCAGGACATCTCGGAGGTGCTGCTCGAGGCGGTCGAGCACGCCGAGCAAGACCCCGAGACGGCCACGGCGCGCTTCCAGCCCGGCCTGTAGCACTGACGGACGCCGCCCATGGACGCGTTCATCGAGCTCTTCGATCCGCTTTCGATGCCGCTGCTGTTCCTCGTGTTCGGCGCAGCCGGGCTCGCGTTCGTCTTCCTGCTCGAGTTCATCGTGCACAAGCGCATGCGTCCCGATGTTCGGGAGCGAGTGAGTGAGAGCACGGCCGTGATGATCCAGGTGCTGGCGGTCTTCTACTCCGTCCTGGTGGCGTTCGTGATCGTCGGCGAACGCAACGCGATCAGCGACGCCAACGACAACATCTCCGCCGAGGGGGCCGCGCTGGCCGGGCTATACCACGACGTGGGCGGGTTCCCGCAGCCGGTCCGGCAGGACATCCAACGCGCGGTCATCGTCTACGACGTGTCCGTACTCACCCACGACTTCCGCGCCGCGGACCGCAACGGCAGCCCCAGCGCGGACACCACCGCCAAGCTCGACAACCTGTACCGAACCATCGAGGCCGCCGAGCCCGTGGTCGGGAACAGCAAGTTCTACGCCCAGACGGTCAGCGACCTCGGCGACGTCACCAGAGCGCGGCGCGGCCGGATCGCCGATGCCAGTGACACCATCCCGGGCCCGCTCTTCTTCCTGGTCGTCGTGGTGAGCATCTTCGTGCTCGCGGTCGCGACGCTGTTGAACACCAAGGAGCGAGGCACACACGTGGTCCTGCTCGCCGGGCTCGCCCTCGTGATGTCGCTCAACCTCGCGCTCATCGTCGCCCTCGAGCACCCGTTCGGCGGCGCGATCGCGATCAGCGACCATCCCTTGCGCATCGCCGTCTTTCCGCAGAGCCAACACTGATCGCCGGCGCGAGCACCACACCCGCCAACGCAGGCCGGGTTCCCGTTCAGGTGTCGGTGTGCTCGCGCAAGTCCGGCAGGCCGATGGGATTCGGGAACGTGATCCCGCCCGCGTCGAGAACGAGACGGCTGAGCCGGCCGAGGAGCACGACAAGCCTTTCCTGTTCGGACTGGTCGAGCGCGCCGAGCGGCGGAGCTGCGAGCTCGTCGGTGAGGTCTTCGATCCGCCGCTTGCCCGCGGCACCGGTGGGCGTGAGCGTGGTGTCGGCGCTGATCCACGCGCGCTGTCGCAGGCGATCGACGGCGGCACCCCATTCGTCCTCCGGCCACTGGCGGCTCGCGCGCTGCAGCTCGCCCGTGCTCGCGCCGGCCGCGGCCGTCAGCACGTTCGCTTCGCAGCCGTCGACCTGATCGCCGACGAGCGCCGTCACGTGCCCGTCGCCGCGGTGCTCACGAAGGAGGGTCGTTGCGTGCCAGAGGACGAGGTGAGGCTCGGCCGGCCACTCGAGCGCCGTGTACCCGGCGAACAACGGGCGTCCGGCCGGGCTCGCCTGCTCCGCCGCGCGCCGGGCGAGCCCCGCGGCCTCGGCCACGTCGGGGGACGCGATCGCCTCGTCGCCGAGCCAAGCCCGAAGGGTCCGGTCGGCGAGGCGAACGCGGGCGGCGGTCACCGCGGAGGGCGCGGCGCGGGCCCACGTCTCCGACATCGCCCGGCGGACCATCGCGGGGTGGAAGTTGTAGAAGGTCGCCACGACGACCTCGGCGGGAACCGCTCCCATCGGCGCCGCCCGGGAGGCGAAGTAGCCCCTCCAGAAGCCGGGCAACCCGAGGTCCTCGAACGCCGACTTCACGTCCGGCGCGAAGTACACGACTGCGTGGTACGGCTCGAAGACCCGCCACAGGGCTCGGGCGCGTAGCGCGTCGCCCATGATCGGTCAGTCGCGGTCGCGGAAGTTCAGGTAGTAGCGGCTCGGGGTCGGGCCGCGCTGGCCCTGGTACTTCGAGCCCGTCGCGTCGCTGCCATACGGATGGTCGGCGGGAGTCGTCATCCGGAAGAAGGAGATCTGCCCGATCTTCATGCCGGGGTAGATGGCGATGGGAAGCGTCGCGACGTTCGAGAGCTCGAGGGTCAAGTGGCCATCCCAACCGGCGTCGACGAAGCCCGCCGTGGCGTGGGTCAGCAGGCCGAGCCGTCCCAGGGAGCTCTTGCCGTCGAGCCGGGCGGCCAGGTCGTCCGGGAGGCGCACGCGTTCGAGCGTCGAGGCCAGCGCGAACTCCGCCGGGTGCAGGATGAACGTGCGCCCGTCACCGACCTCGACGAGCTCGGTGAGATCCTCCTGGGGCTCCTTCGGGTCGATGAACGGCGTCGTGTCGTTCCGGAACACTCGGAAGTACCTGTCGACGTGCATGTCGACGGACGACGGCTGCACGTTGGCGTCGTCGAACGGCTCGATGGCGATACGACCCGCCTTCAACTCGGCGCGAATGGTCGCGTCCGACAAGATCACGCAGTGCTCCTTGTCGCCGTCGCAAGCCCGGCTTTGCGGCGACGGTCGGCAAAGCCGCCGCCGCCGCGAAAGCCTACCGGCGCGCCCTTGGCAATCTCCGGCCTTCCCTGCCGCACGGGACCAGTTGGAAATCGCTCAACATTTGTTCTCGCCGTGCCGAAGTATGCGTGCGAATTCTCTCGCGCACGCGTAGCGTCGTCGCTTGGTCGGCCCGCGGAGATCTAGCGGGCAGGCGGCAGGGGGCAGGACATGGCAGGTTTCCTCGACCGGCTCGGCCAGGGCGCCGCCCGGCACAAGTGGGTCACGATCGGCGTCTGGTTGCTGGTCGCCGTGGTGCTCGTCGTGGCAGCGGAGGCGTCGGGCGGCACGACGGTCGACGTGTTCAAGATCCCGGGTGCACAGTCCGAGAAGGCGCGGGAGCTCCTCCAACAGCGGTTCCCGGCGCAGTCCGGCGACACCGCCGACGTCGCGTTCCAAGTGCGCAACGGGACGATCACCGACCCGGCCAACCAGGCCGCCATCGCCGAGGCGGAAGCGAACCTCCAGCCCGGCAAGGTCCCCGACGTGACCCAGGTGACCGGACCGGCCACCCCGGTCGTCGGGCCGGCGTTCGTCTCGAACGACGGGAAGATCGGATACTTGCGCGTCCAGTACGACCAACGGGCCTCGAACCTGCCAACGGACTCGTTCGACCGGCTGCAGGCGGCCACGCAACCGGCCAAGCAGGCCGGCCTCCGGGTCGAGTTCGGCGGCCCCGTGACCGACTACTTCAACCGCAACGAGGGCGGGAACGCCGATGTCATCGGGCTCATCTTCGCTGTGATCATCCTGCTCATCGCGTTCGGCTCGGTCGTCGCGATGAGCCTCCCCATCGGGACGGCACTCGGAGGGCTCGCGATCGGTTTGTCGATCATCACGCTGATCGCGGCCGTGACCGACATCGGGACGGTTGCGCCGACGTTGGCCACGATGATCGGGCTCGGTGTCGGGATCGACTACTCCCTGTTCATCGTCACACGCCACCGCCAGAACCTCGACGCAGGCATGGAGATGAACGCGTCGATCGGGCTCGCCAACGGCACCGCCGGCCAGGCCGTCCTGTTCGCCGGCGGCACGGTCGTGATCGCGATCACGGGCCTCAGCCTCGCCGGCATCCCGTACGTGACGTTGTTGGGCTTCATGTCCGCCATCGTCGTGGTCGTGATGATGACGGCGGCGGTGACGCTCGTGCCTGCGCTGCTCGGCTTGGCCGGACGGCACATCAACCGCGTCCATGCGCCCCGGCTCCGTCGGAAGGCCCGCGGCGACGAGCACCACTCGCTCACCGGCGCGCGCCCGAGCGGTTGGGAGCGCTGGGCGATGCTCATGTCACGCCACCGGTGGGCGGCCGTGATCATCAGCCTGGCGATCCTCCTGACACTCGCCGCGCCGCTGACCGTGATGCGGCTGGGCCAGACGGACGACGGCACCCAACCCACGAGCACGACGCAACGTCAGGCATACGACCTGATCACCGCGGGGTTCGGCCCCGGCGTGAACGGCCCGCTCCTTCTGGCGGTCTCGCTGCCCAAGCCCGGCGATACCGCGCCCGCGGACGCGATCGAGAAGGCGGTCGGGGAGATCCCCGGCGTCACGGCCACCCCGCCGCAGATCAGCCCGGATCAGAGCGCGGCAGTCGTGGTCGCGATCCCGAATTCGTCACCGCAGTCGGTGCACACCGAGGACCTGGTGAACCAGCTGCGGAACACCGTGTTGCCAAAGGCGGTGCACGGAACGGGGGCGACCGTCTACGTGGGAGGCCAGACCGCCGGGTTCATCGACCTCGGTGAGCGGATCCAGGACCGGCTGTTCCTGTTCATCGGCGCCGTCATCGCGTTGTCGTTCATCCTGCTGATGATGGTGTTCCGGTCGATTCTCGTGCCGCTCAAGGCCGCGATCATGAACCTCCTTTCCATCGGCGCGGCATACGGCGTGATCGTCGCCGTCTTCCAGTGGGGATGGTTCAAGGGCCTCGTCGGTATCGATCAGACGCTGCCGATCGTGTCCTTCGTGCCGATGATGATGTTCGCCATCCTGTTCGGGCTGTCGATGGACTACGAGGTGTTCCTGCTCTCGCGTATCCGCGAGGAGTACTACGAGAGCCACGACAACCTGCGCAGCGTGGTCGACGGCCTCGCCAACACCGCCCGGGTGATCACGTCGGCGGCGCTGATCATGATCAGCGTCTTCCTGAGCTTCCTGGGCGACCCCGATCCGACGGTCAAGATGTTCGGTCTCGGGCTTGCCGTCGCGGTGTTCGTCGACGCGACGCTCGTGCGGCTGGTCCTCGTGCCCGCGACCATGGAGCTGCTCGGCCCGGCCAACTGGTGGCTGCCGAAGTGGCTCGGGCGCATCCTCCCCAAGATCCGCATCGAGGAGGGCACGCCGACTCCGACGCCGACTCCGGTGCCGGCGCCCGTCCCCACCGGTGGAGCGGCACGGTGAGCGAAGACGGCGGGTATGGGTGGCTCACCGGACGCGATCGCAACGCCGAACCTCGGCGCGTGGTCCGTGCATCGACCAAAGATTCCGTCCTGCCCGACTAGCATGCCGCGTTCGGGTCGGCACGAGTCCAAGGCGTCGCGCCATGATCGCTGCCCCTCGCGGGTGTAGTTCAGAGGCAGAACATCAGCTTCCCAAGCTGAGAACGCGGGTTCGATTCCCGTCACCCGCTCTGACTGAGTGAACGCCGCGAAACAGTCCGTGGAATTCATTGCAACCTCCACGGGATCGGGCAATCGGGTCAGACGCATGCAGATCGACACCTGATGCGCTGACCATCGCGAAACGGCGCAACCGCCCTGCCCAAGGTCCCGAGCGCGAGCGCCGCGGTCTGACCGGGGGGAGTCGGTGACCCTTGTCTGCGGCGACCTTCGAGCGTATTGTGCGCGGGCCGAAAGGCCAGGGTGGACCCGGGCACGGAAGGTCTGCAGTGGTGGGTGCGGGCAGGACGATCCAGTGAGCGTCGAGCTTCGACCGCTGGGCGTGGCGTGCAACATTCAGTGCCAGTACTGCTACCAGAACCCGCAGCGCGACGCCGGTAACGTCCCCCGCTCCTACGACATCGACGCCATGAAAGCCGCGGTCGAGCGCGAGGGCGGGTCCTTCACCCTCTTCGGCGGCGAGGCGCTCCTCGTTCCCGAAGAAGACTTGGAGGCCCTGTGGGCCTGGGGCCTCGAGCGCAACGGATCCAATGGCATCCAGACCAACGGCGTGTTGATCAACGACGCGCACATCCGTATGTTCCGTCAGTACAAGGTCGATGTCGGCATCTCGATCGACGGTCCCGGTGAGCTCAACGACGCTCGCTGGGCCGGGACCCTGGCACGCACCAGGGAAGCCACCGCCAAGACGGAGGCGGCGATCGAACGTCTGTGCCGTGAGGGCATGCCCCCGAGCCTCATCGTCACACTGCATCGCGGGAACGCCACCGCCGACAAGTTGCCCTCGATGCACGACTGGATCCGGCGCCTCGAGGCGATGGGCGTCACCTCGTTGCGCCTGCACGTCCTGGAGGTGGAGGGCGATGACGTCGGCGCTGCGTACGCGCTGTCGACGGACGAGAACCTGGTCGCGTTCTCGAGTTTCGTCCGCCTGGAGGCCGAGCTGAACACGCTGCGCATGGACTTGTTCGACGACATGCGCAACCTGCTGATGGGCACCGACGACCAGACCACGTGCGTGTGGAACGCATGCGATCCCTACACGACCCGAGCCGTGCGCGGTGTCGAGGGCCACGGTCAGTCGAGCAACTGCGGGCGCACGAACAAGGAAGGCATCGACTTCGTCAAGGCATCGGCCGAGGGATTCGAGCGCTACCTCGCGCTCTATCACGCACCGCAGGAGCACGGGGGATGCGCCGATTGTCGGTTCTTCCTCATGTGCAAGGGGCAGTGCCCCGGAACTGCGATCGACGGCGACTGGCGCAATCGCACCGAGCATTGCGACCTGTGGAAGGGGTTGTTCCGCCAGCTCGAGGAACAGCTGCTCGACGGCGACCAGATTCCCGTGTCGGCCAGCCCGGGACGCCGCGACATCGAGGCCGCCTTCCTCGAGATGTGGGGCGCCGGCGACTCGACCTCGATCGCCGGCGTCCGCCGTTCGATGGCCGAGCGTGAGCACATCGCGGCCGCCGGCTCGGTTCCCGACGGTTTCGTCCACGAGGACGCGCCCCACGGCGACGTCCCACACGGCGATGGCTGAGCAGCTCCTCGAGACGCCGCGGATCGAACCCGGTCGCGCGGCCGCGCCCGCCATGGAGCGGCTGGATTACGCGCTCCCGGACTTCACCCGGTTCATGTGGGTCGGCGACCAAGCCCGAGACGTATGGCAGCCACGGCTCGAGCGTGTCACCAACGCGTGGCTCGAGATCGAATGGCGTGCGGTGCTCGCGGGCGTTCGCTCCTGCGCGGTCACGATGGCCTCGCCCGAGGAGCTCCTCGCCCAGGCGCCCCAGTGGGCGGCGGAGGGCCTGAGCGCGCTGCCGGTCGAGATGGTCGGCTTCACCGGCCAGCCGTACGCGGCGACCAGCGCGGCGGCAGAGCCGGGCGAGCCGTTCGTGTTTCGCCTCGTGATCGGCCGCCCGTCCGACGTGGCCGCCTTCAAGCGAGCCTGGGACGCCGCCGATCAGGAGGCCATCGGCGACCTCCTCGGCTACCCGCCGTGCTGCCGCGAGTTCTTCCGCCGGGTATGGGTCGACGACGCCATGGTCGATACCACCTGGCCCATGGCGGCCGCGACCGCCGCGCCCTCCGATGACGACGCGACCGTCATCGACGTCGACGGCCCGGCTCAGGCCAACATCCTGTGGCGTTGGATGGGGGCCCGGGCAGTGCCTCATCTGCCGTGTCGCTTCGACTGCCCCGCCACCCTCGAGCTCGCCGACCGGCTGGTGGCAGTGGGCCGGGCGTGCGGCTTCGGCCCGGAGATGGACTGGCTGCTCGAGGTGCTCTCATGGCCGGTGGAGTGGTCCGCCCTGCACGGCATCGCCGAGATCAAGACGCCGGTGTTGAAGGTATCGACTCGTACTGACGCCACCGCCCGTCGCTACGTGGTGCGCCACCGGGGCGAGAGCTACCCGGTCGAGGGAGCCCAGGGGCTGTCCTTTCCGTTCCAGGCGCCGGTCAAGCTTCGCCTCACCGGCACCCGCGGGTTCCAGCGGGGAATCGAGCACGCCGTCGCCGTGAACGCTCCGCGTCCGAGCTGGTACGCGACCGACAACGGCTTCGACTCGATCGCAGCGATGGAGGACGCCCACCGCCCCATCGTTGCCGCCGCCGTCGCCGCTCTCGCCGCGGGCGGCGACGTGGTCGACCTCGGATGCGGGAACGGGGCGCTGCTCGACAAGATCGCAAGCGCGGCACGCGGAGTCGTGCCCTTCGGCGTGGATCTCGACCCGGCCCGCGTCGAGCACGCCCGGACCCTGCGACGCGAAGATGCCGCCAACTTCGTCGCCGGCGACATCTTCGACGACGGAGCGATCTGGTCCCCCGGCAAGCGCTTCGCGCTCGCCATCGTGATGCCGGGACGATTCCTCGAAGCCGGGCCCGAGCGCGCCTCCGCCCTGCGGGAACGGCTCCGGACTCGATGCGACCAGCTGCTCGTCTACGCCTACGGCGATTGGCTCGCCCGCGCCGGCGGGCTGCCCCTGCTCGCCCGGCAAGCCGGACTGGAGCTCCTGGACGAGTACGCGAGTGAGCGCGTCGCGCTTGCCACCGTTGTCGACAAGATCCCCGAGGAGGAGCGACATGGATCCTGACGGCCCGGACGATCTGTCTCCGGAAGACGAACGCAATGCTCGCGAGCGCGATTTCTCCCGGCGCGAGCTCCTTCGAGCTGGTGCGTTGGGTGTCCCCGTCGTCTTCTCGGCCGGGGCAATCATCGCCGCGTGCGGTGGCGGCGGCCACAGCGACAAGGCGAAGAAGGCGTCCCACGGCGACCATACCGACTCGGGGCACAACGACACCTCGCACGGTGACTCCACCCACACCGACCGCGCCCACACCGACACTGCGCACACCGACGCCGGTCACTCCGACCACGCCGATTCCGGTCACTCGGATCACGCCGACACGCACTCCGACAACGTGCACAGCGACACGGGCCACAACGACGTTCATGCCGACACTGCCCACGTCGACAGGCCCCACGTCGACACGATCATTCGTGACCACCGCCACGGCGACACCCACAACGATCACTCCGACACCAGTGGCACGATCAGGCACGACGACCGGCACACGGACATCAGCGGCCACGACGACCACGCGGACACGCCTCACGGCGACAGTTAGAGGACGCTCGGCCGTCCAAGTGGCACGACTCGGTCAGGGCTGGACGCGTCTGTGGTCAGCCGGTTTCCCCAACGCGACGCGCCAGATGCTCCGACTCGCCTCGCGCCAGGCCATCGCGCGCGCGGCGGGCGAATAACCGATCGCATGCGCGGGCAGGCGCACGCGCACGGGCTGGTCCCGGATCGAGAAGTACAGCGGGGGGTCCATCGACAACGACTCGCCGTCCAGGCCTACATCGATCGGGGAACCCGAAGTCACCTCGAAGCTCTCGGCGGTCCACGATTCGAAGCCTGCGAACCGCTCGGGATGTCTCGCCGCGACTGCAGCCAGGAAGGACGATGCGGCGCGGTCGTCGCCGATCTCGAGCGAGATGATGCCGAGACGTTTCGTGTCGAGGCGAGGACGGCTCGTGAGGGTGTTGAGACTCTTGTTGCCGTATGGATTGTTGGAGATCTGGAGGACGTGCGCGCTCTCGCGC
>DASYFC010000153.1:0-9079 GCA_036498645.1 Acidimicrobiia bacterium | reverse complement strand
TCGATCGCGACGGCCAGCTGTTCCCGGTCGAGCAGCCCACGTGGAACTCGGCCGCCGTCGTCCTCGCCGCGCACGCGCTGTCCGGGCGCGCGCCGACGGCGGGCCTGTTCCGCGGCGAGGGCCTGCCGCTCGGCCTCACCCCCGCCGAGCTGCTGGCGGCGGGCGCCGCGATCGAAGCCGAGATGGCCCGCTACAAGCGGGACTAGCGCCCGCTAGCTGCGGCGCAGCGCGCGGAGGCTGCCGGTCGCCGAGACCGGGCTGAACATGCCCGAGGCGGCGGCCCGCTTCCACACCTCGAAGGGCGCCTGGCCGCCGTCGCGGGGATCCTCGAACACGTCGTGGAAAACGAGCACGCCGCCGGCGGCGACGTGCGGCGACCAAGCTTCGTAGTCGGCGAGCACCACGTCGAGGGCGTGACCGCCGTCGACGAACACGAGCCCGAGCGGTGTACGCCAGTGCCTCGCGATCGCCGGCGAATCGCCGACGACCGCGACCACGGCGTCCTCGAGCCCGGCGCGCTCGATCGTCCGGCGGAAGAACGGCAGCGTGTCCATGCGGCCGGTGGCGGGGTCGACGACCTCGGGGTCGTGGTGCTCCCACCCGGCCTGGTTCTCCTCCGAGCCCCGGTGGTGGTCGACGCTGAACAGCACGGTGCCGCCGGCGCGCGCCGCCGCGCCCAGGTACACCGCCGACTTCCCGCAATAGCTGCCGACCTCGAGCAGAGGCCCGACCGAGCTCGCGTCGCGACCTGCAGCATTGAGGGCGAGCCCCTCGTCGTCGGGCATGAAACCCTTGGCGGCGCGCGCGACCTCGAGGAGGCGGGCGTCCATCCTCAGATGACGGGGTGTTCGCGGTGGCGGCCGAACACGTCGGCCAGCGCGCCGACGATCTCACCAACCGTCGCGTGCGTCGCCACCGCCTCGACCAGACCGGGCATGAGGTTGACGTCGGGCTCGGCCGCGTCGGCACGAACGCGCGCCAGCGCGACGTCGACCGCGGCGTCGTCGCGATCGCCCTTCACGCGGGCGAGGCGCTTCAGCTGGGCCTCCTCGACCTCGGGCCCGATGCGCAGGATCTCCGGTTGCTGGTCGCCGCCCTGCGTGGCGACGTTCACTCCTACGACGAGATGGCGACCGTCGTTGAGCTTGCGCTCGAGCTCGTAGGCGGACTCGGCGATCTCGCCCTGGAACCAGCCCGACTCGATGGCGCGGAAGACGCCCTCGAGGAGGGAGCCGTCGCCGAGCCGGTCGAGGTGGGCGAAGACGTCCTCGGCCCGGCGCTCCATGTCGGTGGTCAGGTCCTCGACGAACCACGACCCGCCGAGGGGATCCGCCACATTGGCGACGCGGGTCTCGTCGGCGATCACCTGCTGGGTCCGCAACGCCAGCCGAGCCGCGTTGTCGGACGGGAGGGCGAGCACCTCGTCCATCGAGTTCGTGTGGAGGCTCTGGGTGCCCCCGAGCACCCCGGCGAGCGCCTCGATGGCGGTGCGGACGACGTTGACCTCGGGCTGCTGGGCGGTCAGCGACACGCCGGCGGTCTGGGTGTGGAACCGGAGCTGGAGCGCGCGCTCGGCACTCGCTCCGTACCGGTCTCGCATCCAGCGGGCCCAGATGCGACGCGCCGCGCGGTACTTGGCGATCTCCTCGAAGAAGTCGATGTGGGCGTTGAAGAAGAACGACAACCGGGGCGCGAACTCGTCGATCGCAAGGCCGGCCGCCACGCCCGCCTCGACGTACGCGAACCCGTTCGCGAGCGTGAACGCGAGCTCCTGGGCGGCGGTGCTCCCGGCCTCCCGAATGTGGTAGCCGGACACCGAGATCGGGTGCCAGCGCGGCATCTCGGCGGTGCAGAACCGCATCGTGTCGGCGACGATCCGCATCGACGGACGGGGCGGGAAGATGAACTCCTTCTGCGCCTGGTACTCCTTGAGGATGTCGTTCTGGAGGGTGCCGCCGAGCTCCCGCCTGGACGCGCCGCCGCGCTCGGCGACGGCGATGTACATGGCCAGCAGGATCGCGGCGGGCGAGTTGATCGTCATCGACGTCGTGACGTTCGCGAGGTCGATCTCGCGGTAGAGGTCCTCGACGTCGGCGAGCGTGTCGATCGCGACGCCGCACTTGCCGACCTCGCCGACGGCGAGCGGATCGTCGGAGTCGCGTCCCATGAGGGTTGGGAGGTCGAACGCGGTCGAGAGCCCGTCGCCGCCGGCGGCGAGCAAGTCCCGGAACCTCCGGTTCGTGTCGGGCGCGGTGCCGAAGCCTGCGAACATCCGCATCGTCCAGAGCTTCGACCGGTACATCGACGCGTACGGGCCGCGGGTATACGGCCACTCGCCCGGGAACTCGCCGTCGTCGGGCCCGTACACGGGCGCTACCGGCAGTCCCGACATCGTCTCGAAGTCGGCATCGCGCTGCTGGGCCTGCTCGAACGCCGCTTCCCAGCGGTCGCGTGCTGTCGTCACCGCGTCAAAGGTACCGCCGGTGGGAGAAAGGGAGGGCGCTGTCTGGCGCGCCCACTCACGAGATCAATCGGGACGGGTCCCGGGTACAGTCCCGACGCGAGCCCGTCGCCCGAGGAGATCCCCGCAATGGAGCAACGCCAGGCCCCCGACCGCAACCTCGCCATGGAGCTGGCGCGGGTCACCGAGGCAGCGGCTCTCGCCGCCGGACGGTGGATGGGCCGGGGCGAGAAGGAGGCAGCCGACCAGGCCGCCGTCGACGCCATGCGTCTCGTCGTGAACAACGTCTCGATGGACGGCGTCGTCGTCATCGGCGAGGGCGAGAAGGACGAGGCGCCGATGCTGTACAACGGTGAGCAGATCGGCGCCGGCGGCCCACCGTGCGATATCGCGGTCGACCCCATCGACGGGACCACGCTCACCGCCCTGGGCCGCCCCAACGCCATCGCCGTGATCGCGCTCTCCGAGCGGGGCACGATGTTCGACCCCGGACCGTGCGTGTACATGGAGAAGATCGCGGTCGGGCCCGAGGCCGCCGACGTCATCGACCTCGAGGCTCCGGTCACGCACAACCTGCATGCGGTGGCGAAGGCACTCGGCGAGGACATCGACGACGTGACCGCGGTCATCCTCGAACGGGACCGTCACGCCGACATCATCAAGGAGTGCCGCGAGGCCGGCGCCAGGATCCGGCTGATCCCGGACGGCGACGTGGCCGGAGCGATCTCGACGGCGTGGCCGGAGAGCGGCGCCAACATCCTGTTCGGCATCGGCGGCACGCCGGAGGGCGTGATCGCCGCGTGTGCCTTGAAGGCTCTGGGCGGCGCCATCCACGGTCGGCTCTGGCCCCGCGACGAGGACGAGCGTCGCGCCGCCAACGACGCCGGCTACGACCTCAGCCGCGTGCTCACGACCGACGATCTCGTCGCCGGTGACGACGTCTTCTTCTCGGCGACCGGCGTGACCGACGGCGAGCTGCTCAAGGGTGTCCGCTACTGGGGTGACGGCGCCGGGACGCAGTCGCTGGTGATGCGGTCGAAGTCGGGAACAATCCGCACGATCGATTCGCGCCATCGCTGGCACAAGCTCATGCGCTACTCATCGCTCAAGTTCGACTGACTCTCCGGTCGCGTCAGCCCTTCCGCAGCTGCGGCCAGGCGGAGCTCACGGTGGTGTTGTAGTCGTAGATCGACCAACCGATCGCGCGCTGCTTCTTCACCGCCCGCACGAATCCGGCGTAGTCCCTGAGCAGGGCGGCGTCGGCGATGCCGCCGATCGCGTGCACCGGTGCGTTCCTGTCACCGAGATGGCTGCGCACTTGGCGGATGTTCTCGTCGGTGTACTTGAATCCGTCCTTGTATCCCGAGTCGGAGCTGCGGTTGGTCCAGTACAACGTGGGGAGCCAGACGTCGTACAGCGACGACAGCTGACGCCACGGGAACTCGGGCCAATAAGCGGGGCTGACGACGTCGAGGAACAGCGGCTCGAGCACGATGGCGCCGACGGGCCGGTCGCCGGCAAGCTTGCGCACGCGCTTGGACAAGTCGACGAGCGCCGTGTTGCGCTGCGCGGCGTCGGCCACGCCCTGGTTCCACTCGATGTCGACGGCGAGTCCGTCGAACTGCTGTCCGTTGGCCTTGAAGTTCAAGAGCGCGCGCTCGCGGCGGAAGTCCGCGTTCACGTCGGTGAAATGAGGTAAGTACCACGCGACGACGCGGAGCTTCGCGGCGTGGGCGGCGCGCAGCATCCGCCCGAGTAGCTTCGGGTCGATCGTGTCTCCCGGTGAGCGATCGTCGTCCTGCGCCCCCTGGAGATAGACGGTCTTGACGCCGAGGCGGGACATGTCGTCGAAGCTGCCCGTCGTGACCGCCGGAGCGTCACCCGCCTTCTGGAAGGCGGGGACGTAGTCGAACACGTCGACCCACGTGCCCAGGCCGCGGTAGGCGGCGAGGTCGGTGCGTCCCGAGACGCGTGGGAGCGCGTCTGCCGTTCCGATCGAGGCGGTGCCGAGAGCGAGCGCGAGCGCGACGGCAATTGGGATGTGCCGGCGCATGGGCACACGGTAGGCCGCGACCTCGGTGCGGCGAGGTCGCCGGCGGCCGGTCACCTACGCGTGCTCCGCGGCCCCGGCCACCTCGAGTCGAGTCGTCGCGCGGAGGAGCGCGGCCTGCGCCTCCTCGTCGTCAGGATCGGCGGCCAGTCGTTCCTCGGCCCGCTCCCGGGCGCGCCGGGCCCGCTCGACGTCGATCTGGTCGGCCAGCTCGGCGACGTCCGACAGGACGATCACGCGGTCGTTCGCCACCTCGACGAACCCGCCGTGCACGGCCGCGGCCTGCTCGCCCTGCTGTGGGAGCAGGATCCGTACGACGCCGATCCCGAGCGCGCCGAGGAACGGCACGTGCCCGGGAAGGAACGCGATCTCACCCTCTGACGTCCGGCACACGACCATGTCGCCGTCGCCCGTGTAGAGCACGCGCTCGGGCGAGACGATGTCGACGGTGAGCGGCACGCGCGCTCAGCTCTCTTCCAGCGTCTTCGCCTTGGCGAGGACGGTTTCGACACCGCCCACGTTGAAGAACGCCTGCTCGGGCACCTCGTCGAGCTCGCCGTTGACGAGCGCCTCGAAGCTCTCGACGGTCTCCTCGATCGGGACGTAGATGCCCTTGACGCCGGTGAACTTCTCGCCCACGAAGAACGGCTGCGACAGGAACCGCTGGATCTTGCGGGCGCGGGACACGACGACCTTGTCGTCCTCGGACAGCTCGTCGATGCCGAGGATGGCGATGATGTCCTGCAGCTCGTTGAACCGCTGCAGCACCTCCTGCACCCGGCGCGCGCAGTTGTAGTGACGGTCGCCGATGATCTCGGGCGCGAGGATCGTCGACGACGACGACAGTGGGTCCACCGCCGGGTAGATGCCGAGGGCGGCGATCTGACGGCTCAGCTCGGTCGTGGCGTCGAGGTGGGCGAACGTCGTGAACGGCGCCGGGTCCGTGTAGTCGTCGGCCGGCACGTAGACGGCCTGAAGCGACGTGATCGAGTGGCCCTTCGTCGACGTGATGCGTTCCTGGAGCTCGCCCATCTCGTCGGCCAGCGTCGGCTGGTAGCCCACCGCCGACGGCATCCGGCCGAGCAGCGTCGACACCTCCGAGCCCGCTTGCACGAACCGGAAGATGTTGTCGACGAACAACAACACGTCCTGGTTCTTCACGTCGCGGAAGTACTCGGCCACGGTCAGGGCCGCCAGCCCGACGCGGAGACGCACACCGGGCGGCTCGTCCATCTGCCCGAAGATCAGCGCGGCCTTGTCGATGACGCCGGACTCCTGCATCTCGAGCCACAGGTCGGTGCCCTCGCGTGTGCGCTCGCCGACTCCCGCGAACACCGACACACCACCGTGCTGCGTGGCGACGCGGTTGATCATCTCGAGGATGATGATGGTCTTTCCCACGCCGGCGCCGCCGAACATGCCGATCTTGCCGCCGCGAACGTACGGCTCGAGCAGGTCGATGACCTTGATGCCGGTCTCGAACATCTCGCTGCGGGGCTCGAGCTCGCGGAACGGAGGCGGCTCTCGGTGGATGTCCCAGCGGTCGTCGATATCCGTGAGCTGGTCGGCGGACACGTCGAGCGGCTCGCCGAGAACGTTGAGCACGTGGCCGAGCACGCCGTCTCCGACCGGCATCTGCAGGCCGTGACCGAGGTTGCGCACCTTCGTGCCGCGACGAAGACCGTCGGTGGGCTTCATGCAGATGGCCCGCACCCGGTTGTCGCCGATCTGCTGCGCGACCTCGGCGACGATGCGAATGGCGTCGCCCTCGAGCTCGATCTCCATCTCGATGGCGTGGTTGATCTCGGGCAGGGCGTCGGGCGGGAACTCGACGTCGACGACCGGGCCGGCGATGGCGACGACGCGCCCGTCCTTCAGCTCGGTGCCGGCGCGCTCCTCGGCGGTCATGGTCATCGGGAGTACTCCTTTGCTTTCTCGGCGCTCACTCGGCGGACACCCGGACGCGGAGGTCCTCGCCGAACGGCTCCTCCGCGCCCTGCTGCCCACTGTGGCGGAGGGCCTCGGCGCCACCGACGATCTCCGTGATCTCGGTGGTGATCGCGTCCTGTCGGGCCCGGTTCATCACGCGCGTGAGGCTCACGGTGAGCTCGTCGGCGTTGTCGCTGGCAGCCTTCATCGCCCGCTGACGGGCGGCGTGCTCGGACGCCGCCGCGTTGAGCAACGCTGCGAAGACGCGCGCCTCGACGTACCGCGGCAGAAGCCGTTCCAGGATCTCCCCCGGTCCGGGCTCGAACTCGTACGCCGCGCGCGGATTCTCGGCATCGCGGGCACGCTCGTCCTCGTCGCGCACGACCTCGCGGTCCAGCGGCATCAGCGGACGGACGACGACTTCCTGGCTTCCGACCGTGATGAAGCGCGTGTAGATGACCTGCACCATGTCGATGCGCCCGTCGAGGAACGGATCGCGTACGGCGGCGGCGATGCGGCGGGCATCCTCGTACGACGGCTGGTCGCTGAAGCCCGTGAAGGAGGCCTCCACCGGGAGGCCGCGGTAGCGGAAGTAGCTCTCCCCTTTGCGGCCGACGACGTAGACAGACGAGTCGCGTCCGATCTCCCGATGCTCCTCGATCTCACCCTCGGCGGCCCGCAGCACCGACGAGTTGTACGCGCCGCAGAGTCCGCGGTCGGCGGTCATCACGATGTGGCCGACGCTGCGAATCTCGGGCCGAGGCACCAGGAGCGGGCTCTGGACGGCGCCACCGGCGTCGGCGAGGTCGTGCACGACCTCGGTGATCTGGTCGCTGTACGGCACCGCCGCCTCGACCCGGGCCTGCGCCCGCACAATCCGGCTGGCGGCGATGAGCTCCATGGCGCGCGTGATCTTCTTGGTCGACTGCACGCTCCGGATGCGTCTGCGGAGGATGCGCTCCTGACCACCCGCCATGCCGCGCTACTCCGTCGCCAGGGTCTTGTCGGACTCGGGCTCGCCGAGGGCCTCGCCTTCCAGGGCTTCCATCGTGGTGTCGCCGACGCCGCCGGACGGCTGGAACATCGACTTGAAGTCGTCGACGGCCTGCTTGAGCTCGGCTTCCTCCGGGAGCTGCCCGGTGTCGCGGATCGCGGCCAGCAGGTCGGCCTTGCGGGTCCGGAAGTAGTCGTGGAGCTCGCTCTCGAAGCGCCGGACGTCCTCGACCGGCAGGTCGTCGAGGTAGCCGTTGGTGCCGGCGAAGATCGAGACGACCTGGAGCTCCACCGGCATCGGCGCGTTCAGTGGCTGCTTGAGCAGCTCCGTGAGGCGGTAGCCACGGTCGAGCTGGGCCTGCGACACGCGGTCGAGCTCGGACCCGAACGTCGCGAACGCCTCGAGGTCACGGAACTGGGCCAGGTCGATCTTGAGCGTGCCGGCCACCGACTTCATTGCCTTGATCTGCGCGTCCCCGCCGACGCGTGACACCGAGATGCCGACGTCCACCGCGGGCCGCACGCCCGCACGGAACAGGTCCTCGACGACGTAGATCTGCCCGTCGGTGATCGAGATGACGTTCGTTGGGATGTAGGCGGAGATGTCGCCCGCCTTCGTCTCGATGATCGGCAGCGCGGTGAGCGAGCCCGAGCCGCGCTCCTCGCTGAGCTTGGCCGCGCGTTCCAGCAGCCGGGAGTGGAGATAGAACACGTCGCCCGGGTACGCCTCGCGGCCGGGAGGGCGGCGGAGCAGCAGCGACAGCTGCCGGTACGACTCGGCTTGCTTGGACAGGTCGTCGTAGACGACGAGCGCCGCCGAGCCGTCGTCCATCCAGAACTGGCCGATCGCGCATCCCGCGTAGGGGGCCAGGTACTTGAACACCGCGGGGTCGGCGGCCGGCGCGTTCACCACGACCGTGTACTCCATCGCGCCGTGCGATTCGAGCGTGGCGACGGTCTGGGCGACGGTGGAGCCCTTCTGGCCGACGGCCACGTAGATGCACTTCACGCTCTGGCCGCGCTGGTTCAGGATCGTGTCGACCGCGACCGTGGTCTTTCCGGTCTTGCGGTCCCCGATGATCAGCTCACGCTGGCCGCGGCCGATCGGGGTCATCGCGTCGATGGCCTTGATCCCGGTCTGCAACGGCTCGTGCACGGGCTGGCGGGCGACGATGCCCGGCGCCTGGATCTCGAGGCGGCGATACGTGTCGGTATTGATCGGGCCCTTGCCGTCGATCGGCTGCCCGAGCGCATTCACGACCCGGCCGAGCATGACGTCGCCCACCGGGACGGAGAGGATCCGCCCCGTCTCCTGGACGGTGTGGCCCTCTTCGACCTCCTCGGCCTCGCCGAGGACGACGGCGCCGATCGAGTCCTCGTCGAGGTTCAGCGCCAGCCCGAGCGTGCCGCCTTCGAACTCCAGCAGCTCGTTGACGGCCGTCTCCGGCAGCCCCGACACCCGCGCGATCCCGTCACCGACCTCGAGGACACGTCCGACCCGCGCTTTCTCGAGCGTGGTGCTGAAACCGCCGACGTGCTTCCGCAGCGCGTCGGCGATCTGGTCGGCGTTGATGGACAACTCAGCCATTACAAGCGTTCCTTCAGTTGATCCAGCCGATGGCGGACGGAACCGTCGATCACGGTGT
>DASYFC010000152.1:0-12447 GCA_036498645.1 Acidimicrobiia bacterium | reverse complement strand
AAGCTCCTGAGCGTCGTGTCCCAGTCGTCGAGCATCGCGGCTGCACGCGGCGATCCCGTGAGCTCACGGTGTCGCTCGAGCAGGAACCGCAGCTCCGCCGCCTGCGGATCGTCGAGCTTCGACGCTTCCACCAGCTGCGGGTTCAGCCGCGCCGACAGCAGTCCGTCGGGATCGAACACGAACGCCTGCCCGCCCGTCATGCCGGCGCCGAGGTTGTAGCCGAACGGCCCCAGGACGACGCACGTCCCGCCGGTCATGTACTCGCACGTGTGGTCGCCCGTACCCTCGACGACCGCGGTCGCGCCGCTGTTGCGCACCATGAACCGTTCGCCGACCCGGCCGGCGACGAACACTTGCCCGCCGGTCGCGCCGTACAGGACCGTGTTGCCGGCGAGGACGGCGTCGCCGGCGTCGCCCTGGGGCGGGCGCACCGTGACGCGTCCGCCGCCCATGCCCTTGCCGAGATAGTCGTTCGCCTCGCCCACCAGCTCGAGCGCGACGCCGTCGGCGAGGAACGCGCCGAAGCTCTGACCGGCCGAGCCGGTGAGCCGCGCCGTCACGGAGCCGGGCGGGAGGCCCTCGCCCCACTCGAGCCCGATCGCACCGCCGAGCGACGCGCCGACGGTGCGGTCGGCGTTGGTGATCTCGTACTCGAGCACGACGTCGCCGCCATCCCACAACGCGGAGAACGCGTCGGCGAGGAGCCGCTCGTCCAATGCCGACCGCGGCCGCTGGATCGGCACCGTCGCCACGAAATGCCGCGGTCCATCCGACGAGGGCGTCGAGAGCAGAGGCGCCAGCTCGAGCGCATCGGCGCGGGCGTCACCCGTCGACCGCTGGCGGAGCATCTCGACGCGCCCGATGGCTTCGTCGAGGCTTCGCACCCCCAGCGAGGCGAGTGTGCGACGAACCTCTTCGGCGATGAAGATCATGTACGTCGCAACGCCTTCCGGCGTGCCGGTGAACTTGGCCCGCAGGTTCGGCCGCTGCGTCGCGATGCCGGTTGGGCACGTGTCGCGGTGGCAGGCGCGCACCATGATGCAGCCCTCGGCGAGCATCGCCGCCGTGCCGAACGAGTACTCGTCGGCGCCCAGGAGCGCCGCCATGACGACGTCGCGTCCCGTCTTGAACCCGCCGTCCACGCGCACGCGCACCCGGTCTCGGAGATCGTTCTCGATGAGGGCCTGCTGGGTGTCGGCGAGACCCAGCTCCCACGGCATGCCCGCGTTCTTGATCGACGACAGCGGCGACGCGCCCGTGCCTCCGTTGTTGCCCGAGATCTGCACCACGTCGGCCAGCGCCTTCACGACGCCGGCCGAGATCGTGCCGACGCCGTCCTCGGCGACGAGCTTCACCGACACCTCGGCCAGCGGGTTGACCTGCTTGAGGTCGTAGATGAGCTGGGCGAGGTCCTCGATCGAGTAGATGTCGTGGTGCGGAGGGGGCGAGATCAGCCCGACGCCCGGTTGCGTGTGGCGGAGGCGCGCGATCTCGCCGCTCACCTTGTGACCCGGCAGCTGACCGCCTTCCCCGGGCTTCGATCCCTGGGCGATCTTGATGTTGAACTCGTCCGCGAAAGCGCAGTACTCGGGCGTCACCCCGAACCGTCCCGACGCGATCTGCTTGATGCGCGAGTTGCGGTCGCGCTCGGTCCCGCGGGTGCGGTAGCGGGCCGGGTCCTCGCCGCCCTCGCCGCAGTTGCTCTTGCCTCCGAGCATGTTCATCGCGATCGCAAGCGTCTCGTGCGCCTCCGCCGACAGCGCGCCGTGCGACATGGCCCCGGTCGAGAACCGCGCCGTGATCGCCTCGACCGGCTCGACCTCGTCGATCGGAACCGGCTCACCGCCGGGAACGAGATCGAGCAGGTCTCGCAGCTCCGTCGTTGGTCGTGACTCGACGAGAGCGCGGAAGCTCTCGTACAGGTCGGCGCGCCCGCCCTTGATCGCCCCCTGCAGGAGGTGGGCCGCACGCAGGTCGGTCGGGTCCGGCTCCGGCAACGGCTCGGCGTCCGGGCCCTGCAGCACGATGACCTTGCCCTGGTCCTCGCTCGGCGCCGGCTCGACGCCGGCGAGCTTCCCGCTGACCTCGCTCTTCTTCTTGGGCTTGCGGTCGCCGTTCTCGCCGTCGCCCTCGGGCGTGAGCCCGAGCGAGTCGTGCAGCGCGTCGACGACGTCGGGGTTGTTGCCGTGGTACTCGCCGCCGCGCTTGCGGTAGCGGAAGAACCCGGGCTCGTCGAGCGACGCCTTCTCACCCGCGAATGCGGCCTCGTGCCGTCCGAGGATGTCGGCGCCGAGCGTGTCGAAGCCCACGCCCCCGACCTCGGACACGGTGAACCGGAGGCACGTCTCGATGACCTCGGGACCGAGCCCGATGGCTTCGAAGATCTGGGCGGCCCGGTAGCCGTCGACGGTCGAGATGCCCATCTTCGAGAAGATCTTCAGCACGCCGTCCTCGAGCGCGGCCTGGAGCTTGGCCTGCGCCTCCGACGAATGGAGCTCCCCGAGCTGGTCGTCGTCGGCCATGCTCGCCACCGTTTCGAGCGCGAGCCTCGGGCACACGGCGTCGGCGCCGAACCCGAGCAGGCACGCGATGCCGTGGACATCGCGGGCGTCGCCCGAGGCGACGACGATCGACGCTTGCTGACGGGTGTGCTCCGCGACCAGCCGGTGGTGCACCGCACCCAACGCGAGGAGCGACGGGATCGGCGCGCGGTCGGCGCTCACGCTGCGGTCCGAGATCACGAGCACAGCGGCGCCGGCGGCGACGACCTCGACGGCGGCGTCCGCCAGCGCCCGGATCGCGGGCTCGAGCCCGCCCGGTCCGTCCGCGACCGGGAACGTGGCGCTGAGACGGACCGCCTTGAACACGGAGCGGTCGGAGTCGAGCAGCGACTCGACCGCCTCCGGGTACAGGAAGAAGGAGGGCAGCTCGAGCAGGCGGGCGGCGCCGGGCTCCTCGGTGAGCAAGGGGCGCCGCGGCCCGAGGCACGTGCGCAGCGACATCACCAACCGCTCGCGCAGGTGATCGATCGGGGGGTTCGTGACCTGCGCGAAGCGCTGCTTGAGATAGTTGAACATCGGTCGGGGCCGGGTGGCGACGGCTGCGAACGGCACGTCGTCACCCATGGAGAATGTCGGCTCCTTGGCGTCGGTGGCCATGGGCTTGAGCACCATCGCCACCTCTTCGCGGGTGAGACCGAAGGCGACCTGCTGGCGCAGGAGGTCTTCGGGAGCGGGCGGCATCTCGACGGGTCCCCCGATGTCGGCGGGGAGCAGACCGTCGCGCGCCCACTGGGAGTACGGCTGCAGCCGCGCCAACCACGTCTTCACGTCCGTGTCGTCCTGCACAGCCGCCGTCGTCGCCGCCGCACCGTCACCGTTGCCCGTGGTGACGCGGTCGGGATCGACGCAGATCATGTCGCCGGGACCGAGTCGGCCGCGGCGCACCGAGCCGTGACCTGAGACCGGCACCGCACCGACTTCCGATGCGCAGACGACCAGGCCGTCCTCGCACACCTGCCACCGCAGCGGGCGCAGCCCGTTGCGGTCGAGCGCGGCGCCGACGCGCCGGCCGTCACTGAACACGAGACCGGCGGGCCCGTCCCACGGGTCGGTGAGGCACGCGTGGTAGCGGAAGAAGCTGCGCACCCCGCGGGGGAGGTCGCGCTGGCCCTCCCACGCCTCGGGCACGAGCATGGCGACGGCGTGACGAATGTCGCGCCCGCCCCGCACGAGCAGCTCGACGGCGGAATCGAGCTTCCCGGAGTCGGAGTCCTCGGGATCGAGCACCGGACGGAACAGCTCTTCGGGGCCGAGACCTACTTCTTCGGCGCCGAGGCGGCCGCGGGCGATCATGCGCAGCTCGTTGCCGCGCACCGTGTTGATCTCGCCGTTGTGACACAGGTGCCGGAAGGGCTGGGCGCGCTCCCACGCCGGGGTCGTGTTCGTCGAGAAGCGGCTGTGGAAGATCGCAAGCGATGCGTCGAACTCGTCGTCGGCGAGATCGGGGTAGAACGCGGCGAGCCGGTCGCTGAGGACGAGCGCCTTGTACGTCACGGTGACGAACGAGAAGCTCGCGAAGTAGTGGCGTACGCGCGCCTCGCGGCAGGTGGCCTCCGCCCGCCGGCGGGCGCGATACGCGCGGCGTTCGGCGTCGATGTCGTCGACGTCAGCGGGCCGCTGCAGGATCCCGTGCCAGAGCGACGGCTGGTCCACCCGCGCCGCCGCGCCGAGGTGCGTCTCGTCGACAGGGACCTCACGCCATCCCGCCAGCTCGATCCCCTCGGCGGCGCAGGCGTCGGCCACGGCCGTCTGGGCGACGCTCACGGCGTCGTCGTCGGCAACGTCGAGGAACGCGGACACGACGCCCAGCCGGTCGGCGTCGAGCGAGCGACCGAGCTCCTTGCCCCCGACGCGGGCGAAGAAGGAGCGCGGGATCGGGACAAGGAGGCCGGCGCCGTCGCCGGAGATGCCGTCGGCGGCGATCGCCTGACGGTGGCGCACGCACGCCAGCCCGGTCAGGGCAAGGTCGACGATCTCGCGGCTGGTACCGCCGGATGCGTGCGCGACGAAGCCGATGCCGCAGGCATCGAGCTCAGTGCGTTGGCGCGCATGCTGCCGCGCCGCGCGATCGAAGTCGGCCAACCGAGGGGCTCCTCGCTCCCGGGACGGTGCTGTCGTTTCGGGGATCCAGCAGGAGCGACGACGCTGTCGCGGAAAGGCTCACGATAGCGGACGGACCACGGGTCGCCGTTCGCTTTGGGCGGCGACGACGGCTCGGGGCGTGTCAGCATGCAGCGTGCCCGACGCCCAAGGCGGCCGGCCCGCACCGCTCGTCGCCGTGCTCGGCGGCGGGCAGCTCGGCCGGATGCTCGCGCTGGCCGGGATCCCCCTCGGCGTGGGATTCCGGTTCCTCGATCCCAGCCCCGACGCCACGGCCGGCGCGCTCGGCCTGCTCGTCGTCGGCGCACTCGGCGACGAGACCGCGCTCACGCACGTGAGCGAGGGCGCCGCCGTCGTCACGTACGAATGGGAGGGCGTACCGGCGGCGGGGGCTCGGTTCCTCGCCGCGACCGGCAAGGCGGTGCTGCCGCCCCCGGTGGCGCTCGACGTGACGCAGGACCGACTGCGCGAGAAAGAGTTGTGCCGCCGGCTCGGGATCGGCACCCCCGAGTTCGCGGTGGTCGACGACCGCGCCGATCTCGAGCGCGCCGTGAAAGAGGTCGGGCTGCCTGCGGTGCTCAAGACCCGCCGCGGCGGGTACGACGGCAAAGGGCAGACGGCTCTGCGCGAACCGCAGGATGTCGAGCGCGCCTGGTCGGAGCTCGGCGGCGCGCCGCTCGTCCTCGAATCGTTCGTCCCGTTCGATCGTGAGCTGTCGGTGCTCGCCGTGCGCGGCCTCGACGGCGCGACCTCGTGCTGGCCACTCGTCGAGAATCACCACGAAGGCGGGATCCTCCGTCGGAGCTACGCCCCTGCGCCCGCCCTGGCCGAGCAGCACCAAGCCACGGCCGAACGCATCGCCGGGAAGCTCCTCGACGACCTCGAGTACGTCGGCGTCCTCGCCGTCGAGCTCTTCGACGTGCACGGGGAGCTGCTCGTCAACGAGCTTGCGCCGCGCGTGCACAACTCCGGCCACTGGTCGATCGAGGGCGCGTACACGAGCCAGTTCGAGAACCATCTGCGAGCGATCCTCGGGTGGCCGCTCGGTTCCACCGCCGCCATCGGCGTGAACGCCATGGTCAACTGCATCGGCGCCATGCCCGACCCGACGGCGGTGCTCGCAATCCCGGGCGCGCACCTCCACGACTACGCGAAGGCACCGCGCCCGGGGCGCAAGGTCGGCCACGTCACGGTCACCGCGCCGGGCGCCCGCGAGCTGCGCGAGCGCGTCGCCCGGCTCGCGGGCCTGCCCGGGGTGGACGTCCCCGCGTGACGTCCGAGCAGCTGTCTCCCTACGTCCGGTTCACGCGCGACGAATGGGCGCGGCTGCGGGCGGCGACGCCGCTCACGCTCACCGAGGGAGACCTCGAGGACCTGCGTGGCATCAACGAGCGCATCGCGCTCGACGAGGTCGCCGACATCTATCTGGCGTTGTCGCGACTGTTGAACCTGTACGTCGCCGCCAGTCAGAACCTGCACCGGGTCAGCGACACGTTCCTCGGCAGCCCGGCGGCGAAGGTCCCGTATGTCATCGCCGTCGCCGGGAGCGTGGCCGTCGGCAAGAGCACGACGGCGCGCATCCTGCAGGCGTTGCTCGCCCGCTGGCCCGACCATCCGCAGGTCGACCTGGTGACGACGGACGGCTTCCTCTTCCCGAACCGGACGCTCGAAGAGCGCGGGCTCATGGAACGGAAGGGCTTCCCCGAGAGCTACGACCTCCGCCGGCTGGTGCGCTTCCTCGCCGACGTGAAGTCGGGCCGGCCCGAGGTGAGCGCGCCGGTCTACTCCCACCTCACCTACGACATCGTCCCCGGGGAGGAGCAGGTCGTGCGGCAGCCCGACATCGTGATCGTCGAGGGCCTGACCGTGCTCCAGACGGGTGACGGCGGCGGCCGGGCGCCGCAGCTGTTCGTGTCGGACTTCTTCGACTTCTCGCTCTACGTCGACGCCGACGAGTCCGACATCGAGCAGTGGTACCTCGACCGGTTCCTTACACTCCGCCAGACGGCGTTCGCCGACGAGCGGTCATTCTTCCACCACTTCGCGTCGCTGTCGGAGGACGAGGCGATCCAGGTTGCGCGCAGCATCTGGCGGTCGATCAACGGCGTGAACCTGCACGAGAACATCCTCCCGACGCGTGAGCGGGCGCGGCTCATCCTGGAGAAGGCGCCCGACCATTCCGTCCGCGCAGTCCGGCTGCGGAAGCTGTAAGCAAACCTGCGCAGGGCGGAGAAATCGCGTGCCCACCCGTAGGAGATCGGTGGCTCGGAGCGATGATGGGGTCGTGGGCGAATGGCCGGAAGCGGCCGTGAGTGAGGAGTCCGGAGCCGGGGAGCCCGATCGCGCCGCGTTCCTCGCCTTCTACCAGGAGGCGGTGCCCGAGGTGTACGGGTACTTCCTCCATCGGTGCGGCGACTCCGCCACCGCCGAGGACCTCACCTCGGAGACCTTCCTCGCCGCCGTGCGCAACCTCGAGAGCGGGCGTCCCGCCCCGCTCGACGTCCCCTGGGTGATCGGCGTCGCCCGCCACAAGCTCGCCGACCACTGGCGTCGCCGCGCCCGGGAGGACCGGCTGCGCGACGCACTGGAACAAGATCCCGCGCCCGACGAGGACCCATGGGACGTGCGCCTCGACCAGCTGCGCGCCAACGAGGTGCTCGCCGCACTCGGTCCGCACCACCGGCTCGCCCTCACGCTTCGGTACGTCGACGGCCTGCCCGTCGCCGAGGTGGCCGAGCTGCTCGGGCGCACCCCCAACGCCACCGAGGCGCTGCTCGTTCGAGCGCGGACGGCCTACCGTCGCGTCTACCTGGAAGGAGAAGGAGGCGATCATGACTGATCCCTTCGAGGCCCTGCGACGCACGCGCGACGCGGCGCCGCCCCGACCCGCGTTCGTTGCCGAGCTGGCCGACCGGCTCCGCGTCGAGCTGGGCATCAGAGAAGGAGACGAGGCCACCGTGACGATGCGAACCGCCATGGGCGACATGCCCGTGCAGGGCGGCGTCCCCAACGCGCTGCTCGACGTCATCGAGGACCAGGGCTACGCGGTGCTCGAGAACGCATTGTCCTCGAGCGACGTGGGGGCCGTGCGCGACGCGCTGGCGCCGCACCTCGGTGAGGGCCCATTCGGGCGCAACGACTTCGAGGGCTTCCGCACCAAGCGCGTCTACAGCCTCCCGGCCAAGTCGCGCGCCTTCGACCGGCTCATCGAGGACGAGCGCGTCCTCGACGTGGCGGGCGGGCTGCTCGGACCGAACTTCCTGCTCACCGCGGCGCTGGCGATCAACCTCGGCCCGGAGGAGACGGCCCAGGACCTGCACTACGACGAGGCGTTCTATTACGGGCTGCCGCGCCCGCGACGGCCGCTGTCGCTCAGCACGCTGTGGGCGATCGACGACTTCACGGCCGAGAACGGCGGCACGCTCATCGCGCCCGGGAGCACGCACTGGGGCGACGGCCGGCCCGACCCGTCCGTCGAGCTCGTGCCGCTCGAGATGCCGGCGGGCTCGGTCGCCATCTACCCGGGGACGCTCTGGCACGCGGGCGGCGCGAACACCACCGGCCGGTTCCGACTCGGCATCTCGATCCAGTACGTCGTGGCCTGGGCCCGCCAGCAGGAGAGCTACCTGCTCGCCGTCCCGCCCGAGATGGCGAAGGACCTGTCACCGCGGCTGCGCCAGCTCCTCGGGTACAGCATCCACCCGCCGTTCATGGGCCACGTCGACGGCCGCCACCCGGAGAAGATGCTCGGGTAGCTACTCGCGTTCCGGCCACAGCGAGAGGACGTAGCCGACGGCAGGGTCGCTACGGCCCTCGACGAGCTCCAGGTACGCCGACTGCACCGCGTCGGGACCGGAGCCGTGGCGGATCTCGATCCAGCCGTCGCTGAACTCGGCGAAGTGCCGCCACGCGTCGGTCGCCCGGTCGTCGAGCCCGGCGCGCCCCCACTCCTTGGTGCGCTTGCCGATCTGATCCGGTGCGAAGAAGAAGGACGGCGCGGGCCCGGGGAGCTCGGCGGCGGACGCCCGGGGCAAGTCCCAGTGGGTGGCGCCGACCAGCATGCTGTGGGCAAGCCGGTCGCCGTAGACGTGGTGCACCGCTGCGCGTACGTCTGCGTTCCCGGCGATGTCGACGAACGCCGCTCGCTCCTTTCCCAGTTCGTCGATGTCGTCGTACGGGACAACACGGTCGTATACGCCGAGCCCTTCGACGAAGGCGACATTGCGCGCCGACGTCAGCCCGATGACCTCGATCGCCGGCCGGTGGTGAAGCAGGAAGGCGGTACCGATGGCGGTTTTGCTCGACGCGCTGGACACGACAACGGCCTCGGCGCCGAAGAAGGCGTTGTCGTTCAGAAAGTCGTCGATGAGGAAGGAAGTGAAGAAGAGCGGCCAGAGCACCATTCGGTGGTACTCGTAGGCGGGATCCTCCGAGGTATCGGTGTCGACCCGGCGGTATCCGTTGTACGCCCCGGGTAGGGACGCGCGGTGCGGCGCGGTGTCGACGAATCCCCGCGGGTCGACCCGACCGGGGGTGACCACGAGATGCGTCGATGTCGGCAGATAGCCGTAGACGCGCGCACCGGGAGCCACATCGTCGTCGGCACTGTCGATGACGTCGGCGAATCCCCAGACGGGAATCCGTCCCCATACTTCCGGGTCCGATGAGGGGAAGAAGTCCCAGTACTTGAGTGCATCGCCCATCACGGCGTAGGTGATGTTGTTCGTCGTGAGCGCGAAACGGTCGACGCGCAACAGCGCCTGCCCGGGCGCGAGCTCCGGCGGGTCTTCGTCGACCACCCGGGACTCGTGGATGTCGGCCCGTTCGACCTCGAAGTCCATCGTCACCCTCGAACGGCGAAGGCGTCGGCGGCGAGCTCCATGTGGCCGAGGTGCTGGTACAGCTCCTCGAGGACGTGGAGGACGATCGCACCGTCCGACTCGTCGCCACCTTCGAGGAACTGGCGCCCGGTCCGGTCCGCTTGCGTCCTTCCCTCGTCCATCGCCGCGAGGTCCTCGCTGACCTGCGCGAGCGTCTCGTCGACGAGGGCACGGAGCTCGGCCACGGCGGCGGTGCTCGAGAACTCCGACTCGCGATCACGGTCGGTGGGACGGCCGAGGGCGACGTGACCGATCCAGAACTCGGTGACCGCGCAGGAGTGGATGATGAGCGCCGCGACCGCGTTCGTCTGCGGCCACCGGTCGCTCTCGCTGGCTCGAGCTCCTGCTCCGGCGGTCGGCAAAGCCGCCGCCTCCGCGGGCCCGAGCGGGCGGTCGTTGACCCGTTCGTCGCCCAGACGATCGGCCACCTCCAGCATCTGGCGGAACGCGTGGCGCATGTAGAGCTCGGCCGTCTGGGGCTGCAGCTCCATCTCCGCAGTGTGGCACGGCGCGGATCCGTCCCAAGTAGCTTCGGAGTCATGACGATCTCGACGCGCACACTCGGCGAGGGTCTCGAGGTCTCCGCCCAGGGTCTCGGATGTATGGGGATGAGCCAGGTCTACGGGCCCGCCGACGAGGCGGAGTCGCTCGCGACGATCGACCGTGCGCTCGAGCTCGGCGTGACGTTCCTCGACACCGCCGACGTGTACGGCCTGGGGCACAACGAGGAGCTCGTCGGCCGGGCGATCGCGGGCCGGCGCGACGGCGTCGTCGTGGCCACGAAGTTCGGCATCATCCGACGCGCCGACGACAAGAGCTTCCGGGCCATCAGCGGCCGACCGGAGTACGTGCACAGCGCCTGCGATGCATCGCTGCAGCGGCTCGGCGTCGACCACATCGACCTCTATTACCAGCACCGCGCCGACCCAAACGTGCCCATCGAAGAGACCGTCGGCGCCATGGCCGAGCTCGTCGCGGCGGGCAAGGTGCACCACCTCGGGCTGTCGGAAGCGGCCGGCGACACGATCCGCCGCGCGCACGCCGTCCACCCGATCAGCGCGCTTCAGAGCGAGTGGTCACTGTGGAGTCGTGACATCGAGGAGGACGCGCTGCCGGCGGCCCGC
Organism: Acidimicrobiia bacterium; assembly: GCA_036498645.1. GTDB lineage: Bacteria > Actinomycetota > Acidimicrobiia > IMCC26256 > JACDBD01 > JALZAA01. The sequence goes on along the minus strand of DASYFC010000152.1, from coordinate 1,782 downwards.
GAGCTGGGTGTCGGGATCGTGCCCTACAGCCCGCTCGGGCGCGGGATGCTCACGGGCCAGATCCGCAGCGCCGATGACCTGTCGCGGGGCGACTTCCGCCGCGGCACACCGCGCTTCGAAGGTGACAACTTCTTCCGCAACCTCGAGGTCGTCGAGCGCGTCCGCACGATCGCGACCGAAAAGGGCATGACCCCCGGTCAGCTCGCGCTGACGTGGGTGCAGGCACAAGGTGACGACGTCGTGCCGATCCCCGGCACCAAGCGCCGCACCTACCTCGAGGAGAACGTCGCCGCCCTCGACGTGCAGCTCAACCCGGACGACCTCGCCGAGCTCGAAGCGGTGGCATCGACGAGCGCGGTGGCGGGCGAGCGGACCGCCGACATGACGTGGGTCGCGGGCGTCACACCTCAGCGGGCGTGACGAAGGTTGTCGAGCTCCGGCGCCACACCGACAACGATGGCGACGCGCTGACGGACGACGGTGTGCGCGCCGCCCTCGAGATCGGGGCCCGTCTGGACGCCGACTACACGGTGCTCGTCTCCTCCGGCATGCAGCGTGCGACGCAGACACTGGCTTGCTTCCTCGCCGGACTTGGCTCACGTGTGCCCGGCGGGCTGATCGTCGAGACCGGTCTCCGCACGGAGTCCGAGGGACGCTGGCGCGAGATCTACGCGCAAACCGGGGAGCCCGACCTGGCGGCGTTTCGCGTCGCCGATCCTGCCTTCGTCGAAGCGGAGCAAGCGCGGCTGGGAGCCGCCCTCACTCGCATCTTCGCCGCACTCCCCGAGGGAGGCCGCGCCCTGGCCGTCGGTCACAGCCCGACCAACGAGGCGGCCGTGTTCGCGCTTACCGGGCAGGAGATCCCGGCAATGGCCAAGGGTGAAGGAGTGGTGGTGGAGGGCGACGGAGACGAGTACCGGCTCGTCCCGACCGACTGAGCCGCGGGGTCAGACGGCGTCGAACTGCGCGACGTACGCGAACGTCGAGCCGTACCGCCGCACGAACCGGAAGCCGCTCTCCTCGGCGAGTGATCGCAGCTCGCGCAGCGACGTGTAGTCGGGGTCGAGGAGCACCTCGCCGACGGCGAGCCGCCCGCCGGGCCGCAGGACGCGGTGCAGCTCGCAAAGCGCGACATCCGGGTCGGGGATCTCGCCGAACACGGTAACGAGGTAGGCGGCGTCGAAGCGGCCGTCGGTGTACGGCAGTTGCTCGCCCGCCTGCCCGTGCGTGGGCGTGATGTTCGTGATCGCCTCGTCGTCGGCGCGGCGCATGACCGCGTCGAGCATGTCCTGCTGGATGTCGAAGACGTCGAGGGTTCCCGTCGGGGCGATCCACCGCGCGACCTGCACCGCGTGCCGGCCCGTCCCGGACCCGATCTCGAGCACGTGGTCGCCTAGTGCCGGCTCCACACCCCGGCGCAGCAGGCCGGGCGAGATCGGATGCGGCATCGCCAGGATCCAGCGCAGCGAGTACGGGAAGGGGCCCCGGGAGTTGCGGCTCCACCGTCGGGACGCGACGCCCAACCCGACGGCGGCCAGCCCCAGGGCCGCTGCGAACGTCAGTCGCCTCCGGAACAGCGCGTACGCGGCGGCGGCGAGCGCCGCCAGCGCACCGAACCACGCGCTGTCTTGTTTCCTCACAGGGACGACTACTTGATGGCGCCCGCGTCGCGCAGCTTGGCCAGCTCGTCGGCGGTGAAGCCCCAATCGGCGAGTGCGTCGTCGGTGTGCTGCCCGGGCTGGGCCGCTCGTCGTGTGATCGCGCCCGGCGTGCGCGAGAACC
>DASYFC010000151.1:0-20429 GCA_036498645.1 Acidimicrobiia bacterium | reverse complement strand
GTACCGGAGCCGCGACCTCGTCTCGGCGGCCGAGGTGGTCGACTTCCTGCTCGACCTGCGCCTTGCCGCGATCAACCCCGACAGCGACCCCCTCGAGCAGCTGCTCGAGCAGGAGTCCACGCACGCCGGGAACTGAGCTCCGAGAGGACGGGGGCGGCATCCGCCGCCCGTCCCCTGTTCGGTAGTCTGCGGACCCCATGGCAGCCGCTCCTCCGCGTTCGGACCGTTCTGCGCGCCGTGTGCACCGCACACGCGTGCGGGCTGCCATCGCCGCCGGCGTGGTCGCCGCGCTCGCCGTCGGCGGCATAGCCGGGTGGGCGCTCCTGCGCGACGACGCCAAGGCCGCTGCACCGAAGAAGCGCGCGGCCGCGCCCAGCACGACGGCGACTCCCACCACCGCCCCCAAGCCGGTGGCCGCGGTCACGGCGACGCAGAAGGTCCCCCAGCTCACGGCGTATCAGGACGCGGTCGAGACCTCGGCGGCCGTCACCAAGCTCTCGGACAAGACCGAGTACGGCCTCCCGCGCACGTTCCTCGTCACCGACCAGAGCTCCCACCCGGGTTGGCTGAACGTACTGCTCCCGATCCGGCCCAACGGGGCGAGCGGCTGGATCAAGGCGAGCGACGTCACCCTTGGGCAGAGCGACTACGAGATCAGGATCGAGCTCGGTGCACACAAGCTCACGCTGCTGAAGCTCGGCCAGCCCGTCCTCGACTCCGGCGTCGTGATCGGCGCGGACAAGACCCCGACCCCGGTGGGCAAGTTCTACATCACCGATCCACTCGACCTGCACAGCCAACCGAACGCGGGCTACGGCGTGTTCGCTCTCGGCATCTCCGGCTACTCCGACGTCCTGACTTCCTTCAAGGGCGGCCCGGGCCAGCTGGCCGTGCACGGCACGAGTAACCCGGGTCAGGTCGGACAGAACATCTCGAACGGCTGCGTCCGTGTCCCGAACGACATCATCGAGCAGATCGCGGCTCAGGTGTCGCTCGGCACCCCCGTCACCATCCTCGCCTAGCGGCTCAGAAGTCGACGAAGTCGTCGAAGCGTCGCGTGTCGGCGCGAACGAGACGGTCGATCACTCGCTGCAGCGTTGTCACCGAGAGGTAGCGAACTCCCGGACCAGCGCGGCGAGCTCGGCGGGCTTCTCGAACGGCAGCCAGTGGGCGGCGTCGTCGATCACCTCGAGGCGCGCATCGGGGATCTCCGCCGCGAACGTCTCGGCGTAGATCGGAGGCACGAGTCCGTCTTGCGCGCCGGCGACCACGAGCGTCCGCGCAGTGATGCGACGCAGGCGGCTGCGTAGCTTCGGGTTGTGGAGGTACGGGTCCCAGCCGAGCTTGGCGGTGGCGCTGATCGCCTTCCACATCGGCAGCACCATCTCGATCGGGATCTCGACCTGACGCCCGACGTCCCCCGTGAACTCGGCCATCGCGTGCATGGCCTGGGCGATCGGGTGCGACTGGTCCGCAAACAGCATCTCCGCGAGCTCGGCGGGTGTGCGGCCGAACATCTCCGCCATCGGCGCGCCGTCGATGTAGATGCCGACCGGGTTCACGAGCACCATCTTCCCGACACGATCCGGGTAGCGCGTCGCGAGCTCCATCGCCATCCATCCGCCGAGCGACAGCCCGACCACGAGCGGCGCGTCGAGGTCCAGCAGCTCCCACATGTCGAGCAGATGGAAGACCGCGTCCTCCATGCCATCGATCTGGTCGATTCCCTCCGACTCGCCGTAGCCGGGGAACACCGGCACCGTGACCGCGAACGAGTCGGCGAGGTCCTCGAGGGCCGGGTTCGTCGGTTCGCCACCGGCCGAGTGCAGGTAGACCAGCGGGTCGCCGGCGCCGGCGCGGAACACCTGGATCTTGCCGACGGGCGCGTCGACGCGCTCCTCGGTGAGCGTCTGCGGCATGGCGGCTATGCCACCGCCGCCTGCGGGCGGTGCACCGGCTTGCCCTCGGGGAACTCGGCCCGCAGCTTCGGCATGACCTGCTCGGCGAACAGCGCCATGTTCTTGCGCGTGAGGTGATCGGGCAGGCTCCCGAGCTGGAACAGGCCGAGCAGGTTGCCCGTCCCGAGCGCGCCGAGCGCGTCGACGAGCTGCTCCGTGACGGTCTCGGGCGAGCCGACGATCGCGTAACGGCCGTCGACGATCTGCTCCCACGTCTCGACGTTCAGCATGAACGTCCCCGCCGACTTGAGGATGCTGGCGAGCGACCGCACCGACGTGTACCCGGGCGGCTGGATCGTGATCCCGGGCAGCAGGCGCTTCACGAAGTACCAGAGGTGCTCCTCGTACTCCCGCCGGGCCTGCTCGTCGGTCTCGGCCACGTAGATCGGCACCAGCCAGCCGGCTTGCAGCGGATCGGCCTCGTAGCCCTCGGACTCGCACGCCTCCCGGAACATCGAGAAGTACCGCTTGAACACGTCGAGGTGGAAGTACGGGATGCCCATGTAGGCGTAGTGGTTGCGGGCGACGAACTCCATCGTCTCGATGGACCCCGCCCCCGGGATCCAGATCTCCGGATGCGGCTGCTGGATCGGACGCGGCCAAGGGTTGACGTACCGGATGCGGTAGTGCTTGCTCACCCATTCGAACGGGCCGGGCGTCGTCCACGCCTTCGTGATGAGGTCGTGCGCCTCCTGGAAGCGCTCCCGGGCCTGCGCCGGGTTGACCGAGAACGAGTAGTACTCGGGGCCGCCGCCGACCACCATGCCCGCGATCAGGCGCCCGCCGCTGATCACGTCGATCATGGCGAACTCCTCGGCGACCCGCGTCGGCGGGTCGTAGAGCGGCAGGGCGTTGCCGACGACGGCGATCCGGATGCGGCTCGTCTGGCGGGCCAGGATCGACGCGATCAGGTTCGGCGACGGCATGTTGCCGTAGGCGTTCTGGTGGTGCTCGTTCACGCAGACGCCGTCGAACCCGACTTCCTCGGCGTAGATGAGCTCGTCGAGATAGGTGTTGTACAGCTCGTTCCCGACCTGCGGGTCGTACAACTCGTTCGGGCACGTGACCCAGGCCGGGCCGTCGTAGTCGGGCGACAGCTGCGTGTACGGCATGAGGTGGAACGAGAAAAACCGCACGGCGACCCCCCGGTCCGGCTCCCGGATCGGGCGTCACCCTATTACCCTTGACCGTGCGGTCAAGTTTCGTCGGGGCGACCCCGCGGGGCAGGTGACTTCGGAACGGAGTGGCACGAGCCCGTCTGTCCACCCCGGTACGATTCGCACTTCCGAGCGTCGACAGGAGCGACCCCTGAGGCAGGTTTTTCGACCCCCCGTGCTCGTCTCGTTGGTGGTCGCGGCGCTCTTCGTCTCGGGCATCGCCGTCGCCGGCTCGGCGTTGCGCGACGAGAAGACCACCAAACGCGCCGCGCCGGCCCCGACCACCGCCGCGCCGACGACGACCACCGCCCCGGCGCCGACCACGACGACCGTCCCGCCCACGACGATCATCCAGCCGCCGTGGGTGACGCTCCCGCCGGTCCCGGGCGGCGTGGTGGGCCCCGGCTCCCAGGGCCCCGAAGTGCAGGCGTACGAGCAGCGGATGGCCGACATCCACTTCGATCCCGGTCCGGTCGATGGCATCTACGACCAGAAGACCGTCTACGCGGTGCAGACGCTCCAGAAGCTCGGCGGCACGCCCCCGACCGGTCGCATCACCGACGCCGATGTGTTCGCGCTCGACTTCTTCCAGTTCAAGGCCCCGATGGCAGCGACGCCGGAGCCGAACCGCACCGAGGTCGACGTCACGGGGCAGACCTTGACCCTGTACGAGAACTTCCAGCCGAAGCTGATCACGACCATGTCGTCGGGCTCGGGCGAGAACTATTGCTACGACACGCCGCGTGAGAACCCGACCAGCCACGTGTGCGAGGACGCCAACACGCCGTCCGGCGACTTCACGTACACCGAGTTCCGCCCCGGTTGGGACAAGTCACCACTCGGCCAGCTGTACAACCCGTTCTACTTCAACAAGGGAATCGCGGTGCACGGCTACGACTCGGTTCCCACCACGCCCGCCTCCCACGGCTGCGTGCGCATCCCGATGCACATCGCCGAGTACTTCCACACGCTCGTGAACCAAGGTGATCCCGTGCACGTGTTCGGCGGCAAGCCCGCCCACGTGACGTCCTCGACGCCGATCGCGCCGAGTCCGCAGCCACCGACGGCGCCCGATCCCATCCCGCCGCCCGGCCAGCCCGCCTAGCGGTGCCGGCTCGCGCGGTCGAGGAAGCGCGCTGCTTCGCCGGCTGACAGTCTGGGCTGATGCCGGACGACAACGTTGCGACGATCGAGCGCGTGTACCAAGCGCTCGCGGCCCGGGACGCGAACGTCATTCAGGAGGTCTTCGTATCCGACGTCACGATCCGGCAGAGCCCGGAGCTTCCATGGGGCGGGGACTACGAAGGCATCGACGGCGCGTTCACGTTCTTCTTGACGCTGGTCGAGCACATCGAATCGCAGGTGACGACAGAGTCGTTGTTCGCCGCCGGCGACCACGTCGTGCAGACCGGGCGCACCCGCGGCACGGTGCGGGCGAACGGCGCGTCGTTCGACATTCCCGAGGTGCACGTCTGGGAGCTGCGGGACGGGAAGGTCGTGCGCTACCAGGTGTACATCGACACACCGGCCATGCTCGAAGCCCTCGGGCGCTGACGGGCTACGCCAGCGGGTCGGCGAAGGGGTTCGACTCGATCGTGCTGTCGGTGAAGGGATCCTGCTCGCGGGGTGCTTCGACCGCGAGGGTGTCGACACCGAGCTCCGCGGCCAGGCCTTCGTAGCCGACCCGTTCGAGCTCGTCGGCGAGCTCGGGCCCGCCGCTCGTGACGACGCGTCCCGCCATGAGCACGTGCACCCGATCGGCGCGCAGCTCGCCCAGCAGTCGGGCGTAGTGGGTGATGGCGAGCACGCCGAGGTTGCTCTCCTCGGTCATCGCCTCGACCCGCCGGGCGACGTCCCGGAGCGCGTCGACGTCGAGGCCGGAGTCGATCTCGTCGAGCACCGCGATCTTGGGCTCGAGGACCGCCAGCTGGAGAGTCTCGGCTCGCTTCTGCTCGCCACCGGAGAACTCGACGTTGACGCCGCGGGTCAGGAACTGGTCGCCGACGGCGAGGCGCTCAGCCTCGCCCGCGAGCCGGTCCGTCAACCCGTTCGGCTCCCCGCCGCGACCACGGATGGCAGCGGCGAGGAAGTCGACGAGCCGCACGCCGGGCACCTCGACCGGGTACTGCATCGCGAGGAACAACCCGTTGGCGGCGCGCTCCCACGTCGGCAGGCCGAGGAGCTCCTGACCGTCGAGCGTGACGGAGCCGCCGAGGATCTCGTACTCGGGGCGGCCCATGAGCGCATGCGCCAGCGTCGACTTCCCCGAGCCGTTCGGGCCCATGAGGGCGTGGACCTCGCCCGAGGCGATCTCGAGGTCGACGCCGCGCAGGATCTCCTGGCCGTCGACCGCAACCCGCAAACCCGCGATCCGCAACGTGCTCACGCGTTCGTCACCACCACGTCGTCCCCGTCGATCTTGACGTCGTAGACGCGCACCGGCTGAGTTGCGGGCAGGGTCGCCGGTTCCCCGGTCTCGAGTGAGAACGTCGAACCGTGCTTCGGGCACTCGATCTCGTGCTCGTCCTCCCACACGTCGCCCTCCGCCAGCGAGTAATCGGCGTGCGAGCACGTGTCGTCGATGACGTAGAAGTCGTCGCCGATGCGCACGACGCACAGCCGCTGACCGTCGACGTCGAACCGCCTCGCGGCGCCCGCCTCGACGTCCTTCACCGAGCACACCCGTAGGTCACCCACGCCGGTGCTCCACCTTCTCGACCACGGTGCGACGCAGCGCACGCGCCAGCGTCGGGATGGGCAGGCGGTCGAGCACGTCATCGAAGAACCCGAACACGATCAGTCGCTCCGCCTCGGCCGGCGGCACGCCGCGGCTCTCGAGGTAGTACAGCTGGTCCTCGTCGATCGGACCGACGGCGCTCGCGTGCGAGCACCTCACGTCGTTGGCCTCGATCTCGAGGTTCGGGATCGACTCGGCCCCCGCGCCCTCGGTGAGCACGAGGTTGCGGTTGGTCTGGCTGGCGTTGGCCTTCCGTGCGCTGGGACGGAGCCGGATGAGGCCCGAGTAGACGGAGTGCGCCTGATCCTCGACCGCGCCCTTGAACAGCAGGTCGCTACGCGTGCCGGGGGCGTCGTGGTCCTGGAGGGTGCGGAAGTCGAGCATCTGGGTGTGGTCGCCGAAGTAGACGGCCATGAGATCGCTCTCCGCGTTGTCGCCCGCGAGCAGCGACTCGCTGCGCAGCCGCGCGTAGTCACCGCCGAGCGCTACCGCCGACGAGTGCAGGGAGGCGTCTCGGCCGACGTGGGCGCGTTGCAGCGCGACCTGCCACGTGTGCGGCCCGTGCTCCTGGACCGACAGGTACCGGAGCCGGGCGTTGTCGCCGACGAGGAGCTCGACCACGGCGTCGACGAGATGACCGCCGGCGCCGACGTCCGGTGAGCCGAAGCGGTCGACGACGGTGACCTCGGAGCTCTCCTCGGCGGCGACCAGCGTGTGCGGAAACGTCGCCAGGCCCTCGCCCTCGGACCAGTGCAACACGATGATGGGCTTGTCGACGACGACACCGGCGGGGACATTGATGAACGCACCTCCGGCGAGGAACGCGTCGTGCAAGACGGTGAACGCGTCGGGTGAAGCCTGAGAGCACGTCCCCAGCACCGCCGCGACGTCCGCCTCCTCGCACGTGGCGAGGCCGCAGACGAGGACACCCTTCGCGACGAGCGTGTCGTCGAGCTCGTGGTGCACGACCCGCCCGTTGCGTACGACCACCAGGCCGGCCCGCTCGCCTGCCTCGGCCGCGACCGGGCCGCCGCCCGGCGCCGGCTCCGGCCCGGGCTCGCCCAACTCGTCGCGCGACGGTGGACGGAAGCGATCGAGATCGAGCTCGTCGATCCGGCTGTAGCGCCAGATCTCCTCCGTGTCGGTGGGCCAGGTGATCCCGTCGAGCTGCTGGGCCGCGGCAAGACGACGCTCGACGAGCCAGTCCGGCCCGCCGAGCGCACGTGCGGCTTGAGACGTGAACGCAGTCATGGATGGAGCCGTTATCCAACGGCTCCTTCCATGTTGAGCTCGATCAGGCGGCTCAGCTCGACGGCGTACTCCATCGGCAGCGTCTTCACGATCGGCTCGATGAAGCCGTTCACGATCATCGCCGTCGCCTGTTGCTCGCTGAGCCCGCGGCTCATCAGGTAGAAGATCTGGTCCTCACCGACCTTCGAGACCGTGGCCTCGTGCCCGATGCGGGCGTCCTTCTCCTCGATCTCCATGTACGGGTAGGTGTCGGACCGGCTGTCCTCATCGAGGATCAGCGCGTCGCAGCGCACGTGGCTCTTCACGTTGTGCGCGCCCTCCTCGACCTTCACCAGGCCGCGGTACGTCGTGCGGCCGCCGTCCTTCGAGATCGACTTCGACTCGATGATCGAGGTGGTGTCGGGCGCGACGTGGGTCATCTTGGCGCCGGCGTCCTGGTGCATGCCTTCGCCCGCGTACGCGACCGACAGCACCTCGCCGTGGGCCTTCGGCCCCGTCATCACGACCGACGGGTACTTCATCGTCAGCTTCGACCCGATGTTGCCGTCGATCCACTCGACGGTCGCCTCGCGCTCGGCCTTGGCCCGCTTCGTGACCAGGTTGTAAACGTTCGGCGACCAGTTCTGGATGGTCGTGTACCGGATGCGCGCGCCCGGCTTGGCGACGAGCTCCACGACCGCGGAGTGCAGCGAGTCACCGGTGTAGATCGGCGCCGAGCACCCCTCGACGTAGTGCACCGAAGCGCCCTCGTCGGCGATGATCAGCGTCCGCTCGAACTGGCCCGCGTTCTCGGCGTTGATCCGGAAGTACGCCTGCAGCGGCATCTCGACGTGCACGCCGGGCGGCACGTAGATGAACGAGCCGCCCGACCACACGGTCGAGTTGAGGGCGGCGAACTTGTTGTCGCCCGGCGGGATGACCGTGGCGAAGTGCTCGCGCACGATCTCGGGGTACTCGCGCACCGCGGTGTCCATGTCGGTGAACAAGACGCCCTGCTTGGCGAGCTCGTCACGGTTCTTGTGGTAGACGGTCTCGCTCTCGAACTGCGCCGTGACGCCGGCGAGGTACTTCCGCTCGGCCTCGGGGATGCCGAGCTTCTCGTACGTCGCCTTCATCGACTCGGGGAGCATGTCCCAGCTGTCGGCTACCTCTCCCTTGTCGGTCGGCTTCAGGTAGTAGTAGATGTCGTCGAAGTCGATGGTCGGCATGTTCTTGGCGAACCAGTCGAGCATCGGCTTGCGCTCGAACCGCTTCAGCGACTTCAGACGGAAGTCCCGCATCCAGTCGGGCTCGGACTTCTGCCCGGAGATCTCGCGGACGATCTCCTCGTTCAGGCCCTTCTTCGGTATGTAGGCGTAGTCGTCCGTGCTGTCGGCCCAGCCGAGCTTGTACTTGCCGAGATCGATTCCGCTGACAGCCATACGCCCTCGCCTCCGCTACCGGGTGGCGGTCTCAGAGTCCGAAACGCCCCGGGGGACAGGGGGTTCCGGGGATTTCCACTACGTAGATAGTAACAATCCGGGGGCCATCCGAACAATCCCCCCTTCGATTCCGGCCGATTCCCCGCTCCCGCCGCCGGGTTGGGATCAGGGCCCCGCAGAGGTCTGCCGGGCGGGCGCCGTCGTCGTCGTGGTCGACGCCCCGCCGCCGCCCCCACCGGCCGCCTGCTGGGCCCGGTTGATGAGGTCCCCGACCTGGTTGATCAACTGCTGGTAGGTACCCAGGTCGCCCCCACGCAACGCATCCTGCGCCTGCTGATATTTCGTGGCGGCCTGGTTCAGCAGGTCCTGCACGTTGCCGCCCGCCGCGGGCGGGGTCGCGGGCGGCGTCGGCGTGCCGCCGCCCGGGAGCGGCTGGGACGGTGCCTGGCCGAACAGTTGCGCGAGGCCATCGTTGACCGTCGAGGCGAGGACGGGGTCTTGGCCGGCGTACGCGACGACGACGAATCGGAACTGCGGATAGCTCGATGCTCCGGCCGCCTGCACGTAGAAGGGGCGAATGTAGAGAAGCGAGTTGCCGACGGGGATGAGCTGCAGGCTCCCCTGGATCACGGTCGAGCCCTGCTGGTTCAGCAGCGTGAGCTGTTGGGAGACTGCCGGCGTGCTCTTGATCCGGTTGTCGATCTGCACCGGTCCCAGGACCGACTCGCCCTGTGGCATCTCGAACGCCGACAGCTGGCCGTAGTTGCCGGGATCGGAGCTCGCCGTCATGAACGACACGAGGCGCGTCTGTTTGTTCCCGGCCGACACCGGCACGAACGGCTGGAGGATGATGAAGCTCGGTTTCTGCTCCCCAGGTTGATTGATGTACAGGTAATAGGGCCGCATGCGCGCGCCGGTCGAGGTCGCGCCGCCCCTCCCCCTCCCGTTCGTCGAGTCGGGGGTCGGAGCGACCGCCTGCAGCTGTGCCGCCGTCAGCGGGCCCGAGCCGGGGTCCGGAGACAGGAGCCACTTCGCGCTGCCCTGATAGAAGCGCCGGCTCTCGGTCACGTGGTAGCGGGAGTAGATGTCCGACTGCACCCGGAAGAGGTCCTCCGGGTACCGCAGGTGAGCCTGAAGGTCCTTCGGCATCTTGTTGAAGTCGGTGAACAGGTCGGGGAACGCCTTGCGGTACGACCGGATCAGCGGGTCCTTGGGGTCGATCACGTAGAACTTCACGGTGCCGTCGTAGGCGTCGACCGTCGCCTTCACCGAGTTGCGGACGTAGTTGAAGTTGTGGCTGAGACCCGAGTCGCTCGGTCCCGACGTCATCTGCGAGTACGGATAACGACTGGTCGTGGTGTACGCGTCGAGCACCCACGTCACGCGCCCGCCGCTGACGACCGGGTACGGATCGGCGTCGAAGTCCAGGAACGGAGCGAGCTTCTTGACGCGGTCTTTGATGTCGCGGACGTACAGGACCTTGGTGCCGCCGCCGACCTGCCCCGAGATGAGCGGGTTGATGTCGCCGAAGCGCAGCGCGAACGCCGCCCGGCGGATCGGGTTGTCGAGCTTGACGCCGTCCTTGCCCTTGTAGCGCGTCGTCGCGTCGGCGCGACCCGGGCGCGAATAGTCGAACTCGCGTTGCTCGGCGTTCACGAGCGCATACCCGGGCTGGTGCTCGCCGAAGTACAAGTCGGGCTGGTTGAGTGTGATCGGAGCGTCCTTCGGCACGGGGATCCCACTGAGGAGGAAGTCGGGGTTCCCGTCCTGGGCGGAGACGTTCGTCGGCGACGCGATGATCCCGTAGCCGTGCGTGTACACGAGGTGCTGGTTCACCCACGACTGGCTCGGAAGCTCACCCTGGCTGATCTCGCGCGCCGAGAGCACGACCTGTTGGGTCGCGTCGCCGACTGTGTAGCGGTCGACGTCGACGTCGTTGATCTTGTAGAAGGTCTGGAGGCCCTGAAGCGACTGGTACGTCGACTGGATGACGCTCGGATCCCACAAGCGCGCGTTGTCGATGGATGCCGCGTTCTGACTGACGACCGAGGCGTCGAGGTTCTGCTGATAGTCGAAGGGCTGGTCCTTGACGGAGGCAAGCCCGAACGCGTTCCGCGTCGACGCGATGTTGCGCTCGATGTACCGCTGCTCGTTCTGGAACTCGTTGGGCTCCACCCGGAACTTCTGGACCCCGGCGGGATAGATGGTGCCGATCACGATCGAGACGAAGCCCCAGAGCCCGACCGCGATGATCGGCAGCACCCAGCCCCGCCGCCAGATGTTCCAGATGAACAACCCGGCGGCGACTATCGAGATGAATATCAACAGGTTCAGCGCCGGTAGCTGGGCCTTCACGTCGGTGTAGCTGGCACCCGTGACGACGCCGCGTTGCGAGAAGTCGAGGTTGAAGCGGTCGAGGTAGTACTGCGCCGTCTTCACGAGCGCCATGACGGCGAGGATCACCGAGAGGTGCGCCTTGACTTGCGGCGTCACCCGCTGGAACGGGCTCTGGAAGCGGATGCCGCCGTTGAGGTAGTGCGCGACCGCGGTCACGAACAAGACGATGACGAGGCCGGCGAAGAGCCAGTTGGCGATGAAGCGGAGGAACGGCAGCTGGAAGACGTAGAAGCCGATGTCCTTGTTGAACTGCGGGTCCTTGATCCCGAAGTCGACCCGGTGCGTGAAGAGCACCCACTCCTGCCATTGCGAGGAGACGCCTACGCCCGCGATCAAGGCGAAGAACAGCGCGACGCCGATCCGGATGCGGCCCTGGTAGTCCGACACGAAGTTCTGGTAACGCTCGACGAGCTCGTCCTCGGGGCCCATGGACCGGTATTTCGGGGCGAGGCGGTCTGCGATCAGCAGGCTCGTCAGCATGATCACGAAGAACACGACCGTGAAGACGAGCGCCGGCACGACCTTGGCCGAGAGCAGCTCTCGCCAGGTCCCGCCCTGGCCGACGGAGTCGAACCACAGGAAGTCGGTGTAGAAGCCCGCGAGCCCCCGCAGGCTGAACAGGAGGATCACCAGCAGGATGACACCGGCGATGATCCACCCGCGCACGCGAAAGCCGCGGCGGCGACCTTGTGCTGTAGGCACGCGCATCGGGGGCAGAGCCTACTGCCGGGGTATCGAAGTTCTCGGTCGCGCGGTCAGGCGCTCACTCGGAGCCGCGCGGTTCGTCCACGACTGCAAGCAGGCACCGACAACCGGGATGAGCAGGCGGGAAAGGCTGTCCCGTCGGGAAGCTCTCCCCGCGTCGTGTCGGTTCGAGCGCGTTGTCGTCGGCGTCGGGGCACTGACCCTGCTCGGCGGGAACCCAGCGCAGGAGCGCTCCTTCCCGCGCGGCGTCGTAGACGCCGCGCGCGTACACGGCGGCGAGCAGATCGCCGATGCGGTTGTCGAGCTCCTCTCCCTTCCATTCGCGATAGCGCGCGCCGATGCGATGGGCGATCACGTCGGGATTGGCGTCGTCACCGAGCGTCTCGTCGACGGCCGCGAGAAGGCGGTCGCGCAACGGTGTGACGAGCACCTCGACCATGCCCGTGACCATCCGCTGCGGAGCGTCGCTCACGGGTTCACCGTCCGGTTCGGCAGCCGTTCGTGCCGCCACGTACGCCTCGACGATCGCGGGAGTCAGCACCTCCGACCAGGCCGTCACCTGTTGGGAGAGCGGCGGCAGGAGCTTCTCCGCGGTCGGGCGACCGCGCTGACGCCGCAGCGCGTCGAGGATCTCGTTCTGCTCGTTCTGCAGGACACGCTTGCAGTGCCGGACGAGCTCGCGGGCGATCGGAGTGAGGAGCTCGTCTCGCCGCGCGAGCAGCTGGGGGTCGCCGTCTGTCGCCATCGGGCGCGGTTCGGGCGCCGACTCGACGAGGACCGCTCCGTCCGTCACGTTCGCCTCGCGATCCTCCCCGCCACCGGCGCCGCTGGCGCCGGTGTCGTCGAAGTCGATGCGGGGCTCCTCGACCGTTTCTCCCCGCATGCCGCGAATGCGCTCGAAGAGGGCGTCGACGTCGCTGTCGGGCTCGGTCGCCGGTTGCGCTTCGGGCTCGGACGCGGCGGGCGACACCGGCTCCGGCTCGCGCTCGGGGACGGGTTCCGGTTTCGGCTCGGGTTCGGGTGCGCGTTCGGCTTCCGGTTCGGCGTCGGGCGCCGCTTCCGGCGCCGCGGTCGACGCGCTCTCCGCCGCGGGCGCCGCTTCCGGCTCGGGACGGGGCGCCGGTGGCGGGGGCCCCGGTTCCGGTTGGCCGGGCAGCTCGCCGAGACCGATACCGGTCGCGGGCCGCGGCTTCGACGCCGGAGGTTGCGTCGACTCGCGTTCCGGTTTCGATGAGTCGCGTTGCACCCAGGGCGGCGGTTCGGGCGCGGGACTGCGCGACGCGGAAATGCGCGGCACGGAACTCCCGCGCGGCACGGGATGGTCCGGCGCCGCCTCCGATTCGGGCGGATACGAGATCGGCGGGCCGGCGTCGGCGGTGACGGGTGGAAACGGGCGACCGGCGCCGAAGCGCGAGAGCTTCTCGTTCGCATCGGCCACCGTGTCGCGCACGACGAGGTATGCCTCGGCGAAGCGATCGCGATCCTCCCGCAGCTGATCGATGTACGCGCGCAGCGTGTCGCGTCTGCGGTTCAGGTCCGACAGGACGCGCTCGCGGAGCGCCCGGGCTTCGGCGACCATCTCCCGGCCCCGCTCGCGCGCGGTCTCGACGACGGCGCGCGAATCCTTGTTCGCCTGCTCGAGCTGCTCGGTGCGGACGCGCGCCGACTCTTCGTGCGCGGCTCGCTCGACCCGCGACGCCTCCTCGCGCGCCCGCTGCGCCACCTTCTCGGCCGACTCCTCGGCCGAACGCAAGGTGCGCGCCACCTCCTGCCCCACCTGTTCCACGAGTTGGTCGCGGGAAGGCAACGGGGGGTGGCGGAGCTGGCCCTCGAGGTCGGCGAGCCGCCGGTGCATTGCGTCGAACTCGTCGGCCACGCGGCGGAGGAACGCGCGCACCTCCCGCTCGTCGAGCCCCTTCCGCGCCTTCGGGAAGTCCTGCCGCTCGATCTGGGCGGGCGTCAGCCGGGGGTCGTCCGAGCCGGCCGGGCGAGGCTCGTGCGTGGACATCGGGCGCAACTGTATTGGGGCTAGGGGCAGGCTGTAGAGGGTGGCGCGGGCGGCACGCCGGTGTCCTGGCCGCCGAAGTTCTTCAGCTCGCGCAGGGCGTCGTCGAGGGTTCCAATGCCCGCGACCTTCATCCCGCCGGCGCGGCTCCGAGCTTCCTTGACCTCCTCGGTCGGGACGAGGAACAGCTTCGCTCCCGCGCGACGGGCCGTCACCGCCTTCTGCTGGGCGCCCCCGATCGGCCCCACGCTCCCGTCGGCGCCGATCGTGCCGGTGACGGCCACCTTCTTGCCGCCGGTCAGGTCGCCGGGCGTGAGCTCGTCGAGGATCGTGAGGGTGAACGCGAGCCCCGCCGACGGTCCGCTCACGCGGCCGGTGTCGATCGCGACGTTCACCGGGAAGTCGAACTTCTCGCTGCGAGTCGAGGTCGAGATGCCGACCTGGGCGCGACCCTGGCACGCGCCTTGCGTCGCAGCGCGGCTCACGACCGTCACCGGGATGCTCTTGCCGCCGCGATCCGCGGTGAACATGACCGGCTGGCCCGGAGGCCGGTTGCGGACGATCGGCCCGAGCTGCTCGGCGAGCGTGACCGGTTGGCCGTCCACCGCGGTGATGACGTCGCCGACCCGGAGCTCGCCGTCGGCCGGAGAGCGCTTCTGCACCGCCGTGACGACGGCGCCGGTCCCGCTCACCGGAACGGTGTAACCGAGCCGCTCGAGCGCGACCTGCTTGGCGGTCATCTGCGAATCGGCCATCTCCAGCTTGTTGAGCCGGGCGTCCTCGGCACGGGAGCGCCCCTGGAGCACTTCGTCCTCCGGGACCACATCGGTGTTGTCGTCCAGCCAGCCCGACAGGACCGCGAACGCATTGGGACGATCGCTCGACACGGAGACCGTGAGGAACAGCAGCTGGCCGCGGTGCGCGTACGTCGGCGCGCCCGTGACCTTGACGACGCGATCCACCGAGCTCGCCGCTCCCGGGGCGATCAGCACGTACGGCAGCCGGATGAGAGCGCCGGCGAGGAGCACCAGCACGGCCACGATGCCGGCGATCGTGCCGACGGCGACGAGCGGGCGCCGCCGGCGCGGCGGTGGCATCGGCGGGGCCGGAGGCGGACGGGGTTCGCCCCGCTCCTCGTTCATCGACAGAGCCTGCCATGCACCACCCCGGCCAAAGGTCGCGGCTCCCTATCGTCTAGGCGTGCCCACCCGCGACCGCGCCGAGCGGCGAACAGCGTTCGAACGAGCCGCGGACGCGGCGGCGCTCGGCCTGCGCGCCCGGCTCCCCGCAGGTGCACCCGCCGATCTCGAACGTGCCGTACGGGACGACCCCGATCCCCGCGTGCGGGCGGCGGCGCTCGGCGCACTCGCCCGGGCCGGCGGACGGCGGCGGGCGACCGCGGCGTGGCGGATCGCGATGGCCGACCCCGAGCCGGCCGTGCGGCGGCGCGCCGCCGACCTCGCCCCCGGGCTCGGCGCGCCCGCCCGGCCGCTGCTGACGCTCCTCGGAGACGACGACGTCACCGTGATCGAGGCGAGTGCGTGGGCGCTCGGCGAGCTCGGCCCCGCCGCGGCACGCGCCCGTGCGGTCCCCGCACTCGCCGCCGTCGCGGGCACCCACGACGACCCCCTCGCCCGCGAGGCCGCGGTGGCCGCGCTCGGCGCGCTCGGCGACCCGGCCGGCCTTCCCGCCATCCTCGCCGCCTGTCGTGACAAGCCCGCCGTGCGGCGCCGCGCCGTTCTCGCGCTGGCGCCGTTCGACGGCCCCGAGGTCGACGACGCGCTGCGCACGGCGCTCGAAGACCGCGACTGGCAAGTGAGACAGGCGGCCGAGGACCTTCTCGCTGAATGAAAGCGATGGCGACCGGTCGCCGCCGCCTACGCGCTCAGGATCGCGGGCGGTCCATGAAGATCTCTTTCAGCCGGTCGAAGCTCTCGAGGCAACGGCCGGCGCCGTGCACGACGCATTCGAGGGGGGCGTCGACGAGGTGGACGGGCAGCGCCGTCTCCTTCGAGATGCGCTGGTCCATGCCCAGCAGCATGCCGCCCCCGCCGACGAGGTGGACGCCCTGGTGGATGAGGTCCTGCGCGAGCTCGGGCGGCGTCTGCCCGAGCGCCCGCACGATGATCTCGAGGACGGCGCGCACGGGCTCGTCGATCGCATCGCGCACCTCCTCCGAGCTCAGCACGATGATCTTGGCGGTACCGGTCGTCAGGTCGCGTCCGCGTACCTCGGCCTTGTACTGGTCGTCGGTGGAGAACGCCGAACCGATGGCGACCTTGATCTCCTCGCCCGTGCGCTCGCCGATCGCCACGCCGTACTCGCGCCGCACGTACGCCTGTATGGCGGCGTCCAAGTCGAACCCGCCGACGCGAACCGCCTCCAGAGCGACGACGCCACCGAGTGAGATGACCGCGACCTCGGAGGTCCCACCGCCGATGTCGACGATCATGTTGCCGAGCGGCTCGTGGATGGGCAGCGACGCGCCGATGGCGGCGGCCATCGGCTGCTCGATCAGGAACGTCTGAGCGGCGCCGGCGCGCCGGGCCGCCTCGAGCACGGCGCGCTGCTCGACGTGCGTGATCGCCGACGGTACGCAGATGAGCACGCGTGCCCGGTAGAAGCGCGACACACCCGCACGCTGGAACAGCATGCGGAGGAGGCGTTCGGTGATCTCGAAGTCTGTGATCGCGCCGCCGCGCAGGGGCCGGACGGCGACGATGTACCCGGGCGTGCGACCGATCATCTGCCACGCCTCGTGTCCGATCGCGAGCACCTCGTTGGTGCGGTTGTTGAGCGCGATGACCGTCGGCTCGTTGACGATGATGCCTTCGCCGCGTGAGTAGACCAGCGTGTTGGCGGTGCCCAGATCGATGGCGAGGTCCCGGGCCAGGACCGATCACCCGGCCTTGGTCGACCGGCGGACCGGGCGGACAGGGCTGGTGTGCTCGGCCCATTCGGAGCCGTCGTCCCAGTGTTCGCGCTTCCAGATGGGCACGGCCTCCTTGAGCGTGTCGATGCCGAACCTGGCGGCCTCGAACGCCTCGGCGCGATGCGGCGCCGAGACCACCACGATCACGGAGGGTTCGGAGAGCGCGAGATCACCGACGCGGTGCAGCAGCGCGACGCGCTCGACGTCGGGCCAGCGCTGCCGCAGCTCGTCGGCGATCTCTGCGAGTCGGCGCGTCGCCTCCTCTTCGTACGCCTCGTACGTGAGCCCGCGCACACCGGTCCGGCCGTCGGAGTGCTCGCGCACGACCCCGACGAAGGAGACGACGGCGCCGCTGCTCGGTGTGGTGACCCAGGCGTTGGCAGCTTCGACGGGAAGCGGTAGCGACGTGAGGGCGACCCAGTCGCGTCCGTGAGGGGGCGCGAGCACGAAAATGATCGTACTGCGGCGCCCCGTTGTCAGCGGGGAAGGCGAGCCGCGACCCGCGACCGTTGTTCGGGAACACGGTCGTACACTTCCGCGCTATGCCGGGCAACGAGCCGGAGGACGAGAGTTCCGGCGGCCCGCCGCCCGACCCGTCTGATCGGATCTGGGTTCACCCCACCGAGATGACGTCGTTCGTCGCTACCACCCGGCCCCGCGCGTCGCGACGCGGTCGCTGGGTTGCGCTCGCCGCCGGCCTGACCGTGGTCGCGACCGTCGCGGGTGTCGTCGCGCTCATGACGGTCGACGACTCGAGCCGGCCCACGCCGAGTGCGCGCAGCGGCGCGATCCAGAGGATGGTGGCGACCCTGGCGCCGAGCGTGGTCGCGGTCCGGACCGCGCGCGGCGACGAGACGGGACAGGCGTCGGGAGTCTGCGTGCAGGCCGGGCAGATCGTGACGACCGCGCACGCTGTCGACGGCGCGGACGCGGTGGCGGTCGTCACGTCCGACGGCCGCACACTGCCCGCAGCCGTGGACGCCAGCGACCCCGTCTCCGACCTCGCCGTCCTGACGGTCGACGGGACGAGCATGCAACCCGCGCAGCTCGGGGCGTCGGACGGCCTCGAGCCAGGTCAGCAGGTTGTCGGCGTGGCGGCGTCCGAATCGGGACGCCACCGCTGGGTCGACGTCGGGGAGATCGGAGCGTTCAACCGCGCGTTCGTGTGGGGTCAAGGAGTCTCGGTGCCCGGTCTCATTCAGACCAACGTGACCGCGAGCGGCGAGCACTCGGGCGGTGCGCTCGTCGACACCCGGGGCGAGGTCGTCGGGATCCTGGTCGTGCCGCCGGACTCCTCCACCGCGGGGCTGGCGCTCCCGATCGACGAGGCACGCGACGTCGCCTCGCAGCTGACTGCACGCGGGACCGCGGAGCACGGCTGGCTCGGCGTCTGGGCCACCGATGACACCGATCGTACGGGCGGCGGGGCACGCGTACAGGGCGTCGTGCCCGGCAGCCCGGCCGCCGACGCCGGCCTCGCGCAGGGGGACGTGATCGTCGACGTCGGGAAAGCCGATTCGACGACCGCGATCTCGAGCGTCTCCCAGCTGATGAGCGAGGTCGGGCGGCGCAAGCCCGGTGAGAAGCTCAACGTCACGGTGTACCGCGACCGCGGGAAGCGCCGCGTGAGCCTCGAGCTCGGCGACCAACGTGATGCGAGCGCGACCGCTGGCACGGCCCCCGCCGAGCCCGGGAATGCGCAGTGATTTGCCGGGTACGGTCGACGTCGGCACGATGGAGCCCATGAGCGTGAGCGAGGAACCGCTCCTCGAGGAGCCCCAGGCCGGCGAGTTGCACGTCGACCAACTCGAGGACGCCGATCGCGAGCTGCTGAACGCGGTCCAGTGGGACTTTCCGCTCGAGCCGCGTCCGTACGCCGTGCTCGCGGAGCGACTGGGCATCGAGCAAGCCGACGTGCGCGCACGCGTCGCACGTGTGAAGGAGCTCGGGGTGCTGCGTCAGCTCTCGGCGATCTTCGACACCCGGGCGCTCGGATACGGCTCGTCGCTGGTCGCCGCGAAGATCGACCCCGACCGGGTCGACGAGGCTGCCGCCGTCATCAGCGCGCACCCGGGCGTCAGCCACAACTACAAGCGCAACCACCCGTACAACCTCTGGTACACGATCGCGGTCCCGCCCGGTGATTCACTCGACGACCACATCGAGGTGTTGCACCGGGCCTCGGGAGCACTCGTCACCCGCAAGCTGCCGACGCTCAAGCTCTACAAGATCGGCGTGAAGCTCGACATGACCGGGCAGACGCCCGCCGACGCCCGGGTCGACGTCGAGGAGCACGAACGGCCGGAGCGCCGGGAGCACATGGACGCGCCCGAGCTGTCGGATCTCGAGGTCGCGGCGATCCGCATCTCGCAGGAGGACCTGCCGCTGGTCGAGCGGCCGTTCGCGGCCGAGGCCGAGCAGATCGGCACCGACGAGGAGACGCTCCTCGCCATGCTGCGCTCGTTCAAGGAGCGCAAGCTGATGCGCCGGTTCGCGGCGGTGATGAACCACCGCAGCGCGGGCTACAAGGCCAACGCGATGGGCGTGTGGGCGGTGCCGGACGACCAGCTCGACGAGATGGGCCCGCGGATGGCCGGCTTCGCCTTCGTGAGCCACTGCTACAAGCGACCCACGTACGACGACTGGCCGTACTCCGTGTTCACGATGGTGCACGGCCACAACGGCCGCGACTGCGAGCAGACGATCGCCGCCATCCAGGCCGAGACGGGCGTGGACGACTACGCGCTGCTGTGGTCGATCAAGGAGTACAAGAAGACCCGCGTGCGGTACTTCACCGACGAGTGGGACGACTGGCGCGGCGCGAACCTAACACCGGCCGGCGCGTAGGCCGCCGGCCCGCCTAGCTCCCGGCGGCTCGCTTGCGCCGGCGGCGAATCAGGACGCCGGCGGCGGTGCCGAACGAAGCGGCGAGCGCGGCAGCGGCGATGTAGCGCACGGCGTGCGAGGACCGCGGCAGCGAGTCGAGGCCTTCGATGATCGCTTCTTCGTTGGTGTGGTTCGGGCGCCAGCCGGCGGCGCGGAGGCGGTCGTTGGCGACGACCCACGGGTGGACGAGGTAGGGCACGACGGTCGGCGGGATGTCGCCGAGGCCGCTCACCCACAGGCGCGCCAGGGCCCGGTCGAGCAGCTCGGCCGGCAGCGGGGGCAGCAGCGACCGGGGCAGCAACGCCCGGGCGTCGTCGGTGTCCAGCCATCCGTCGGCGGCGACGTTGTACGTACCCGGGAGGTCGTTGCCGACCGCGAGCAGGAGCGCGGCGACCAGGTCGTCGAGGTGGACCGCCTGCACGGGTGGGCTGGCGCCCCGGACGCGCAGCGGCGGTCGGCCGAGCAGCAAGCGCGACGGGAGGCGCTCGGCGCCGGCGCCGAGGACGGGCGCGGAGCGCAGGGTCGTGACCGTGACCGCAGGGTGCTCCTCCCGCCACTCGGCGATGAGGCGCTCGACCTCGGCGGCCTGCACGGCGGGCGCGAACCCCGGGTTGGGCCGGAGGGTGGCGTCCTCTGTCAGGGGCACCGGGTTGTTGGGCCACGCGCCGTACACGGCCGCGGTCGACACCCGGATGACCTTGCGCACCCCGACGGCGGCGGCCGCGTCGAGGACCCGCCGTGTGCCCTCGACGTTGACGCGCGCCATGAGCGCCTCGTCGGGAATCGGGTCGACGACGGGGGCCAGGTGGACGAGCACGTCGGCCGCTTCCAGCAGCGGCTTGAGCTCGGCGCCGCCGATGTCGACGCGATGGAACGTGAGGTTCCGGACGCGGCGGAGAGGATCCCGAACATCCAGGCCGATCAGGCGCGTCACCTGCGCTTCGTCGGCCAATCGCGGGAGCAGGCGTTGGCCCACGAGC
>DASYFC010000150.1:0-1834 GCA_036498645.1 Acidimicrobiia bacterium | reverse complement strand
CCGGCGACGATGCGGTCGATCTCCTCGTCGGAGACCTCCGCCGCCTTCGCCAGGCGCACGTGCTGCCCCCACTCGTACGGCGACCGGCATCGCCACGCGGTGCGCAGGATCAGGAGCTCACGATCGCGGGCGGGCAGCTTGCCGGCGAGCAGCTTGCCCGCGAACGGCATCCACCGGCGGAACAGCCCCGGATGGCGCACGAGCGTTGTGAAGATGTTGACGGCCTCGGCGTTCGGTAGCCGAACCCCCTCGAGGAGCGCGCTCGTCTCCTCGTTCATCTCGTCGTCACCGAGGGGCGGTATACGCGGCGACTGCGGACGTGCGGGTTCGCTCGTGGTCATCGACGACACGCTAGATGACGTGTCTTCGCCGCCGTGTCAGCGCGTCGATCGACCGCCCATGTTGCTCCTTCGACTCGCGCCCGGAGCGGCGCGTTCGGAGCGCCGGGCGGGCCGAGGCGTGCGGGAAGACCTCACCTTGATCGGGCGGCGGGCCACCACCGGCGAGCCAGATCGCGACGAGCGTGCGGCTGCCGGTGCGCGGCGCCCGAGCGGAGCGGGCTCGGGTTGGGTGCTCGCCGGCTCCGTCGGCGAGACGGGCGTCTCGTCCGGCGGCGGAGGCGGCCGGCGCTTGGGCCGCGCCAACCGCCCGGCGTTGGGGGGCGGCGGGACACCGGCGGGCGGGACGCCGCCCAGGGCAGTTCCCGACGCGGCGACGAATCGCGCCAGGGACTCGCGCGTGAGCCGGTGGCGCAGCGCGGCGACGTTGGCGGGGAGCGACGTGAACCACGTCCGGGCGCTGTGCCGGGTCTCGCGCAAGAACCGCTTGAGGCGGGGACCGTAGGCGCCGCCGTGGCTGGCGCGCATCGGGTCCGACGCGTCCATCGCGTCGACCATCTCTTCACCCATCAGGACGACGACGCCGAGCATGGTGATCGCGCCAAGGCCGAACATCGCGACCGCGAACGCCCGGATCGCCCCGGCCGCCGGCGCGTCCTGCGAGATCTTGGCCAGGACCACGGAGCCGCCCACGACACCGAAGGAGATGACGCCGATGCGGCGGAAGGCGCGCTTCTCCGGGTCGGCGTGGCTGCGCTGCCACCATGCAAGGGCGCGAGCGCGGAGGCTTCTGCCTCGTCGCGGCATGCGCGCAAGATAATGAGCGCGGCGGCGCAATTGGTGGATGGTCGGGCATCCAGGCGTCCGCGCGGGGATCGCGCGTCTCAGTCGGCCGCGAGCACCTCTGCCGCGGCGCGCTCACCTGATCGGATCGCGCCGTCGATGCTGCCGTGCGACACGGTCGCGGTCTCGCTCCCGGCCCAGTGGATGCGGCCGACGGGCGCCCGCAACGCCCGTCCGAAGTGGGTGAGCACACCGGGAGGCATGTGCGCCATGAAGCACCCGCGCGTCCAGCGCTCCTCGGCCCAGTCGATCTCCTCGTAGTGCGCCGGGTGCGCGGCGCGCGCTCCGAAGCGCGTCACGAGCGCGTCGAGCACGAAGCGGCGTCGCTCGTCGGGATCCAGAGCGCCGAGCGTGCGCGCGTAGGGACCGAAGCCGAACGCCGCGAGCACGCCGGGAACGCCCTCCCGCGGCGACGCGTCGAGTGTCATCTCGAGCGGCGACGCCGTCGCGACCGACTGACCGTTGAGGCCGTCGGTCCGCCAGAACGGCTCCTCGTACATCACCGAGACCTTCAGAATCGATCCCGCCGGCATGCTCTGCACGAGCAGCGCGCGGTCGACGGGGAGCTGTGGCTCGTAGGTGAGGTGGCCGGAGAGCGTGGGCGGGATGGTGACGATCGCCCGGCGGGCCCGTACCTCGGCCCCGTCGCCGCG
>DASYFC010000149.1:0-4376 GCA_036498645.1 Acidimicrobiia bacterium | reverse complement strand
CCACACCACTCGTCGACGTGCCAGTCGTTGTACGCCTGCAGCACCGGCAGCGCGCTGTCGTCGCCGGCGGCACCGCCGGCGTGGAACATGCGACCGCCGAAGCCCGGGAACGACGGGAAGCACATCGAGCCGAGCACGCCGTTCACGTTCATGTCGCGCACGCGGGCATCGATCTCGTAGCAGCCGTCGCGCATCTCCCCGAACGACATGGGGTTCATGCCGTACTCCTCGGGCGGGCGTCCGG
This sequence comes from Acidimicrobiia bacterium, assembly GCA_036498645.1. Lineage (GTDB taxonomy): Bacteria > Actinomycetota > Acidimicrobiia > IMCC26256 > JACDBD01 > JALZAA01. The sequence continues at coordinate 4,132 of DASYFC010000149.1, read as the reverse complement.
CCACCGCGTTCAACCCGAAGTTGGCTCCGCGCTGGTCGCCCCACATCCACACGTCGGCGCCGTTCGGGGCCCGGACGACGCGGGGCGCACGGTCGCGCCAGCGCTCGGGGAGGTGGCGTTCGAAGAGCCCCGCGGGCTCGACGACGTGGTCGTCGACGCTGATCAGGACCAGATCGTCGATCTGCATGTGAGCTCCGATCGTCACGAGCAGCTACTACCCGCTGCCTTTGCCGTCCCGCCAGTCGTGATGGAGGTCTCGCTCGAGCGCGAAGCGCTGGGCCGAGATCGTGGCGCCGTTCAGCTCGGCGGCGTCGGGCGATGTACCCAGCCACGCGATGACCACGCCCGGAACGGAGGGGGGCGCGCCTTGATAACGACCCGCGAGCCCGAGGTTGCCGGCGTTCACCTCCATGCGCTCGGTGATGACGAACCCCGGCTCGAGGTTGAAGCTGCGGATCCCCCGATCGCCGACCTCGACGGCGAGGATCCCGGCGAGCTTGTGGAACGCGCCCTTCGACATCGCGTACATCGCGCCCCATCCGCCCTCGCCGACCGGCGCCTGCGGATCGATGACCGCGACCGCCGACGTCACGTTGACGATCGTGCCGCCTCCGCGCTCGAGCATGCCGGGGAGCACCGACTTGATGACCACGATCTGCGAGACGACGTTGGCGGCCAGCTTGGCTTCGAGCAGCTCGATCGGCGTGTCCTCGAAGCGCGTCATGTCGCCGGGTCCGGTATCGATGGCGTTGTTCACGAGGACGTCGATGCGGCCCCACTCGTCGAGGGCGCGCTGCACGGCGGCGTCGAGCGTCGGCCGGTCGTGCAGGTCCATGACGACCGGTAGGGCGCGCCGGCCGGTCGCCTCGATCGCCTTGGCGGTGGTCTCCAGGCTGCCGGGGATCGAACGGCCGGCCCCGTCCGAGTCGTCGACCCCTTCGCCTTCCCGCACGGTGCGGCCGGTGACCACGACGTCGAGCCCGGCTTCGGCGAGCGCGATGGCGGCGGCCTTGCCGATCCCCCGGCTGGCGCCGGTCACGAAGGCGACTCTCGGCTCGGTCACGGAGTAGAACGTATTCCACTTTTCGGCGGAGGACGGGGGAGCTGGTGCTCGAAGGGATGGACGGCAAGGTCGCGATCGTCACCGGGGCCGGGCGCGGTCTGGGGCGGGCCGAGGCCCTCGAGCTGGCACGCCTCGGCGCCCGCGTCGTCGTGAACGACTACGGCCGCACCCTGCAGGGAGAAGAGGAGAAGAGCCCTGCCGACGCCGTCGTGGACGAGATCACGACCGCCGGCGGCGAAGCCGTCGCCGACCACGGCGACGTCGCCGACTGGGACGACTCGCTCCGCCTCGTCCAGACGGCGGTGGACCGGTTCGGGCAGCTCGACATCCTGGTGAACAACGCCGGGTTCCTGCGGGACCGGATGCTCTTCAACATGAGCGAGGAGGACTTCGACCTCGTGGTTCGCGTCCATCTCAAGGGGCACTTCTGCATGTCCCGCCACGCGGCGGCGTACTGGCGCGAACGGTCGAAGGCCGCGGAGGCGCCGGTGTACGGGCGGGTCGTGAACACGTCGTCGGAGGCCGGCTTGTTCGGGTCGCCCGGTCAGCCCAACTACGCGGCGGCGAAGGCCGGGATCATCGCGCTGACGCTCGCTACCGCAAACAGCTTGGGTCGCTACGGCGTGACCGCGAACGCGATCGCGCCCCGAGCGCGCACCCGCATGACCGAGACGCTCCCCGGCTTCGAAGAGGCCGACCCCGACTTCGATCAGTTCGCGCCCGAGAACGTGTCGCCACTCGTCGCCTACCTGGCGTCACCGGCTGCCGCCAACGTCTCGGGCCAGGTGTTCGTCGTGTACGGGCGCATGATCGACGTCGTCCAGGGCCCCGGCGTCGACCGGCACTTCGACGTCGGCGAGCGCTGGACTCCCGACGCGGTCGAGGCCGCGCTCACGCCGTTCTACGCCGGGCGCAAACCGATCAGCGACGGCTACGTCTACCGCGGCACTCCTCCGTAGCCGCATGGACCAATTCGACGGTCGAGTCGCGGTGGTCACGGGGGCGGGGAGCGGGATCGGGCGCGCGCTCGCCCGCCGCGCCGCCGGCGAAGGGATGCGCGTCGTGATCGCCGACGTCGAGGTCAACGCGCTCGAGGAGGCCGCGGCCGAGGTCGAGACGGCCGGCGCCGAGGTCGTCGTGGCGCCGACCGACGTGTCCCGTGCCGAGCAGATCGACGCCCTCGCCGCCCTCGCGTACGAGCGCTTCGGCTCCGTCAACCTGCTGTGCAACAACGCCGGCGTGTTCCAGGGCGGGATCACCTGGCAGCGCGAGCTCGCCGACTGGGAGTGGGTGATGGGCGTCAACTTCTGGGGCGTCCTGCACGGCATCCGCTCGTTCATCCCCCGCATGCTCGAGAGCGGCGACGAGGGCCACGTGGTCAACACGTCGTCCGTGGCCGGATTGATCACCGGCGCGTATTCGGCGCCGTACATCGCCAGCAAGTTCGCCGTGCTCGCGCTTACCGAGTGCCTCGCCCACGACCTGCAAGCGCAGGGCGCGCCGATCGGGGTCTCGGTACTGGTGCCCGGGATCGTCGACACGAAGATCGCGTACTCGACGCGCAACCGGCCCGACGAGCCGCCCGGCGAGGCGCAGGCGCCCGACGCCCACCTCGTCGAGCAGGCGTTACGGGACCTCACCGAGAGCTCGGGACGCCCGCCGGACGACGTGGCCGGCCTCGTGTTCGACGCCGTCCGGACGGGCCGCTTCTACGTCACGACGAGCGACGCCACCGCCGGCATGTTGCGCGAGCGCTTCGACGCCGTCGTCGCCGGGGAGTTCCCGCCCATGTCCCGCTGGGATTTGCATCTCTGAACCGGGCGTAGGCTCCGCGGAAAGCCGACCGCGGGAGAGCCCCATGAAGATGCACAACCTCGGCAGCACCGGCGTCCGCGTGAGCGAGTACTGCCTCGGGGCGATGATGCTCGGCAAGATGGGCAATCCCGACCACGACGAGTGCGTCCGTATCGTGCACCGCGCGCTCGACGCCGGCGTGAACTTCATCGACACCGCCGACGTCTACTCGAGGGGCGAGTCCGAGGAGATCGTCGGCAAGGCGATCTCCGGGCGACGCGACGACATCGTGCTCGCCACCAAGGTGCACGCGCAGATGGGCGCCGATCCCAACATGCAGGGCAACTCACGCCGCTGGATCCAGCGCGAGGTCGAGAACAGCTTGCGCCGGCTCGGCACCGACTGGATCGACCTCTACCAGGTGCACCGACCCGACGAGGCGGCCGACGTCGACGACACGCTCGGCGCCCTGAGCGATCTCGTGCACCAGGGGAAGATCCGCTACGCGGGGTCGTCGACGTTCCCGGCCGAGTACATCGTGGAGGCCCAGTGGGTTGCCGAGCGGCGCGGCCGTGAGCGGTTCCGGTGCGAGCAGCCGCCGTATTCGATCCTCGTGCGGGAGGTCGAGCGCTCGGTGCTCCCCACGTGCCAGCGCTACGGCATGGGTGTGATCCCGTGGAGCCCGCTCGCCGGCGGCTACCTCGCCGGCCGCTACCGCAAGGGCGCCGAGCTCCCGCCCGACTCCCGCATGGCGCGCCGCTTCGGCCGTCAGTTCGAGGACGAGCGCCAGCGAGCTGTCCACGAGCAGCGCGTCGACGTGGTGGAGGAGCTGCTGAAGGTGACCGCCGATGCCGGCATCACGATCACGCACCTGGCGCTCGCGTTCGTGCTCGAGCACCCGGCCGTGACCTCGGCGATCATCGGTCCGCGCACGATGGAGCAGCTCGACGACCTGCTCGCGGGCGTCGACGTGCGCCTCGGCGCCGACGTGCTCGACCGCATCGACGAGATCGTGCCCCCGGGCACGAGCATCTCCGGCGCGGACCCGTGGCAGCCGCGCGCCCTGAGCCCCCGCAGCCGCCGCCGCTCGAGCGGCTGAAGCCGGTACCGCCACGCGGCAGCGAATCGACGCGGGAGACGGGAGATCCGGTCGTGTTGGTCTCTCCCGCCTCCCATTTCCTCCCGTCCAGGAGTCCCGTTATGAGGCGGAGATGGGCTCCCTCGGGAGTTATCCACAGTGTCTCACCGTGGTCAAGCCGACGCTCAGCGCGGTCC